>NZ_JAMZBC010000100.1 GCF_024158715.1 Halomonas sp. 707D7 | reverse complement strand
CTCGAACAGCGGGGTCAGGTTGTGCGACCAGTCGGTATCCTTGTTGGCGCTGCTGCGCGCGCGGTAGTAGGTGCGCATGGTGTCGTCGAAGGCCGCGACCTCGGCGGCATCCTCCTGGTAGACCTCCTCCTTGAGCACCGCCTCCACGGGCAGGCGCGGCTTGATTTCGGGAATGCGCTCGGGCTCGGGATAGCCGATGCACAGGCCGAACACCGGATAGACGTGATCCGGCAGGTGCAGAAGTTCGCTCACCGCGCCCGGGTTGTTGCGCAGCCCGCCGATGTAGCAGATGCCAAGCCCGACAGATTCCGCCGCCACGACCACGTTCTGGGCCACCAGGGCGGTATCCACCGTGGCCACCAGAAGCTGCTCGGTCATGCCGGAAATCACCTCCGCGCCGGCGCGCTCGGCGGCCTCGAGGGGGCGCTTCATGTCGGCGCAGAACACCAGGAAGGTGGACGCATCGGCGACGTAGGGCTGTCCGCCGGCGAGTTCGGCAAGCTTCTCGCGGCTTTCCCGCGACTGCACGTGAATGATGCTGTAGGCCTGCACATGACTGGAGGTCGCCGCCCCCTGCCCGGCCTTTATCAGCTCGACCAGAAGCTCCCGGGGGATCTTCTGGTCTTTAAAGGCACGAATGGAGCGGTGAGATTTCAGCAGTTCGATCGTATCGTTCATAGGTCCTCGGTTATCCTCGTGACGTCGTCGCAGATGACGCCTGCGCCTTCATTTGTGCGCTAATAAAATAGCCGGTAACTGGCTATACTGGAAAAAAACGCTGCATCCCCTCAGCCGATGCCTGGAAATCGCCATGACCTCGACACCACAGATCCCCGGCCAGTCCTGGAGCGCCCGCCAGTATGCCGAAAACGCAAGCTTCGTGCCCGCTCTGGGGCAGGACGTTCTGGCGCTGCTCGCCGCCAGTCCCGGTGAGCGCATTCTGGATCTTGGCTGCGGTGACGGCGCCCTGACCGAGCGCATCGCCCGCCAGGGCGCCGAGGTGCTGGGCGTGGACGCCTCGGAGGCGATGGTCGAGGCCGCCCGGGCGCGAGGCGTCAATGCCCAGCGCACCGACGCCTACCAGCTGCCCTTCGACCAGCAGTTCGATGCCGTGTTCAGCAACGCCGCGCTGCACTGGATGCTCGACCCGCAGACGGTGCTGGCGGGCGTCAAGCGCGCGCTCAAACCCGGCGGGCGGTTCGTGGCGGAGTTCGGCGGCCACGGCAACGTCGCCGCCATCTGCACCGCGTTGATCGCCTCGCTGCAGTTTCGCGGCATCAGCGCCCGGGGCCGTCACCCCTGGTACTTCCCGACCGCCGAGGAGTACGCCCACCTGCTCGAGACCGCCGGCTTCAAGGTCGACAGCATCGCGCTGATTCCCCGCCCGACCCCGCTGCCCACCGGCATGCAGGCGTGGCTCGAGACCTTCGCCCAGCCCTTCTTCCACGGCCTCGACGACGATCTCAAGATCACGGTGATGGACAATACCCTGAACCTGCTCTCGCACAGCCTGAGCGATGGCCAGGGCCACTGGAGCGCCGACTACGTGCGCCTGCGCGTGTCGGCGTACCTGCCCGGCGCTTAAGCGATAGCTAGCCGGGCGGCAGCGGGCGGGTCGAGCGCGGGCGTGGCGGGCTGCGCTGCCTGAGTACCCACCTTGAAGGTGGCGATCAGGTCGGCAAGCTCGCTCGCCTGATGCTCGAGGGTACCGGCGGCGGCGCTGGTCTGCTGCACCAGGGCGCTGTTTTGCTGGGTCACCGAGTCCATCTCGGTCAGCGCGGCGTTGATCTGCTCGATGCCGCTGGTCTGCTCCCGCGTCGCAGTGGATATCTCGCCCACCAGTGCGGTGACCCTCTCGATCGCCTCGACACTTTCTGCCATGGTGGCGCCGCAGTGCTCGGCCTGGCGCGCACCATCGTTGATGCTGGTCGTGGTCTGCTCGATCAGCACGCGAATCTCCCGGGCGGAGTCGGCGCTGCGCGTGGCCAGGGCGCGCACCTCGCCGGCCACCACCGCGAAGCCACGGCCCTGCTCGCCGGCCCGGGCGGCCTCCACCGAGGCGTTGAGCGCTAGAATGTTGGTCTGAAAGGCGATGGCGTCGATCACGCCGATGATGTCATTGACCCGATGAGCGCTTTCGGCGATGTCGCGCATCCGTGTCACGGTGCGCGCAACCTCCGCCCCGCCCTGCTGGGCCGAGCGCGTCGCCGCCACGGACAGCGCATCGGCCTGCTCGGCGATATCGGCGTTGTTGCGCACGGTGGTGGCCATCTCCTCCATGCTCGTGGCGGTCTGCTGCAAGGCCGAAGCCTGCTCCTCGGTGCGCGTGGAGAGATCCTGGCTGCCCGAGGAAATCTCCTCTGCCCCGGTGAAGACGCTGTCGCTGCTGGCACGCAGCGAGCCGACCAGCGTCGTCAAGCGCGCTTGCATGGCGTCGAGCCCGGCGAACAGCCGCCCGATCTCGTTGCGCCCGCGATCCTCGATGCGCTGGGTCAAATCGCCGTCGGCGATGGCCGCGAAGTGCTCGAGCGCCCGTTCGAGCGGCTTGACGACGCTTCGCATCATGCCAAGGCGCAGCGCCGCCGCGGCCAGCAGCGACACGATCAGAAGCGCCAGAGCCACGATACCGAGCCGCTCGGTGAGCGTCGAGGCGTCGTCGAGCAGTCGGGCGCTGCGCGCCTGGCTGTAGGCGACGAAGCCGCTCATCGCCTCGTCGAGCGCAGCGCCTAGCGCGCTCAGGCTCTCCTGGCTGCGCTGAATCTGGAACGGCGCGGCGTCGAGCAGCGGCACCATGCCCTCGACGACGTAGGCCTCGAAGGCAGCGACGATGGCGTCGCGGTGGCCGGCAAGCTCGTCCTGGTCGCTCACCGGGTAGGCCTGGAACTCGGCGAAGCGCGCCCGGGAGCGCGTTAAAGCCTCGCTGGCCCGCGCCAGGCTCTCGGCGCCGCGCTCCGGGTCGCCCTGGGTGCTGAAGCTGGCCGAGCGGTCCAGAAAGGTCTGGGCGCGCAGCGCGTTCACCTGGGTACGGTTGGCCAGGTTCGCCAGGCGCACGTTGACGCCGTTGAGCTCGACCAGCGCCCGGTTGCTCGACTGGCTGGCGAAGAAGCCCAGGCCGCTGGCCAGGGCGATCATCACCAGCAACAGCGCCAGGGCGGCGGTCAGGCTCCATTTGATCGACAGATTGCGCATCACGGTATCCCTTCTCGTTGGACGGTCATCCTAAAGGGCATCGGCGAGCGGGCGTGAAGCTGAAGCCGATTTAAGGTTTTCGCGACCAAAGTTCAATGCCCTGAACACGAAAACGCCGCAGGCGAACCCGCGGCGGTCGATCGAACACGGTGCGAATCAGGCAGCATCGCCCTTGAGCGTGGCCATGTCGATGACGAAACGGTAGCGCACGTCACCCTTTTCCATGCGCTCGAAGCCTTGGTTGATATCGTTGATGTCGAGCATCTCGACGTCGCAGGTGATGCCCTGCTCGGCGCACAGCTCGAGGAGCTCCTGGGTCTCGGCGATGCCGCCGATCAGAGAGCCCGCCACCACGCGACGCTTGAAGACCAGGTTGAAGGCCTCGATCGCCGGCTCGATAGGCTCCAGCAGGCCGACCAGGATATGCGTGCCGTCGTACTTCAAGGCATTGAGGTAGGGGTTCAGGTCGTGCTGGACCGGCACGGTATCGAGCATGAAGTCGAAGCTTGCGGCCACCGCCTCCATTTGCGCCGGGTCGCTCGAGACCACCACGTGATCGGCGCCGTTGCGCTTGGCTTCCTCGACCTTGGCGTCGGAGCGGGTGAACACGGTCACCTCGGCGCCCAGCGCCTTGGCGAGTTTCACGCCCATGTGGCCAAGTCCGCCCATGCCGATCACGCCGAGCTTGTGGCCCGCCTTGACGCCGTAGTGCTTGAGCGGCGAGTAGGTGGTGATACCGGCGCACAGGATGGGCGCCGCCGAGGCCAGGTCGATGCCGTCCGGCATCTTCAGCACGAAGTGCTCGCTGACCACGATCGAATCGGAGTAACCGCCCTGGGTAAGGGTGCCGTCGACCCGGTCCGGGCCGCCGTAGGTCATGGTGAAGCCTTCCAGACAGTACTGCTCGACGCCGTCGCTGCACGCCGCACAGCTTCTGCAGGAGTCGACCATGCAGCCCACGCCGACCAGGTCCCCCGCCTTGAAACGGCTGACCTTCTCGCCCACGGCCGTCACGCGGCCGACGATCTCGTGGCCCGGCACCACCGGGTACTGGCTCATGCCCCAGTCGTTGCGGGCGAAGTGCAGATCGCTGTGGCAGACGCCGCAGTAGAGGATCTCGATGGCGACGTCGTCCGGACGCGGGGCGCGGCGCTCGAAACTGAACGGTGCCAGGGGCTTGTCGGCGGCGAAGGCGGCAAAGGATTTCGCTTGGGTCATTGATCGCTCCAGGGGAATTGTCGAACCCGGTCATTATTGGTGCTCGCGGCCAGGGGCGCGACAAAGGAAGCTACGGCGTTTTTGCCCATTTCTCCAATAATTCGCAATGATGTAACATCAAGCTCCCCGAAAGCAGCATGATTCTCGAACCAGGCATCGATTCCCCCATGAGCTCAATGGATACAGCCGCGTCGAGCGCGCACACGCTTGCCGAGCTGATCGCCCCGCTGGCACGCCACGCCGGCTTCAATGCCACCCGCCTGGACCAGGTCGCGCTTTTGCACCTGGGCCGCCATCAGACGCGCACGCCGCTGATGTACGACCCCAGCCTGATCGTGATCGCCCAGGGCAGGAAGACCGGCTACCTGGGCGATCGCGAGATCCACTACGACCCGGGGCACTACCTGGTGCAGACTCTGCCCCTGCCTTTCGAGTGCGAAACCTTCGGCAGCGTCGAGGCGCCGCTTCTGGGCATTTCCGTCAAGCTCGACCCGGCGCTGCTGGGCGAGCTGGTCAATGCCATGCAGCAGGAGACGCCGTCGTCACGCTTTCCACGCCCGATGGCATCGGTCGAGATGGGCACTTCGATGGCCGAGGCGGTAACCCGGCTGGCCCGAACGCTGCACGACCCGGGCGCCTGCCGGGCGATGGGCGCGGCGCGCGTTCGCGAGGTGGTGTACGAGGCTCTCCAGGGTGAGCAGGGCCCCGCGCTCAAGGCGCTGGTGCAGGGCCACGGCCACTATTCGCGTATCGTTCAGGTGCTGTCGCGGCTTCACGAGCGCTTCGACGAGGAGACCAGCGTCGAGGCGCTGGCGCGCCAGGCGAGCATGTCGAGCTCCGCCTTTCACCAGCACTTCAAGCAGATCACTCGGGTCTCGCCGGGCCAGTACGTCAAGCGCCTGCGCCTGTTGAAGGCCCAGGCGCTGCTGGCCCAGCACCGTTACAACGTCAACCAGGCGGCCCTGGCGGTGGGGTATCGCAGCGTTTCCCAGTTCAGCCGCGACTACAAGCGCTACTTCGGCGACTCCCCGCTCAAGCATCGCCGCAACGCAAAGGCGCCGGGGGTATGACCCCCGGCGCCCTGGACACGCAAGCGTGGCTTACTTGGCGAATATCTGGCTCTTGTCCTTGAACGCCTTGAACTCCAGGGCGTTGCCGCACGGGTCGAGCAGGAACATGGTGGCCTGTTCGCCGACCTGGCCCTTGAAGCGAATGTAGGGTTCGATGACGAACTCGATGCCCTTCTGCTTCAAACGCTCGGCCAGCGCTTCCCACTCGTCCCACTCCAGCAGCACGCCGAAGTGCGGCACCGGCACGTCGTGGCCGTCCACCGGGTTGGTGTGGGCGCTCTCCTGGCCCGGGGTCTTCGGGTGACCGTGGATCACCAGCTGGTGGCCGAAGAAGTTGAAGTCGACCCAGCTCTCGCTGGAGCGGCCCTCTTCGAGGCCGAACACGTCGTTGTAGAAAGCACGCGCCAGCGGCACGTCGTAGACCGGAATGGCGAGATGGAACGGGGAAAGGCTCATGGCAGCTCCTGGGATAGAGAGTCGTTGTGGCGTTATGTCTCCATGCTAGGTGGATCCATGCGAAAATAAAATCAATATTTATTTGGTCAATTCACAAAAGGAAGTGATCGATGATCCGCGAGCTGAAGACGCTTCGGGCAGTCGCGCGCGAGGGCACCTTCGCCGCTGCCGGCAAGAAGATCGGCCTGACCCAGGCGGCGGTCAGCGCCCAGATGAAGCGCCTGGAGCGCGCATTGGGCACGCCGATCTTCGAGCGCAGCGGCCGAGGGTCGCTTCTGACCGCCCGAGGGGAGGAAATTCTGCTTCAGGCGGAACACCTGCTCACACTCTATGCCCAGTTGGGCGCCAGTCAGAGCGCCACCGCGACCCGACGCGTTACCCTCGGCGCCATCGCCTCCTTGCAGCGTGTCTTTCTGCCGGACATTATGGCGCGCTTTCACCATGGGGTACCGGAGTGCCAGAGCCGCATCGTGCCCGGGCTCTCCATGGAGCTTCTCGATCACGTGGACAGCGGCGAGCTGGACATGGCGGTACTGATTCGACCGCCCTTCTCACTGCACCCGGACCTGGACTGGACGACCCTGGCGCGGGAACCCTTTCGCCTGCTGGTGCCCGAGCACCTTTCAGGCGACGACTGGCGGGTACTGCTCGAAAGCCACCCGTTCATTCGCTATGACCGAGCATCGTTCGGTGGGCGTCAGGTCGAGCGTTTTCTGCGTCATCACCACCTGAACACGCAACAGGTGTGCGAGGTCGACGAACTGGATGCGATCCTGCGTCTGGTGGTCAATCGCGTGGGCGTCGCCCTGGTGCCCCAGGCCATGGCGTGGGAGCGCTGGCCTGCGGGGGTACGGGCGATGTCACTGGGAGAGGAGACGTTCTATCGGGAGGTGGGACTGATTCATCGCGCTCGGGCAACGCTCGGCGAACCCGCCAGAACCCTGGCCGAGCTGATCTCGAGCCAGGGGCGCCTCTGACCCACCCTTTGCATCGCGAAGGGTGGGATTGAAGAGTCTGACGAGCATCAGGCGTCGTCGGCATCGTCAGTGACGGGCACTGCATCGTGCTCGTCGCTTTCATCGCTCACGTCCATGATCTCGGTGGCGGTATCGTCGCCGTCGTTCATCTCGTCCACGTCGCTTGCCTCGCGCTCCTCGAGCAGGTTCATCGGCTCGTCGAGTTCGAGAAGATGCGCCGTATAGGAGCGCACCTCGCGCAGAAGTTCCGGGCTGTCCGCCAGGTGCTGGCCGTAGGAAGGCAGGATCTCGGTCAGGGTCTGCTGCCAGGCATCGCTTGCCACCTGCTCGGCGAACACGCGCTCGAGAAGGCTCAGCATGATGGTGGGCGAGGTGGAGGCTCCCGGCGAAGCACCCAGAAGTGCGGACATGGAGCCATCGTCGGAGACGATCACTTCGGTGCCGAACTGCAGCACGCCGCCGTCGTCAGTGTCCTTGATGATCTGGACCCGCTGCCCGGCGGTCCAGAGCTGCCAGTCGTCGCGATTGGCTTCAGGGTAGAAGTCCTGAAGCGCCTCGAAGCGGGCGTTGTCGGACTGCACGACCTGGCCCATTAGGTAACGCACCAGACTGAAGTTGTCGAACCCGACTTGCATCATTGGCCAGGTGTTATCCAAGGAGAGCGAACCGAACAGATCCGTCCAGGAGCCCTCTTTCAAGAACTTGCTCGAGAAGGTGGCGAAGGGGCCGAAAAAGAGCGCGGGCTCGCCGTCGAGATTACGGTAATCCAGGTGTGGCACCGACATGGGCGGCGAGCCTTCCCCGGCCTTGCCGTAGACCTTGATGGGATGCTGGGACACGACCTCCGGATTGGTGGTGTAGAGGAACTGCCCGCCTACCGGGAAGCCGCCGTAGAGGCTCGCCTGGGCAATACCGGACTCCTGCAGCAGCGGCAACACCGCCCCGCCCGCGCCCAGGAACACATAGCGGGCATCGACGCTGGTCTCGTCACCGCTGGACAGATTGGTCACGGTCACGCGCCAGGTACCGTCGTCGTTGCGATCGAGCCCGCGCACTTCGCTCTCCAGAGACAACGTGAAATGCTCGTTATCCTCAAGGGAGGCGATCATCTGGCGGGTCTGCTCGCCATAGTTGACCTCGGTGCCCATCTGCATGCGGGTGGCCGCGACCGGGCGCGACCCATCGCGACCTGCCATGATCAGCGGCATCCACTCGGCGATTTCTTCGGGGTCTTCGGAGTACTCCATGCCGGCGTAGAGCGGATTGGCGGTCATCTTCTCGAAGCGTTCGCGCAAGAACGCCACGTCCTCGTCGCCCCATACCAGGCTGAAGTGCGGGACCGTATTGATGAAGGAAGACGGGTCGTTCAAGACACCGTTGGCCACCTGGTGGGCCCAGAACTGGCGGGATACTTCGAACTGCTCGGTGACGTTCACCGCCCGCTGAATTTCCACCTGACCGGAATCATCCGGGGTGTAGTTCATTTCCATGAAGGCGGAGTGGCCGCTGCCGGAATTGTTCCAGGCGTTCGAGCTTTCGCTCGCCACCACGTCCAGGCGCTCGAACATCTGAATGTTCCATTCGGGTTCGAGTTCGTGTAGATAAGTGCCGAGGGTGGCGCTCATGATGCCGCCGCCCACCAGTACGACATCCACCGGCTCATCCGCGAAGGCGGGCGCACTGGCGAGTGCAAGCAGCGGTGAGCAAAGTAACAACCTGAAACGTTTGACCATGATAGACCCTGAACAACGAAAAAAAGACGCAGGCAGTGACCGCCTGGTCGCGAAGGACTCTTGACCTCGACCAAAGTCTAACAAAACTGTCATTAATCGCATATCACAACCCACCCGAATCCGATAACAGAAGGTGAAGCCATGGTGGCTGAAGACCTGGAAAAACTCGTGAGCAAGAGGATGCCCTTCGGCAAGCATCAGGGCACGTTGATCGCCGACCTGCCCGGCCCCTATCTCAACTGGTTCGCCCGGGAGGGATTCCCCCCTGGCGAGTTAGGACAACTGCTTCGACTGATGCAGGAAATCGATCACAACGGGTTGAGCGAGCTTCTGACGCCTCTGAGAAAGCCCGCCCGACGCGCTTGAACACCGCGCCCGGCGGGCTCAAAGCGGCAGATGCACAATCGCGCTCTTGAGCCCGCCGGGCGTTGGCCAGAGCTTGCCAAGGGTGATGGGTAGCTTGAAGCGCCGTTTGCCCGCCGCGCCCGGATTGAAGAGCAGTCGCCCGTCGCGCCATTCGTTGCGCGGCTTGTGGGAGTGGCCGTGCAGGATCGCCTGGGCAACGATCGGCGGGTCGGCGTCCTCCAGCCGGTGCACAAGATACAGCGTCCAGCCATCGACCACGATCGTCTCGTGGTAAGGCATTGCCTCCGCCCAAGGGGCGGTATCGATATTGCCCCGCACCCGGGTCACCGGTGCAAGGGTTTCGAGCATATCGAGAATGCACGCGTCCTCGTCCCGGTGGCCCACGTCCCCCAGGTGCAGGATTCGACTACACCCCGCCAGCAGGATTAGGGCCTCGTCCCGCAGCAGGCCGTGGGTATCGGCGATCACCCCGATGGGCGCGCCAAGCGGGGCGTTCACCTAGCGGATCAGCTCGTCGAGGGAGCGCTCGCCGTTGAGCAGCGTGACCGCGCGGTTCTTGATCTCGGGATGACGTACCACGTGCAAGAGCGCATGAGCGACGTCGGCGCGGGTGATCGACTGGTTGGCGGAATCCTCGAACACGTCGGTGAAGCCGTGGGTCGCAGCCTCGTCGGTCAAGCGACCGGGCTTCAGGATCAGGTAGGAAAGCCCCGCGCTTTCCAGGTGGCGGTCGGCGGCGAACTTGGCGGCCATGTAAGGGCGCATCTTCTCCGGCGCCTCGAGCGGCTTCTCGGCGCGAATCGCGCTGACCATCACGTAGCGCGAAAGCCCCTTGTCACGCGCGATGTCCGCCGTGCGAATCGCTCCGTACAGGTCGATCAGAAGCGTCTTGTCGGGGCCGGTGTGCGGCCCGGAGCCGGCGGTGAACACCACCTCGTCGCAGCCTTCGAAAGCATGTTCCATGTCACCTTCGAGATCGCCGATCACCGCCTCGATACCGCGAGACGCGAACCACTCGGCCTGCTCCGGCTTTCTCACCATCGCCCGAACGGCCACGCCGTCCTGGTGGGCGAGCTCGCAGAACTGCCTGCCGATCTGTCCGTGGGCGCCTATCACTAGCGTCGTCATGTCTGCTCCTTGCCATTGTGTCAACATCGCGCGTCGACATCGTGGGTATGAAGACCTAGATGCCGACGCGCCGGCGCGAATTCAACCCATGACGCCGCCCGAAGCCGAACGGACGAGTGCGCCTCAGGTCAGCCGCGCCAGCTCCTCGCCGGCGGGCAGGGGCACCGGGCGCTGTCCCGCGCCTACCTGAAAGCGGCTCATCAAGGCGTGCATGTCGCCGGCGCGCTCGTCCAGGGTCTGGCTCGCCTGGTTGGCCTCCTGCACCAGCTTGGCGTTCTGGTGGGTGACCTGGTCGAGCTGGGCGATCGCGTCGTTGATCTGATCGATCCCCGAGGACTGCTCGAAGGTGGCGCTGGCGATGTCGGTGACGTACTGGGTGACCTGGGTGAGGCTATCGACGATCTCCTGCAGGTGTTCGCTGGAGGCGGTGACGAGGTGCTCGCCCTCGCTCACCTTTTTGACGCTGTCGTCCACCAGGTGGCGAATCTGCGCCGCCTCGTCGGCGCTGCGCCCGGCGAGCTTGCGCACCTCCTGGGCGACCACCGCGAAGCCACGGCCCTGCTCGCCGGCACGCGCGGCTTCCACCGAGGCGTTCAAGGCGAGCAGGTTGGTCTGAAAGGCGATGTCGTCGATCGCCTTGATGATCGAGGTGATCTTCTCGCTCGCCTGACGAATGGCGCCCATCGCCTCGGCACTTTGCCGGGCGACCTCGCCGGCGGAGCGGGCGCGCTGGTCGACGTGGTGGCTGGCGTCCTTGGCCTGGTCGGCGTAGTCGGCGGTCTGCTTCACCGTGGCGGCCATCTGCTCGATGCTCGAGGCGGTCTCGGCCAGCGACGCCGCCTGCTGGTCGGTGCGCTGGGAGAGGTTCTCGTTGCCGTCGGCGATCTGGCGGCTGCTGTGGGCGATATCCTCGGCGCTTTCGCGCACCTGGCGCACCATGCCCTCGAAGGTATCCATCATCTGGTTGAAGGCGAGCGCGGCCTGGCCCACCTCGTCGTTGCGGGCCAGCGCCAGGCGCTTGGAGAGATCCGCACTTTCGCCGGAGGCGCCGCCGATGCTCTCCATCTGCCGGCGCATCAGCACCAGCGGGCCAAGCACGCGCACCAGGGTGCGCCAGCCGAACACCGCCAGTACCACGATCACCCCCAGCGCCACCAGCACCAGAAGCGTGCGCCCGGTGTCCGCTAGGCCTTCCGCCTGGGCGCTCGCGGTGCTCGCCTGGGCGGCGATATGGGTATTGACGGCGTTCAGATCGACGCTCATCGCCTCCAGCGCCCCGGCGGTCTCCTGCAGCGCCGCCTGGGTGCGGGCGGCCAGGGCGAGCTGCGCCTCGCGCAGGGCGAACACCGACTCCGGCGCCTCGACCATCAGCTCGTTGAGCGCCTCGATCTCCTCGGCCAGCGCGTTGATCATCGCGCGCTGCTCCACTTCGGTGCTGGGCGCCTCGGCGATGGCGGCCAGCGACTCTAGCGCAAGGCTCACCTGGGGAGCGATCACGTAGTTGCGCAGGTCCATCAGCGCGTCCATGTCCTCGGCCTGGACCATCTGGCGGCTCAGGTCCGCCAGCCGCGAGATGGCGAGCCGCGCCTCGCCGCTGAGTCGCCCGATATCCACCTGCGGGGCGTAGAGGTTGTCCAGCAGCTGGGTGGGCAGCGTCGTGGTGCCCTCCTCGCGCCAGGCCTCCATCAGATCGCGCTGGTCGGCAAAGCGACGCGCCTGGCTGTACATGGTGCGATCGGAAATCGTCTGGGCGCTCTGGATGACGCTGGCGATGCGCTCTTCCATCTCCTGGATACGTGCGGCGATCGAGCCGCGAAAGCGCAGCGTGTCGCGGCGCACCGTCTCGAGCGCCGCATCCCCGGCCAGCAGTCGCGCATAGTCGTGATCGAGGGTGGCGAGCTGCTCGCTCTGCCC
>NZ_JAMZBC010000099.1 GCF_024158715.1 Halomonas sp. 707D7 | reverse complement strand
AAAGCGCCTCGACCAGGATGGCCTGCGCGACGTCATCCGTCTGCAGCAGATCGACCAGACCATCGCCGAGACCCGCCAGTCGCTGGTCGAGCCCACGCGCATGGAGTTGATCAACAGCCGCTTCGAGATCGCCGACGCGGTCGAGGCGAGCACCAGCGAGGTCGGGGCGACCTGGCAGGACTACTACGGTCGCGCGGTGAACGATACGGCGCTCGCCAGCGATTTCGACGACCGCCTGCAGGCGTTTCTGAGTGACGGCATGGGCCGTGCCGTCGAGGTGCTGCGCGCCGAGGAGACCTACCAGGCCTTCACCGGTATCGAAGGCGTCAACGCCATGATGAACAGCGAAGGGCGCGATCTCTCGCGGATGGTCAACGACCTGATCGGCGAGAAGCAGCGCGCTGCCGAGACGATGGCGGCCAACGCGGATGCCGCCCAAGGGAACATGCTTGCCCTCCAGGCCGGTGTGCTCGCGCTGGGGCTTCTGGCGCTGATCCTGTTGGGTGTGGCGATCCTGCGCTCGATCCTGAAGCCCTTGAAGGCGGCCTCGCGCTTCACCCTGCAGATCGCCGGCGGCAACCTGGCGGCCCGGGTACCGCCAAGCCGTCGCGACGAGATCGGCCACCTGCTGGGTTCGCTCAACACCATGCGCAAGAGCCTCAGCAGCATCATCGGTGACGTCAAGGGCGGCATCGATGTCGTCACGCCGGCGGCCCAGAACATCGCCAGCGGCAACGAGGAGCTCTCCGCGCGCACCGAACAGCAGGCCGCTTCGCTGCAGCAGACCGCCTCCAGCATGGAGGAGATGACCACCACGGTGCGCCAGAACAGCGACAACGCCCAGCAGGCACGCCGCCTGGCGGACGAGAACGCCGAGCGGGTCACCCAGACCGGCGATCTGATGAGCCAGCTGGTGAACAACATGCAGCGCATCACTCAGAGCTCGCAGAAGATGACCGACATCATCGATGTGATCGACTCCATCGCCTTCCAGACCAACATCCTGGCGCTCAACGCCTCGGTGGAGGCGGCGCGGGCCGGCGAGCACGGTCGCGGCTTCGCCGTGGTGGCCGAGGAGGTGCGCAACCTGGCCGGGCGTTCGGCCGCCGCCGCCCAGGAGATTCGCGGGCTGATCGACGGCTCCAGCCAGGACGTCACCACCGGCGCCGGCCTGGTCGAGAAGGCTGAAGCGGCGATCAGCGACGTGGCCGAGGCGGCGCGCAGCGTCACCCACATCATGCACGAGATCTCCTCGGCCTCCGAGGAGCAGAGCACCGGCATCGCCGAGGTCAACCAGTCCGTCGCCGAGATGGACCAGGCCACCCAGCAAAACGCCGTGCGGGTCCAGGAAACCGCCCAGGCCGCCGCCGCGCTCGAGCGCCAGGCGAGTTTGCTGTCGCTGTCCGTCGAAGCGTTTCGATTGAGCGCCCAGGCGGCCCAGGGCGCGCCGCGCCAGGCGCCGCCGCGTGAATCGGTGGCGCTCGCCGCGCCGCCGAGTGTTTCGAAGGCGCCGCTGGCAGCACCGCCGGCCAGGCGTCAGACCGTTGCCGTAGAGGAGTGGGAAGAATTTTGAGCGAACCACGCGATGGATCGGGGGAGGGCGGAACGTGGACAACGGGCAATCAGATCGAACGCGATCTGATTCTCACCGATGCCGACTTCCTGCGCATTCGCGAGCTGATCTATCAGCGCGCCGGCATCGTGCTGGCCGAACACAAGCGCGAGATGGTCTATAGCCGGCTGGCCCGGCGGCTGCGTCATCATGGCCTGACGCGCTTCACCGACTATCTCACGCGGCTCGAGCGCCAGCCCGATGCCCGGGAGTGGGAAGCGTTCACCAACGCGCTGACCACCAACCTGACCGCCTTCTTTCGCGAGGCGCACCACTTTCCGCTGCTCGCCGAGCACGTGCGACACGCCACGGGCCCGGTCAACATCTGGTGCTCGGCGGCCTCCACCGGCGAAGAGCCCTACTCGATCGCGATGACGCTGCTGGAGACCCTCGGCGGTCGGGCCGCGAACGCGCGTATCGTCGCCACCGACATCGATACCGATGCGCTGGCCAAGGCCCAGGCCGGGATCTACCCCCAGGAGCAGGTGCGCAAGCTCGACGAGGCACGGGTGAAGCGGTTTTTCCAGAAGGGCACCGGCAGTCACGCGGGACTGGCCCGCGTGCGCCCGGAAGTGATGGCGATGGTCGAGTTTCTGCCGCTGAACCTGCTGGCGCCGAGCTGGCCGGTGAAGGGGCCCTTCGATGCCATCTTCTGTCGCAACATCATGATCTATTTCGACAAGCAGACACAGACCGCGATATTGAAACGGTTCGCGCCACTGATGAAGCGCGACGGGCTGCTGTTCGCCGGCCATTCGGAGAACTTCTCCTACATCAGCAACGCCTTCAAGCTGCGCGGCCAGACGGTCTACACCCTCGCCGACAGCGGCCGGTAGAAGGCACATGCGACAACCATTGCAGAGGCGGTCATCGGTGAGTTTTCAAACAGGAGGCGGGCTTTGAGTACTGCCAAGATCAAGGTGCTGTGCGTCGACGACTCGGCGCTGATTCGCGATTTGCTGACCACGATCATCAACGAGCAGCCGGACATGGAGGTCGTTGCCACCGCCCCGGACCCCCTGGTGGCACGGGATCTCATCAAGCAGCACAACCCGGACGTATTGACGCTGGACGTCGAGATGCCGCGCATGGACGGGCTCGATTTCCTCGACCGGCTGATGCGCCTGCGCCCGATGCCGGTGCTGATGGTGTCGTCGCTGACCCAGAGCGGCTCGGAGATCACCCTGCGCGCCCTCGAGCTCGGGGCGCTGGATTTCGTCGCCAAGCCGAGCCTCGGGGTGAGAAGCGGCATGCTGGAATACGCCAGCGAAATCGCCGACAAGATTCGCGCCGCCGCGCGCTCGCGTCCGCGCCAGGCGCGCAAGGCTGCCGCCGCCCCGGCGGCGCTGAAAGCGCCTTTGATCTCGAGCGAGAAGCTGATCATCATCGGCGCCTCCACCGGCGGCACCGAGGCGATTCGCGCCGTGCTCGAGCCGCTGCCCGCCAACTCGCCGGCGATCCTGATCACCCAGCACATGCCCGGCGGGTTCACCCGCTCCTTCGCCGAGCGCCTCGACCGGCTGTGCCGGATCACCGTCAAGGAAGCCTCCGAGGGCGAACGGGTGCTGCCCGGGCACGCCTACATCGCGCCCGGCGGCCACCACCTGGAGCTTGCCAGAAGCGGCGCCAACTACGTGGTACGCCTGCACGACGGCGAGCCCGTCAACCGCCACCGCCCGTCGGTGGACGTACTGTTTCACTCCGCGGCCAAGCACGCGGGCAAGAACGCCATCGGCGTGATCCTGACCGGCATGGGCAAGGATGGCGCGGTGGGACTTCTGGAAATGCGCCAGGCCGGCGCGCCGACCATCGCCCAGAACGAGCAGAGCTGCGTGGTGTTCGGCATGCCGCGCGAGGCGATCGCCGTGGGCGGGGCTGGCGAGACCCTGGCGCTGGACGAGATCCCCGCGCGCGTGCTGGCGCTGGTCGCCGCTTCCGGGCGCGCGCAGCGGGTATGACCAACAGGCATTACATGATGCACTACCTGAAAACGACATCGAGAGAGATCAGCTAAATGGCGCGGTTTGCAAGAAACCTGAGTATTCACACGGCGGTGGTAGCGGCACTGGGCTGCTTCAGCGTCCTGATCATGGCGCTGATCGCGCTCAACGTCATGACCGACCGCTCCACCGAAAAGAACGTCGAGACGCTGACCACCATCAGTCGCGCACAGCTCAACGAGCTCAATCGCGGAGATTCGCTGCTCAACCAGGCGATGCGCGTGCTGGAGATGGCCGCAAGCTACGCCATGTCCGGGCAGAACGAACGGATCGGCTCGGCGCTGGCGGCAGCGGCGGATCGCATAGAGCGCACCGAAGTGCGTTTCGAGAACTTCATTGCCGCTCCGAAAACCCCGCGGGGAGCAGAGCTTGCCCGCCCCTTGATCGAGGACTATCAGCGGCTCATGCCCTTGATAAAGGAGCAACATGCCAGCCTCGAAGCAGGTAACTACCAGCGCTTCAACGAGCTGCGCCTTGAGCTGAGAGAGCCGCTTCTGAGTATCGTCGACCATATCACGGCCTTCAGCGACTTCGGCTTCTCGCGGGTCGACGGAATCCGGGAAGATATTCAAGAGCAGCGCCACCTGTTCAACATCCTCTATATCGTCGCGGTACTGGTGACGCTGCTGGTCGTCGTGCTGATCTACCTCGGCCTGCGCCGCACCGTGATCACGCCGCTCAACGACGCCGTGCGCCGACTCAACAAGATCGCCGAGGCGGATCTGACCGAGCCGATGCCGCCGGCGGGCAAGAGCGAAGTGGGCCGGCTGTTCGCCGCCATGGGCAGCATGCAGGAGAACCTCACCGGCCTGGTCGCCCGCGTGCGCGAAGGCAGCGGCGCGATCCACCACGGCACCCGCGAGATCAGCCAGGGCAATACCGAGCTCTCCTCGCGCACCGAGCAGCAGGCGGCGTCCATCGAGCAGACCGCGGCCAGCATGGAAGAGATGACCGCCACGGTGAAGCAGAACGCCGACAACGCCCGCCAGGCGAGCACGCTGGCCGGCGAAGCCTCCACCACCGCCGAACAGGGCGGCCAGGTGGTCGAGCGGGTGGTGCAGACCATGCACGGCATCTCGCAAAGCTCCCAGAAGGTGGCGGACATCACCAGCGTGATCGACTCGATCGCCTTCCAGACCAACATCCTGGCGCTCAACGCCTCGGTGGAGGCGGCGCGCGCCGGTGAGCAGGGCCGCGGCTTTGCCGTGGTGGCCGGTGAAGTGCGCAACCTCGCCAGCCGCAGCGCCGACGCCGCCAAGGAGATCAAGGCGCTGATCGACACCTCGGTGAAGCAGATCAGCGATGGTTCGACCCTGGTCGAGCAAGCCGGCAGTACCATGACCGACGTGGTCACCGCCGTGCGCCGGGTGGCGGACATCATGGACGAGATATCGGCGGCCTCCCAGGAGCAGAGCGACGGTATCGAGCAGGTCAGCCACGCGGTCGGCCAGATGGACGACGTGACCCAGCAGAACGCCGCGCTGGTCCAGGAAGCGGCGGCCGCAGCGGCTTCGCTCGAGGAGCAGGCCAACCGGCTCGAGGAGGCGGTCGCGGTGTTCAAGGTGCTGGAGGGCGCGCGCGGCGTCGCATCGCTGCCGGCCGCCCGCACGGTGGCACAGGCGCCGCGTTCGAGCGCCCACCGCCCTTCGGCACTGAAGGCGCCGGCCCGGACGAGCGCCGTCGAAGAGTGGGAATCCTTTTGATCGACGCCCCGGCATCGGCCGGGGCACCCAACGCCCTACACGTGGAGAAGATGAACGATGGCCGATAAGAACATGAGCTTTCTGGTAGTGGACGACTTCCCGACCATGCGCCGCATCGTGCGCAGCCTGCTCAAGGAGCTGGGCTTCACCAACGTCGAGGAGGCCGAGGATGGCCAGGACGCGCTCAACAAGCTGCGCGCCGGCAACTTCGAGTTCGTGGTCTCCGACTGGAACATGCCCAACCTGGACGGGCTCGAGATGCTCAAGGAGATTCGCCAGGACGACGCGCTCAAGGCGCTGCCGGTGCTGATGGTCACCGCCGAGGCGAAGAAGGAGAACATCATCGCTGCCGCCCAGGCCGGTGCCAACGGCTACGTGGTGAAGCCGTTCACCGCGGCGACCCTCGAGGAAAAGCTGAACAAAATCTTCGAAAAGATGGGCAAATAATAAAGCGGCCGGGCTCGGTGCCTGGCCTGCAAGGAGAGTACCATGAGTCAGAATGAGCAGGCAGGCGCGACCCCGCTGCCCGAGGAAGCCGCTGAAGAGCTGATCCACCGTATCGGCAAGCTGACCCGCATGCTGCGCGACAACATGCGTGAGCTTGGCCTGGACAAGGAGATCGAGAAAGCGGCGGAAGCCATTCCCGACGCCCGCGACCGGCTGCATTACGTGGCCACCATGACCGAGCAGGCCGCGGACCGGGCGCTCAACGCCATCGACCGCGCCCAGCCGTTGCAGGATCAGCTCTCCGAACGCGCCGAAGCGCTCGACAAGCGCTGGGACGAGTGGTTCGCCGCCCCCCAGGAGCTCGACGAGGCGAAGAGCCTGGTCAAGGAGACCCGCGCCTACCTTCACGATGTCCCCGAGATGACCGCGGCCACCAACAAGGAGCTGCTGGACATCATGATGGCGCAGGATTTCCAGGATCTCACCGGGCAGGTCATCAAGAAGATGATGGACGTGATCCGCGAGATCGAGCACCAGCTGGTCCAGGTGCTGATCGACAACGTGCCCGGCGCCGAAGCGCGCGAAAGCATGCAGCGCAAGGCGCAGGATCAGTGGGAGAACGACACCGCGCGGCGCAAGGAGGAGCTTCTCAACGGCCCGCAGATCAGGGACAACGCCCCGGACATCGTCACGGGCCAGGATCAGGTGGACGACTTATTGGACGAATTGGGCTTTTAATGTCCGGTTATTAGGACATTGTCCGCCGGCTCGTCTGGCACACTAGGCACCTTGCTTCAGCCGCCCTTCGGGGCGGCTGACGCTTATAGACCGCCCAGGATGAGCCGAACGATCCATGGCAGACAACGACAGCGATCAGGAAAAGACCGAAGAGGCCACGCCCAGGCGCAAGGAGAAGGCCCGCGAGGAGGGGCAGGTTCCCCGCTCGCGCGAGCTGACCACGGTGCTTCTGCTGATGGCCGGCGTGGCCGGACTCTGGAGCATGGGGCAGATGCTCTACGACCAGCTCGGCATGGTCATGGAGCAGGCGTTTCTGTTCGATCGTCGCCAGGCGTTCGATCCCACGCCGATGCTGGTGAACGCGCTGAACCTCGGCCAGCGCACGCTGATCGCCATGGTGCCGCTGTTCATCCTCTTGGGCGTGGTCGCGCTGGTCGCCCCGGCGCTGCTCGGCGGCTGGCTGGTGTCGGCCAAGTCCATGCAGCCGAAGTTTTCCAAGCTCAACCCGATCTCGGGCATCAAGCGCATCTTCTCCACCCAGGCGCTGATCGAGCTTGCCAAGGCGATCGCCAAGTCGGTGCTGGTGGGCGGGGTCTCCGGGGCGTTCATCTATTTCAACATCGATCGCCTCTTGGGCCTGCCGGACCTGCCCATCCAGCAGGCGCTGGCCAGTGCCTTGAACATGGCCGCCCTCGCTGCGGCGCTGGCGATCTTTTCGCTGATCGTGGTGATCCTGATCGACGTGCCCTATCAGCTCTGGAGCAACGCCAAGAAGCTGCGTATGAGTCAAGAAGAAGTGAAGCGCGAGCACAAGGAGTCCGAGGGCGACCCCCACGTCAAGGGGCGCATTCGCCAGCAGCAGCAGGCCATGGCGCGCGGGCGCATGATGAGCAAGGTGCCCGAGGCGGACGTGATCATCACCAACCCGACCCACTACGCGGTGGCGCTCTCCTATCAGGAAGGTCAGATGGGCGCGCCTCGGGTGGTGGCCAAGGGCGCCGACGCCGTGGCCGGGCGGATTCGCGACATCGCCCTCGAGGCCGGCGTGCCGCGCCTCGAGGCCGCGCCGCTGGCGCGGGCGCTGTATCATCACGTGGACCTCGACGGCGAAGTGCCGGCCGAGCTCTACACTGCCGTGGCCGAGGTCATGGCCTGGGCGTACCGCTTGAAGAGCGTGGCGCACGAGGGGGGCGAGATACCCCCGACCCCCGATAACCTGCCGGTTCCCGACGACATGACGTACCCCCCGCGCGGCCCCGGCGCCAACGAGGCACGCCCATCATGAAGGCCCTGAGCCAACTCATCGGTCAGCGCGGTGCGCTGAGCGACGTCCCCGTGAAGCTGCTGGCGGGGCCGCTTCTGATCCTCATGATCCTCGGCATGATGATCGTGCCGCTGCCGCCGTTTGCGCTCGACCTGCTGTTCACCTTCAACATTGCGCTGGCCATCATGGTGCTGCTGGTGAGCATGTTCGCCGAGAAGCCGCTCGATTTCGCCGCCTTCCCGGCGGTGCTCCTGTTCACCACGCTGCTCCGGCTGTCGCTCAACGTCGCCTCCACCCGGGTGGTGCTGATGGAGGGTCACCAGGGCGGCGCCTCGGCGGGCAAGGTGATCGAGGCCTTCGGCACGTTCCTGGTCGGCGGCAACTTCGCCGTGGGTCTGGTGGTGTTCCTGATTCTGGTGATCATCAACTTCATGGTCATCACGAAAGGCGCCGGGCGCATCGCCGAGGTCGGCGCGCGCTTCACCCTGGATGCCATGCCCGGCAAGCAGATGGCGATCGACGCCGACCTCAACGCCGGACTGATCGGCGAGGAGGACGCCAAGAAGCGCCGCGCCGAGGTCGCCCAGGAAGCCGACTTCTACGGCTCCATGGACGGTGCCAGCAAGTTCGTGCGCGGCGACGCCATGGCGGGGCTCGTGATCATGGTGGTCAACATCATCGGCGGGCTGATCATCGGCATGATGCAGCACGACATGGGCTTCGCCGACGCCGGGCGCACCTATACGCTGCTGACCATCGGCGACGGCCTGGTCGCACAGATTCCGGCGCTGGTGATCTCCACCGCCGCCGGCGTCACGGTCTCGCGGGTCAACACCGAGCAGGACGTCGGCCAGCAGATGCTCAGCCAGCTGTTCGTCAACCCCCAGGTGATGATCCTCGCCGCCGTGGTGATGGGGCTTCTCGGCATGGTGCCGGGCATGCCCAACCTGGTGTTTCTGATCTTCACGGCGCTTCTGGGCGGGTTGGCCTGGTACCTCAAGCGCCATCAGGAGAAGGTGCTGGTCACCGAGGAGATGGCGGATGCGCCCATGCCGGTGCAGGAGACCCCGGAGGCGAGCTGGGAGGACGTGCAACTGGTCGATACCTTGGGGCTCGAAGTCGGCCACCGCTTGATCCCGCTGGTCGACTCGCGCCAGAAGGGCGAGCTTCTGGCGCGCATCAAGAGCGTGCGCAAGAAGTTCGCCCAGGAAGTGGGCTTTTTGCCGCCGGTGGTGCACATTCGCGACAACCTCGAGCTGTCGCCCAACGCCTACGTACTGTCGCTCAAGGGCGCCGAGATCGGCCGCGCCGAGGCGCAGCCGGGCAAGTGGCTGGCGATCGACCCGGGCCAGGTCTCCGGGCAGCTCCAGGGCACGCCGACCCAGGACCCGGCCTTCGGGCTTCCGGCGGTGTGGATCGACGCCGCCCAGCGCGAGCACGCCCAGGTGTTCGGCTACACCGTGGTCGATGCCAGCACCGTGATCGCCACCCACCTGAATCACCTTCTGCACCGCCACTCGCCTGAGATGCTCGGCCGCCAGGAAGTGCAGAAGCTGCTCGACAAGCTCGGCGACGAGCAGAAATCCCTGGTCGAGGAGGTAGTGCCCAAGGCGATCTCGCTCACCGTGCTGCAGCGCATCCTGCAGCACCTGCTCGACGAGGACGTCTCGATTCGCGACATGCGCACCATCCTCGATACCCTGGCCGAGGTCGCGGCGACCCAGAAGGACCCGGGCGAGCTCACCGCGCTGGTGCGCGTGGGCCTTGGCCGGGCGATCACCCAGCAGTGGTTCGCGGGCCAGGAGACGCTCAACGTCATCGGCCTCGACGCCCAGCTCGAGCAGGTGCTGATGCAGGCCATGAACGGCAACGGCGCGATGGAGCCGGGGCTCGCCGAGACCCTGATGACCCAGGCCCAGCAGGCGCTCGAGCGCCAGGAAGCCGCCGGCGAGCCGCCGGTGCTGGTGGTGCAGCACTCGCTGCGCGCGGTGGTCTCGCGCTTTTTGCGTCGGCGCATGCGCCACCTGGTGGTGATGTCCCAGGCGGAGATCCCCGATGACCGTACGCTCAAGATCACGACGCTGGTGGGCGGGCCGCGATGAGCAGGGCCCCCGCCGCTGAGAGGAGGAAAGCCAACCCATGAGCGTGAGACGCTTTGTCGGCGCGAACAGTCGCGACGTCATGCGCCAGGTGCGCGAAACCCTGGGCGATGACGCCCTGATCGTCGCCAACCGGCGCACCGACACCGGTGTGGAGATTCTCGCCATGGCCGACGACGCCGCTCTCGACACGGCGCCCGCCGTGCCCGCCCAGGCACCCGCGCCAGCGCCAGCGCCCGCCGCGCCGAGTGCGTCGCCCGCCTTCGAGGAGCTTAGCGCCCAGCTGCTGCGCGAGATGCAGGACATGCGCGCGCTGCTGGCCCGCCCATCCCAGGGCGGTGCTTCAGCGACGCCGGACTTCACCGTCACGACGCTGCTGGCGCGCGCCGGGTTCGGCGCCGAGCTCTGCGAGGAGATCGCCTGCGCGCTTCCCGCCACGCTCGCCGCCCTCCCCCCGCGCGACGACCAGGTGCTGGCATGGCTGCACCGCCAGCTCGAGGCGCGCCTGAGCGTGCTCGAGGCCGAGGACACCTTCTTCGATCGGCCCGGTATCGTCGCCCTGGTCGGCCCCACGGGCGTCGGCAAGACCACCACCACCGCCAAGCTCGCCGCGCGCTTCGTCATGCGCCACGGCACCGAGCAGGTGGCGCTGGTGACCACCGACAGCTTCCGGATCGGCGCCCACGAGCAGCTGCGCATCTACGCCCGCCTGCTCGATGCGCCGATGTATGCCCTCGACGCCGAGCAGCCCGTCAACGAGCTGCTCGACCGTCTCAACGACAAGCGCTGGGTGATCGTCGATACCGTCGGCATGAGCCAGCGCGACCAGCGCGTGATCACCCAGATCGACCAGCTTCAGGGCGGTGATTCCAGCGTGCGCCTGGTACTGGTGCTCAACGCCGCGAGCCAGCCCGAGACCCTCGAGGAGGTGGTGCTGCGCTACCGCCAGGCCGCCCGTGCGGCGGGCGCGACGCTGGACGACTGCATCATCACCAAGCAGGACGAGGCCGGGCGGCTGGCGCCGCTTTTGGATATCGTCATGCGCTTTGGGCTGCGCGTGCTGTTTTGCTCCCACGGCCAGCAGGTGCCCGAAGACATGGCGCTGGCCGATCGTCGCGCGCTCGTCGAGCAGGCGCTGCGCACCCAGGCCGATGACGCGCGCGCCTGGCCCGGCACGGCTCTGGCGCCGCGCTGGTCCCAGGAGATGCTCGGCCAGGGGCGGCGGCTGAGCCTGCTGCTGGGCCGGCTGCGTGAACGAGTCGAAGGCTTTGCGCTGCTCGAGACGGCGTGGGACATCGCGGCGCTGCCCGCGGTGCTGCACGACCAGCGCCTCGACGAGATCGCCGCGCGCGCCGACGACCAGGAGGTGCTCGGCATTCACTGGGCACCGCGGCGCAACGTCCGGGGCGTGGAGTGGTCGATGCCGGATCTCGCCCTCGACGCCGACGGCCACCCCTGTGCGCTGGCGCTGCTGCAGCATCGCCAGAGCGCCGGCTGGCAGCCGCGCATCGCGGCCCAGGCGCGGGCGGCGGTCCATCTGCTCCCCACCCTCGTGGACGCCCCGACGCAGGACTGGCTCGAGGCCGAGCGCTTGACCTGGGTCAGCCAGGTGAGCGGCAGCCAGCGGGTATACTGGCAGGGGCAGCGCTACGCCCTGGCCGCCCTGTTCGCCGAGAGTCGCCCGAGTCACCACGTCGGCGTGCGCTTCAAGGGCCAGGCCCTGCAGCTGTGGAGCGTGCATGCCGAGGTCGCCGACGGCGACGGACGGCGCCATCTCGCCTGGTACGGCGAGATTCGCGACCCGGAAAGCGCCAAGCGCGTCGCGAAGCGCTACTGGCTGACGCCGGCGCGCCTGGGGATCGAGGTCGAGTCGCTGCTGGTCACCCAGCTGCAGGGCGAGGCGAGCGTGGCGCTGGCCAAGCGCGCCTGGCAGGCGCTCAAGGCCGCCGATGGCGGCGAGACGAGCCCCCAGGTGCGGCTGGCCATGGCCGCCGGCGCCGCCGCCGTGGCCGCCCACCTGGACGGTGCCGAGGACGACACCGCCCGCGCGCTGCGTGAAGACGTGATGCGCCTGGGGCGCGCGCGAGCGCGGCGCGATACGGCGCTGCTCGATGCCGTGATGCACCTGTTGATGACCCGTGACGCCATTCGCCAGCTGGGTAGCGTCGGCCGCGAGGCCTTCGCATGAGCGGGGGCGACCAGGCGGCGGGCCTGCGCCAGTGGGCC
>NZ_JAMZBC010000098.1 GCF_024158715.1 Halomonas sp. 707D7 | reverse complement strand
GGCGCTGGCCGCCTTCTTCGGCGACCCGCAGATCGACGCCTTCGCCACCCAGCTTCGCGCCTACGACGTGGCGGGGTTCTAGCCCAGGCCGGTCAGCGAGAGCATCATTCCCAGGTAGAGGGGGATCAGGAGCGGCGCCAGCAGCGTGCTCACCAGCACCGCCAGCGCCCCTTTCTGCGGCTGGATGCCGAGTTCCATGGCGATCACCACCACGTTGGAGGCCATGGGCACCACGCTCAGCAGCAAGAGCGCCATGCCGAGCTCGACGGAAAGCGTAGCGACGGCGTCGAGTATCAGCACCACGGCGAGCATCATCACCGGCCAAAGAAGGTAGCGAAGCCCCACGCAGGCGACCACGAAGCGCGTGTCCCAGGCAGCGAGCCTCACCTGGCTCAGGGTCATGCCGATGATCATCATGCCCAGCAGCGTGTAGCTTGCCGGGAACACCTCGAGCGACGCCATCACCGGTGTCGGCAGGCGAAGCGACAGCGCGCCGAGCAAGAGCGCCAGAGCGAAGGCGTAGAGCAGCGGTAGGCGGCTGATCTTCACAAGGCTCTGGCGCACCGAGAACTGGCCGCGGGCGCTCAGGTAGAAGCCGACGGTGAACTCGTAGAGATTGATGCCCAGCATGCAGAACAGATAGAGCGTGACGCCCTCCGGCGGCAGCAGGATCAGCGCGATGGGCAGACCGAAGTAGCCGGTGTTGCCGGTGCCCGAGGAGAACGCCAGAAGCGCCGCCTCGTGGGCGCCGAACACGCGCCGCGCGAGGTGATTGACCGTCAGCGCCACGGCGCTGGTCAGCAGGAACAGCAAAAGCGTCAGCGCCAGGTAGTTCGCCGTGGGCTCGCCATTCATCAGCGAGCGAAACACGGTGAGCGGCGCGATCACGTAGACCAGCAGGGTCGCGATGGGGCGGGGGTCGACCGCCAGGCGGCGCGCGGCGATGAAGCCGAGCGCGACGAAACTCAACAGTGTCAGCAGTGGCCCCAGCAAGGTGGCCGGCGATAGGTCCATCGCGGTTTCCCGGTCGTCGGTGAATCGTGCTGGCCACTATGAGCCAGATTGAAGTTGTGGCGTGAAATCTTTCATTGGCCCTGGCGGGCGTCAAACGCCAGAATGGCCACGATACCACTTCAACGCCCGCGCGAGGCCCTCATGAGCAGCCAAGAACATCCGTTAGGCATCAGCTTCGAATTCTTTCCGCCCAGCACCGACGCCGGGCGCGAGAAGCTGATTCATGTGCGCGATGAGT
The DNA here is from genome assembly GCF_024158715.1 of Halomonas sp. 707D7. Classification (GTDB taxonomy): domain Bacteria; phylum Pseudomonadota; class Gammaproteobacteria; order Pseudomonadales; family Halomonadaceae; genus Vreelandella. The sequence goes on along the minus strand of NZ_JAMZBC010000098.1, from coordinate 10,869 downwards.
TGGCGGCCCTCCAGCCGCGGTTCTTCTCGGTCACCTACGGTGCCGGCGGCTCCACCCAGGCGCGCACCCGCGAGATCGTGCGCCGAGTCGGTGAAAGCGGCATCACTACCGCCCCGCATCTCTCCTGCATCGGCAGCGAGAAGGCCCAGCTGCGCGACCTGCTCGCCCAGTACCGGGAGGAGGGCGTATCGAGCCTGGTGGCGCTGCGCGGTGACCTGCCCTCGGGCATGGGCAGCATCGGCGAGCTGCGCTACGCCAACGAGCTGGTCGAGTTCATCCGTGCCGAAACCGGGGATCACTTCGAGATCGCCGTGGCGGCCTACCCGGAGTGTCATCCACAGGCGGCCAACCTGGACCGGGATGTGGACAACTTCGCGCGCAAGATGAAGGCCGGCGCCGACATGGCCATCACCCAGTACTTCTTCACCGCCGACGCCTACTTCCATTTCGTTGACAAGGCGCGCGCCCAGGGCATCACGCAGCCGATCATCCCCGGCATCATGCCGATCACCAACTACACCAAGCTGGCACGCTTCTCGGACGCCTGCGGCGCCGAGATCCCGCGCTGGCTTCGCAAGCAGCTCGAGGCGCTCGGTGATGACAGCGAAGCGATCGGCGATTTCGGTACCGAGGTGATCAGCCGACTCTGCCAGCGGCTGCTCGACGGCGGCGCCCCGGGGCTGCACTTCTACACCCTGAACCAGTCCGCACCGGTGCTGAAGGTGGTCAAGAACCTGGCGGGCTGATCGCGGCCTGCCCATCGAAAACGCCCGCAAGGCAGAGCCTTGCGGGCGTTCTTCGTTCAGAAGGCGATCAGGTGGGGTGGGGCGAGGAGGCGAGCTGGCGCCGCTGCAGGACGAACAGCGCCGCTGCGATGGCGAGTCCCGCTACATCGGTATAGATACCGCCGTAGATCAAGAACATCGCCCCGACCAGCATCACCAGCCGGGTGACACCGTTGACCGGTCCGAAGAACCACTTCTGCACCACGCCGGAAAGCAGCACGATGCCGAGCGTGGCGGTCACGCCCACGCGCAGGATCTGCAGCGCCGAGCCCTCCATCAGCATGGCCGGGCTGTAGAAGAACATGAACGGCACGATGAAGGCCGCAAGACCGATCTTGAACGACGCCACCGACGTGCCCATCGGGTTGTCGCCGGAGATGCCCGCCGCCGCGTAGGAGGCCAGCGCCACCGGCGGGGTGATCGCCGACACCACCGCGAAGTAGAACACGAAGAAGTGCGCCACCAGAGGCTGGATGCCGATGTTGATCAACCCCGGTGCGACCACCGACGCCGCCACCGCGTAGGCGGCGGTGGTCGGCATGCCCATGCCGAGCAATATGCTGATCAGCATGGCGAACACCAGCGCCAGAAGCTGGCTCACGCCGGCAAGCCCGAGCAGCAGCGACGAGAAGCGCGCGCCGACCCCGGTCAGCGAGATGACGCCGACGATCAGGCCCGCGCAGGCGCACACGGCGATGATCTGGATCGACATGGTGCCGGCGAGCTGCAGCGCCTTGAGGATCGACCGAATGCCCATCTTGTGCGGCGAGATCCAGCTCACCACCGCCGCCGAGGCGGTCGCCAAGGTGCCCGCGCGAATCACCGAGTAGCCCATGAACAGCGCCGCCACCAGGATGATGATCGGCGCGAACAGGTAGGCCTGCTTCACCAGGTGGGAAAAGCGTGGAATCTCGTCGCGGCGCATGCCGCGCATGCCCTTGCGAGCGGCTTCGAAGTCCACCATGAAGTAGATCGAGGCGAAGTAGAGGATCGCCGGAATCAGCGCGGCGATGGCGATCTCGGTGTAGGGAATGCCGGTGACTTCCGCCATGATGAACGCGCCCGCGCCCATGATCGGCGGCATGATCTGCCCGCCGGTGGAGGCCGCCGCCTCGATGGCGCCGGCACTGCGCGCGGGATAGCCCACTTTCTTCATCAGCGGAATGGTCAGGGAACCCGTCGACACCACGTTACCGGCGGAGGTGCCGTTGATCATGCCCATCAGGCCCGAGGCGAAGATCGACACCTTGGCAGGACCCCCGCGGGCGCGCCCGGCGGCGGCGAAGGCGAAGTTGACGAAGTAGTCGCCCACTTTCGAGGCCTGCAGGAACGCGGCGAAGATGATGAACAGGATGATGTAGGTCGAGGAGACCGCGGTGGTCGGCCCGAGAATGCCGGCGTCGGTGTAGACCTGGCTGAAGAAGCGCTGCAGCGACAGCCCCGGGTAGCCCAGAAAGCCCGGCAGATAAGGCCCGGCGAAGACGTAGACCAGAAACACCGCCGAGATCACCACCAGGGCGAGGCCCGCCACGCGCCGGGTCAGCTCGAGAATCAAAAGCGAGCCGGCGATCGCCGCCCAGGAGATGCCGATCGGCGCAAAGGAGGTGCCGGTCGAGGCGCGCAGCGGCGTGTTGTAGATCAACAGCAGATAGCCCGCAGCGGCGATCGCGCACACCATCAGCACCAGGTCCGCCGGGTTGAAGCGGTGACGCGCCTGGCGCAGGAACCAGGAGAGCACGATGGCGGCCGCGGTGGTCGCCATCAAGGGGTAGCCGAAGTGCAGGCTCTCGATGGCCGGGTCGATGCGCATGGCTCCGCCGTTCAGGGCCTGGCGCATCAAGAAGACCTGAAACAGCGTGTAGGCGGCGGGAATCAAGAGCGCCAGCGCCACGCCCTTGAGCCAGGCGGGCGAGGCCACGGCGTCGCTCTCGGCGAAGCGGGCGCCGGCGAAGAGGCCGTAGCCGAGAATCAGGGCACCGGCGATGTGCACGATGCGAAACGACCAGGTCTCGATCGGGTAGACGTTCAGCGAGAACAGGTGAAAGCCCGAGTAGGCGATCGCCAGCCCCGCGAAGAGCAGAAACTGCCAGCCGGCGAACACCCGGCGGTTGGGTTCGACGACCTCCTCGTCCACGCCGTCGGCGATGGCGGCGGTGGACGTGGCGACCGGGTGATCTTCATCCTGAACGGCGTGCGGGATGGGGTCGGTTTTGTGACTCATCAGAGGTCACCCTCACAACAGTGCGGTAATGGGGGAGGAGCAAAACTGCCCCGCCGGCGTACCGGTCGGGGCAGCTCGAAGGCGTGGTCGACTTACTTGATCAGGCTGTCGTCGATCTCGTAGCCGTTCTCTGCGTACCAGCGCGCCGCGCCCGGGTGGAAGGGCAGCACGGTGTTGTGGACGACGTTCTCGGGAATGGTGGTCTCGGCGCTTCGGTGGATCGAGCGCATGCGATCGTTGTTCTCCATGGTGGCCTTGGTGACTTCGTAGACGAAGTCTTCGGGCAGGTCGCACCCGGCCATGGCGAAGTTCCACATGGAGACGACCTGGGAGTCCTCGTCCAGGGTGGTGTAGGTGCTGGCCGGAATGGCGAACTCCGCGACCGGGTAGGCCTCGAGCACCGTGGCGAGCTCTTCATCGCTGAAGGGAATGATGTTGACGTCGGTCTGAACCTCGAGCTGGCTGACCGCCGGTAGCGGAATGCCCGCGGCGAAGGCGATGACGTCGAGCAGGCCGTCCTGCAGCTGGCCGCCGAGATCCGACCAGCCGCCGTTTCTGCGCTCGAAGTTCACGCCCAGGGTCTCCAGCATCGCCGGGAAGTAAGTGTCCGAGGTGGAAGCGGCGGGGCCGAAGCCGATACGCGCGCCGTCGGGAATGTCGGAGATCGACTCGATGCCGGAGCTTGAAAGGGCGGTGATCGAGAACGGCGTCTCGTACATCGGGAACAGCGCGCAGACGTTGTCCATCACCAGGCCCGGCGCCAGCGGGCTCTCACCGTTCATGGCGTCGGCGGCGGGGCCCATGGTGGTCAGGCCGAAGGCCATGTCGCCGGAGTGTACCAGCGCCAGGTTCTGGGTCGGGCCGCCGGTGACTTCGCCACCGCCGGAAAGCCCCAGCTCGTCGGCGATGAAGTTGGCCCAACCGGAACCGTAGACGAAGTAGGTGCCGCCCTGGCTTGCGGTACCCACGGTGAAGTTCTGTGGCCAGTCGGCGCGGTCGGCCTGGGCGCCGGTGGCGGCGAACAGGGCGCTGCCGGCCAGCAGCAAAGCGGTCTTGGGCATGGTGTGGCGCATGGCGATATATCCTGGGCTGTTATTAATTAATAGAGAAGCGGGCGGCGTTCGTGCCGTTCCCGTCGTCCAAGCAGCCTGTGTATAGCGATTAACGTGCCACGGGGTTTTAAAGCTTTTCAAAACAGATGGTTGAAATTTTCTCCTGCAACTTTGGTAGAAAACGCCGAAGCGGTGAGTGGCTGGCTTGCCGCACACGAAAGCCCCGCCGATGTGCGGTTTTACGCACACCGGCGGGGCTTTTCATCGATCGTTTATGGCGGGTGTGGGTCAGCGCTTGGGATCGAGGATACGCACCGGCTGAACGTCGCGGTTTTTCTGCTCCTCGCGCACCTGATTGACGCGGGTGGTCAGCTCCGAGGAGTTCTCCTCTTCGATGGGCAACTGCTCGAAGAAATCGCAGCTCACGCATTCGCGATAGCGGATGCCGTTCTGTTCCCAGGCGCGGATGCGATCCATCTGCGCGCAGCGCGGGCAGGTCACCCCGGCGATGAAGCGTTTGACACTCGACATGGTCTCTCCCGGGCGCGGCGGGCCGCGCCTCGTGGTCGTTGAATCCGGTCGTTGAATCCGGCCATTGAATCCGGTCAGGCGGCGCGGATGCCGCTGTGGCGCAGGAGCGGCTCGACGCTCGGCTCGCGTCCGCGAAACGCCTCGAACAGCGTGGCCGCGTCTTCGCTGCCGCCTTTTTCGAGAATCTGCTGGCGAAAGCGCGCGCCGGTGGCCGGGTCGAAGATGCCAGCCTCCTCGAAGGCGCTCCAGGCATCCGCCGAGAGCACTTCCGCCCACTTGTAGCTGTAGTAGCCCGCCGCGTAGCCGCCGGCGAAGATGTGGCTGAAGCCGTTCTGGAAGCGGTTGAAGGCGGCGGTCGGCACCACCGAGGTCTGGCGGCGCACCTCGTCGAGCAGCGCCTGGACGTCAGCGGCCGTCGGCGTCTCGAGCTCGTGATGCAGGCGCAGGTCGAAGATCGAGAACTCGAGCTGGCGCATCATGCCCATGGCGGACTGGAAGTTCTTGGCTGCCATCAGGCGCTCGAACAGCGCCTCGGGAAGCGGTTCGTCGGTGTCCACGTGGCGAGCCAGCAGGTCGAGCCCTTCGCGCTCCCAGCAGTAGTTCTCCATGAACTGGCTGGGCAATTCGACGGCGTCCCAGGCCACCCCGTTGATGCCGGAAATGTCGGCGATCGTCTGCTTGGTGAGCATGTGATGCAGGCCGTGGCCGAACTCGTGGAACAGCGTCGTCACTTCGTCGTGGGTCAGAAGTGCAGGCTTGCCGCCCACGGGAGCCGTGAAGTTGCAGGTCAGAAACGCCACCGGCAATTGCAGGCCGTGCTCGCCTTCGCGGCGCACGCGGCAGTCCGCCATCCAGGCGCCGCCGCGCTTGCCTTCGCGGGCGTAAAGATCCAGATAGAAGCCGGCGATCGGCGCGCCGTCGTCGAGAATCTCGAAATAGCGCACGTCCGAATGGTAGCGCGGTACGGCGGTGTCCTCTTCGACCTGCAGGCCATAGAGGCGCTCGAGCACCTGGAAGAGCCCGTCGACCACGCGCGGGGCAGGGAAGTAGGGGCGAAGCTGCTCCTGGTTGATCGCGTAGCGCGCCTCGCGCAGCTTCTCGCTGGCGTAGGCGACGTCCCAAGGCGCAAGGCTCTCGATGCCGAGCTCGTCGCGGGCGAAGCGCGCAAGCTCGTCGAACTCCTCTTCGGCCTGGGGCTTGGCGCGGCGGGCCAGGTCGTCGAGAAACGCGAGCACCTGGGCCGGCGATTCGGCCATCTTGGTGGCCAGCGACAGGTCGGCGTAGGTCTTAAAGCCCAGCAGATGGGCAAGCTCCTGGCGCAGCGCCAGAAGCTCCTCGATGATGGCGGCGTTGTCGAAGGCACCGGCATTCGGGCCTTGGTCGGAGGCGCGGGTGACGAAGGCGGTGTAGACCTCCTCTCGCAGCGCCCGGTCGTCGGCGTAGCTGACGATCGGGAAGAAGCTCGGGAAGTCCAGCGTGATGCGATAGCCTTCGACCCCCTTCGCCTCGGCGAGCGCCTTGAGCGTCTCGCGGGCGCTCGGCGGCACCCCGGCCAGGCGTTCGTCGCTGTCGAGGTCCTTGTACCAGGCCTGGGTAGCGTCGAGCACGTGGTTGGAGAACTGGTTGGAAAGGCTGGAAAGCCGCGCCTGAATCTCGCCGTAGCGGGCTTTCTTGTCGGCGGGAAGATCGACCCCGGCGAGGCGGAAATCGCGCAGGGCGTTCTCCACGGTGCGCTGCTGGCCGCTATCGAGCGTCGACCAGGTCGGCTCCTGCTTCAGCGCCTGCCAGGCATGAAAGAGTCCCTCGTGCTGACCGACCCAGGTGCCGAAGGCGGAGAGCTGCTCGATGCACGCTTCATAGGCCTTGCGCAGCTCCGGCGAGTTCATGGTGGCGTTGAGGTGCGCCACCGGCGACCAGGCCTGGGAGAGACGGTCGTTGACCGCCTCGAGCGGCGCGGCGAAGTTCTCCCAGGTGGGGGCTTGGGTCGTCGCACGCTCGGCGAGCCGCTCGATGGCTTCGCGGCTTTCGGCGAGCAGCGCTTCGATGGCCGGCACCACGTGCTCGGCGCGAATCTCGGCGAAGGGGGGAAGCGTATGCGACTCGAGCAGGGGGTTGCGGGACATGGGGGCACCTCGTCGACGGAAATGGGAAGCGCGCTGCGCTTTACCGGAAAATGCGGGCACTCGGCCCCGCTTTCAATGGCGCCGCCGGGATCGGCGCCGGTAGGGGGAAGGATTGGCCTTTGCGCGGGCGCCTGCTAGGCTTGCCGACCTTCTATGATGCCATGGGTGAGGCAGACGATGAACGACACGCTGGAGCGCTGGGGGTCGAAGCGCGCCTTTATCCTCGCGATGACCGGGGCGGCGGTGGGGCTTGGCAATATCTGGCGCTTTCCCTATATCGCCGGGGAGAACGGCGGCGCGGCGTTCTTGCTGCTTTACGTCGGCTTCGTGCTGCTGCTCGGCATTCCAGTGATGATGGCGGAGATTCTCATCGGCCGCGCCGGGCGGCAAAGCCCCATGCGCTCGCTGGCAAGCCTTGCCGCCACAAGCGGGGCGAGCCCGCGCTGGCGCTACCTGGGGCTATTCGGGGCGCTGACGGTATTCTGCATCCTGTCGTTCTACTCGGTGGTGTCGGGCTGGTCGATCGAGTTCCTGGTCGCCTCGGTCAACGGCAACTTCGACGGCCAGGGCCCCGAGGCGATCGGCGCGAGCTTCGACGCCTTTCTGGCCAATCCCGGGCTTCTGGTGTTCAACCACTCGCTGTTTCTGTTCATCACCATGACGGTGGTGGCCGCCGGGGTGTCCAAGGGCCTCGAGCGGCTCAACAACGTCCTGATGCCGCTGCTCTACCTGCTGCTGCTGGTGCTGGCGGGCTATGGCGCCACGACGGCGGGTTTCGGCGAGACGCTGCGCTGGCTGTTTCTGCCCTCCTTCGCAGCGCTCGATGCCATGGTGGTCTTCCACGCCATGGGGCATGCGTTCTTCACCCTGGCGGTGGGCGCCTGCGCGTTGATGGCCTACGGCGCTTACATGCCCGAGGAGCAGAGCCTGACCCGGGCGGCCTTCGCGGTGGCGGTGCTCGACATCCTCGTGGCGCTGCTGGCGGGCATCGCGATTTTCTCGATCGTCTTCGCCCAGGGGCTCGACCCGAGCGAAGGCCCGGGGCTGATGTTCGTCACGCTGCCCATCGCCTTCGCCGAGCTGCCTTTCGGGAGCCTCTGGCTCTGCGGCTTTTTCCTGCTCTTGCTGCTGGCGACCTGGACCTCCGCGATCAACCTGGCCGAACCCATGGTGGCCACGCTCACCGGGCTTGGCTGGCGGCGCAGCCTGAGCACCGCGGCGGTCGCTCTCGGGGTCTGGCTGGTGGGGGTGCTGGCGGCGCTGTCGTTCTCGACGCTGGCGGAGTTCCGCCCGCTGCTCGGGCGCAATGTGTTCGAGCTTCTGAGCTCGATTCCACCGGACGTCTTTCTGCCGCTGGGCGGGCTCTTGATCGCCATCTTCGCCGCCTGGGTGCTGCCCGAGGCGCACGCGGTGAAGGCACTCGGCGCCGGCACTCGAGGCTTTCGACTGTGGCGTGCTACGCTGCGATTTGTATCCATTCCGTTGACCGTCGTGGTGCTGATCGGCGGCGTGCTGGCCCTGTGAGGCCGAAGGCGCAAGAGGAGAGCGCATGAGCAAGGCGTTGAGAGCATTCAAGGACCATTTTCCCCGGCTCGGCGAGCGGGTGTTCGTCGACCCGTCGAGCGTAGTGATCGGGGATGTCACGCTTGGCGACGACTGCTCGGTATGGCCGATGGCGGTGATTCGCGGCGACATGCACCGCATCCGACTCGGCGCCCGGGTTAGCGTGCAGGATGGGTGCGTGCTGCACATCACCCACGCCAGCGACTTCAACCCGGAGGGCTTTTCGCTGACCGTCGGCGACGACGTGACCATCGGCCACAAGGCGCTCTTGCATGGCGCGACGCTCGGTAGCCGCATCCTGGTGGGGATGGGAGCGATCGTGATGGATGGCGCGGTGGTCGAGGACGAGGTGATCATCGCCGCTGGCGCCGTGGTCACGCCAGGCAAGCGGCTCGAGAGCGGCTTCGTCTACGCGGGCAATCCGGCGAAGGCGTTGCGCCCCTTGAAGGAGAAGGAGCGGGCGTTTTTCACCTACACCGCAGGCAACTACGTGAAGCTCAAGGACGAGTACCTGGCCGAAACGGTGACAAGCACACCCTAAACGGTTGGCCGGGCACTCTTTTTTGTGTTCAAGACGTGTCGCGGACGTCTATAATCTGTTAATTTATACAGTTTGTAGGGTGCCGCGACATGGCGAACTTTCGCACGCACATCAGCGTGGCAGCGGCGGGCGGCACGCTGCTGGCCTATGCGGGTCATCACCATCAGTGGTGGTCGCCCTCCCAGGCGCTGCTGGTCATCGCCCTGGTGGCCTTCGGCGGCATTCTTCCGGACATCGATGCCGACCGCTCCAAATCCATTCGCTTGATCTTCAACCTGCTCTCCGTGCCCTCTCTGGTACTGGGCGTATTGCTGCTCCAGCCCTGGCTCACGCCGGGGGCGCTGCTCGTCGCCTGCGGGGGCATCTATTTCGGGGTGCGCTACCTGGCGGGGCTTCTGTTCTCCAAGCTGACGGTGCACCGCGGCATCTGGCATTCGCTGCTGGCCGGGGCGCTGTGTGCCTTCGCCACGGCCGCGGTCAGCTTTCACCTGCTGGTCCAGCCGCCTTGGCTCGCCTGGTCCCACGGGGCGGCGGTGCTGCTGGGCTTTCTGATTCACCTGGGGCTCGACGAGCTGTTCAGCGTCGATCTCGAGGGCGCGCGCCTGAAGCGCTCCTTCGGCACGGCGATGAAGCTCGGTGACAGTCGCCGACCGGTGTCGAACCTGTTGATGCTGATCGCGCTCTTGACGGTGATTCCCTGGGTGCCGCCCTGGGGGGTGCTGGGCGAGCTCTTGCATCAGGGATCGCTGCTGTGGCGATAGTCCTCGGCGCTGAGCCCGTGCTTCTTGAGCTTGTCGTAGAAGGTCTTGCGCGGCAGGCCCAGTTGGCGGCAGACATCGGTCACCCGGCCCTGGTGGCGCGCCAGTGACTGGCTGATCAGGCTCTTCTCGAACAGCTCCACCTGGCGGGGCAGGGTGGGTTCCGCGACGCTTGCGGTCTCGCCGGCGAGCAGTACGTCGAGGCGGTAGTCGAAGGCCGCGCCGAGCAGCACGTAGCGCTCGGCGAGGTTTCGAAGCTCGCGCACGTTGCCGGGCCAGTCGTGAGCCAGAAGCGTGGCCACGGCGTGGTTGTCCAGCGTCGGCGCCTCCAGGCCGCTGCGGTTGGCGGCGACCACCGCGAAGTGCTGGAACAGCAGCGGAATGTCCTCGCGGCGCTCGCGCAGGGCGGGCAGTGGCAGGGTGACGACGTCGAGGCGATAGTAGAGATCCTCGCGAAAGCGACCCTCGTCGGCGGCGACCTTGAGGTCCACCTTGGTGGCGGCGATGACGCGAATGTCCAGCGCGATCGTCTCGTTGGCCCCCAGGCGCTCCACGCTTCGCTCCTGCAGCACGCGCAAGAGTTTCACCTGCAGCGCCGGCGGCATCGACTCGATCTCGTCGAGAAACACGGTGCCGCCGTTGGCGTGCTCGAACTTGCCGATGCGCCTTTCCACCGCGCCGGTGAAGGCGCCGCGCTCGTGGCCGAACAGCTCCGACTCGATGGTGTGCTCCGGCACCGCGCCGCAGTTGATCGCCATGAACGGGTGGTTGCGCCGGGCGCTGCGCTCGTGGATCGCTCGGGCGACCAGGTCCTTGCCGGTGCCGGTCTCGCCGAACAGCAGCACGTCGGTTTCCACCTGGCTGATGCGCTGGATCATCGCCGCCAGGTGCGAGATCACCGGCGTGCGCCCCACCAAGCGCGGGCCGAGGGCCGCCTGCTGCGCTTCGAGCTCCGCCTTGAGGCGAGTGTTCTCGAGGCTCAGCTGGCGCTTTTCGATACCGCGACGTACCACGTCCAGCAGTTGCTCCCCGGCGAAGGGTTTTTCCAGGAAGTCCCAGGCGCCGGCGCGCATGGCTTCCACGGCGGTGGAGATGTCGCCGTGGCCGGTGATCAGGATCACCGGAAGCGTGGGGTCGCGGCGCTTGATCTCGTGCAGCAGCGCCATGCCGTCCATGCCGGGCATACGGATGTCGCTGACCACCACGCCGGGGAAGTGGCGGGCCAGGGCGTCGAGCGCCTGCTCGGCGGATTCGAAGACCTGCGGCGCGTAGCCGGCGAGCGCCAGCGTCTGGGC
>NZ_JAMZBC010000097.1 GCF_024158715.1 Halomonas sp. 707D7 | reverse complement strand
CCCTTAATGTACCTGCCGCTGGATCAGATGCGCGGTGGCCAGGGCGGTAGTCGCCCGGCGAACGCCTCCGGCAGCGACGACGAGCAGATCGACCCGTCGGTGCTCGAGACGCTGCGCAATACCCAGGGCAGCGGCGGCACGTCGAACAACGGCGGTATCCGCCGGGAGGGTCGCTAAATGATCAATAATCGCTCCCTGCTGATCGTCGGTGGCCTGGCCGCCGTGGCCTGGCTTGCCAGCAACACGCTCTACGTGGTCGATGAAACCCAGCGCGCGGTGAAGCTGCGCTTTGGTGAGGTCATCGAGGAGAACATCACCGCCGGCCTTCACGCCAAGGTGCCGATCGCCCAGACGATCCGCAAGTTCGACACGCGCCTTTTGACGCTGGACACCGATACCAGCCGCTACCTGACCCTGGAGCAGAAGGCGGTGATCGTCGACTCCTACGTCAAGTGGCAGGTGGTCGACCCGACCCGCTACTACGAGGCGACCGCCGGCGACGAGATGATGGCGATTCGCCTCATCCAGCCGCGCGTCGACGAAAGCCTGCGTAACGAGTTCGGTCGCTTGAACCTGCAGGAGATCATCGCCGAGCGTCGCGACGACCTGATGATCGGGCCTACCGAGGAGCTCGACCGACTGATGCGCGACGAGCTGGGCGTGGCGGTGCGCGATATCCGCATCAAGCGGATCGACCTGCCCGAGGACGTCTCCGCGGCGGTCTTCCAGCGCATGCGCTCCGAGCGTGAGCGCGAGGCGCGCGAGTGGCGCGCCCAGGGTCAGGAGGAGGCCGAGCGCATTCGTGCCAACGCCGACCGTCGCCGCCAGGTGCTTCTCGCTCAGGCCAACGAGCGCGCGGAAACCCTGCGCGGTGAAGGCGACGCGGAAGCGGCGGCGATCTTCTCGGAGTCCTACGGCCAGGACCAGGAGTTCTTCGCCTTCTGGCGCAGCCTGAACGCCTACCGCTCGAGCTTCTCCGGGGATGGCAACATGCTGGTGCTGGAGCCGGACAGCGACTTCTTCCGCTACCTGCGAAGCCCAGACGGCGCCGCGACCGAGGCGGCAAGCGATCAGGAGTGATCCTGCCGGATGAGCCTCGCCGTTTCAGGGCGACGGGGTTCATCTCGCCGACAAACGTGTTAGACTTAATTGAACCGGGCGTTCGCCCGGTTTTTTTGTGGCCCCCATTCGGCGACCCCGCGTTCACGCGGGCGATTTCAGCGCGTTCGGGGCCTTCATCGTCTTGCAGGATTGTTGACATGACCATCGCTGACCGCTGGCTGCTGCCCGACGGCATGGATGAGGTGCTGCCACCTCAGGCAAGCCGTATGGAAGAGCTGCGCCGCGCGCTGCTGGATCTCTATTACGTCTGGGGCTACGACCAGGTGATGCCGCCGCCGGTGGAATTTCTCGATTCGCTCTTGACCGGCACCGGAACCGACCTGGATCTGCAGACCTTCAAGCTCACCGACCAACTCACTGGGCGCATGATGGGCGCCTCTGCCGACGTCACCCCCCAGGTGGCGCGCATGGATGCCCACTCGCTCAAGCGCCAGGGCCCGGTGCGCCTGTGCTACTGCGCCAACGTGCTGCGCGCCAAGGCCGACCAGCACCAGGGCGGGCGCAGCCCGGTCCAGGTGGGGGTCGAGCTCTTCGGCCACGCGGGGCTCGAGGCGGACAGCGAAATCCTGCGACTCGCCCTGGCGAGCCTCACCGCCGCCGGCGCGCGCGAGATCCACCTGGCGCTGGGCCATATCGGCATCTTCAGAAGCCTGGTCGAGGCCGCCGGACTCGACGGTGACCGCGAAGCGCTGATCTTCGACGCCCTGGCGCTGAAGTCGCCGGGCCAGCTGGCCGCCCGGGTGAGCGAGCACGTCGCCGATCCCGCGCTCGCCGACATGTTCCTGGCGCTGGGCGAGCTTCACGGCGACGCCTCGATCCTGGATGAGGCGCGTGAGCGCCTGGCCGGCGCGCCGGTGTCCGTCACCGCCGCGCTCGACCAGCTCGAGGCGCTCAGCCAGGCGGTCCTGGCGCACTTCGACGCCTCGCTCTATTTCGATCTGGCCGAGCTTCGCGGCTATCAGTACCATACCGGCATGATGTTCGCCGCTTATGTGCCTGGCTACGGCCATGCGCTGGCCAAGGGCGGACGCTACGACGATACCGGGCGTGCCTTTGGCCGCGCGCGCCCGGCGACCGGTTTCTCGATGGATCTGAAGCAGCTGGCATCGCTTGCCGCCGCTTCCCCCGCGCCGAGCTCGATCTGGGCGCCGTCAACGGATGACGAGTCGCTGCAAACGGCCATCGATGCGCTGCGCCGACAGGGCGAGCGCGTCATCCAGGCGCTGCCGGGGCAGCGTACCGAACCGGCGGAGCACGATTGCGATCGCCGCCTTGAGTTTATCGACGGTCGTTGGCAGCCAACGGCCCTGACACGAGAGACGAGTGCATAATGGGTAAGAATGTCGTAGTCCTGGGTACCCAGTGGGGTGACGAAGGGAAGGGCAAGATCGTGGATCTGCTCACCGAGTCGGCCTCTGCCGTGGTGCGCTTCCAGGGAGGCCACAACGCCGGCCATACGCTGGTCATCGACGGCGAGAAGACGGTCCTTCACCTGATTCCCTCGGGCATCCTGCGCCCGGGCAAGACCTGCATCATCGGCAACGGCGTGGTGCTCTCGCCGGAAGCGCTGATCAAGGAGATCCGCGAGCTCGAGGAGAAGGGCGTGCCGGTGCGCGAGCGCCTGCGCCTGTCGCCGGCCTGCCCCTTGATCCTGCCTTACCACGTGCGCCTGGATCAGGCCCGCGAGAAGGCGCGGGGCGTGGCCAAGATCGGCACCACCGGCCGCGGCATCGGCCCGGCCTATGAAGACAAGGTGGCGCGTCGTGGCCTGCGCCTGGGCGACATGCTCCACCGCGAGCGTTTCGCTTCCAAGCTCGGTGAAGTGCTCGACTATCACAACTTCGTGCTGACCCACTACCACAACGAGCCGGCGGTGGACTTCCAGGAAGTGCTCGATAGCGCCATGCAGATGGCCGACGAGCTGCGCCCGATGGTCGGCGACACCGTGGGTCAGGTGCACGACCTGCGCAAGGCCAACGAGAACATCCTGTTCGAAGGGGCTCAAGGCTCGCTTCTGGACATCGACCACGGTACCTATCCTTTCGTTACCAGCTCCAACACCACCGCCGGCGGCACCGCCACCGGCTCCGGCGTGGGTCCGTTGTATCTCGACTACGTGCTGGGCATCACCAAGGCCTACACCACGCGCGTGGGCTCCGGCCCGTTCCCGACGGAGCTGTTCGACGACCACGGCCGGCATCTCGCCGAGCGCGGCCACGAGTTCGGCGCCACCACGGGCCGGGCGCGGCGCTGCGGCTGGTTCGACGCCGTGGCCCTGCGTCACGCGGTGCAGATCAACTCGGTCTCCGGTATCTGCCTGACCAAGCTCGACGTGCTCGACGGTCTCGAGAACATCCGCGTCTGCGTCGGCTATCGCAGCAAGGATGGCGAGGTGCTGGAGAACCCGGTCGACTCGGAAGGCTACGAAGCCGTCGAGCCGGTCTACTTCGACCTGCCGGGCTGGAAGGAGTCGACGCTGGGCGCCAAGAAGGTCGAGGACCTGCCCGCCAACGCGCGCGCCTACATCAGCTACCTGGAAGAGCAGGTAGGCACCAGCATCGACATCATCTCGACCGGCCCGGACCGTAACGAGACGATCGTGCTGCGCAACCCCTTCGACGAGTGATGTCGCAAACGCATTGACGTCGCAGGATTAGTACACAACGCCGCCGGTCTTCCGGCGGCGTTCTGCGTTCTGTGTTCTGTGTTTTGCGTTGACGGATCAGTAATCGATGCCGCGCCGCGTCTTCACGCCGGCGTTGAAGGCGTGGCGAACCTCCTGCATCTCGGTGACGGTATCCGCCATGTCGATCAGCTCGCGGTGAGCGCTGCGCCCGGTGATGATCACCGTCTGCTCCGGCGGGCGATTCTCGAGTGCGTGCTTGACCCGTTCGATGTCTAGATAGCCGAACTTGAGCATGTAGGTGATCTCGTCGAGCACCACCAGGTAGGTTTCGGGATCCGCCAGCATGCGCTCGGCGTCCTGCCACACGGCGAGGCACGCCCGTGTGTCGGCCTCGCGGTCCTGGGTCTCCCAGGTGAAGCCGGTGGCCATGACCACGACCTCGAGGTTGGGATCGTCCTCGAGCCGGTTGCGCTCGCCGCACTCCCACAGCCCCTTGATGAACTGCACCACGCCTACCTTGTAGCCGTAGCCGAGCGAGCGAGTCACCGTGCCCCAGGCGGCGGTGGTCTTGCCCTTGCCGTTGCCGGTGTTGACCAGCAGCAGGCCGCGCTCCTGCTCGGCGCGGGCGATCTTCTCGTCGACGTGGGCCTTGAGTCTTTCCATGGACGCCTTGTGGCGGCTGTCACGATCGCTCATGAGTGCTTCCTCGCAGTGAAAGGCGTCAAGATTAAAGGATGACGCCAGACGATTGCACGCCCGGGGCGAACCGGATTAGCCGAGCCGGCCCGGCTGCTCTAGAATGGCAGCCTGACTCTCGTTAAGGAAAACCCATGCCGTCATTCGATATCGTCTCCGAATTCGACCGTCACGAAGCTGCCAACGCCGTGGACCAGGCCAACCGCGAGGTCGGCACGCGCTTCGATTTTAAGGGGGTGGACGCAAGCTTCGCCCTCGAGGGGGAAACCGTGGCGCTGGAGGCCGAGGTGGACTTCCAGCTCAAGCAGATGCTCGAGGTGCTGCGCGGCCGGCTGATCGCCCGCGGCATCGACGCGCGCTGCATGGAGGTCAAGGACCCGGAGCTCTCCGGGGTCAAGGCGCGCCAGAACGTGACACTGCGCCAGGGGCTCGACGCCGCCCAGACCAAGGACATCGTCAAGCGCATCAAGGCGAGCAAGCTCAAGGTGCAGGCGCAGATCCAGGGCGAGAAGGTGCGCGTCACCGGCAAGAAGCGTGACGATCTTCAGAGCGTCATGGCGCTTCTGCGCGGCGAGGAAGGCCCGGACCTGCCGCTGCAGTTCGACAACTTCCGCGATTGATCGCCCGCCCCCGGCGCCTTGAAACGCCGGGGGCCGCCTCGTCTATACTGATCGTTTCACGTCACCGCGTTCGATGGAAAACTGTTCGATGGAAAAGGAGCCATGCATGTCCGATCCGCAGCCGGTCTATCTAAGCGACTACCAGCCGCCCGATTACCTCGTGACCCATACCGAGCTGACGTTTGATCTCGACCCCGCCGCTACCCGCGTGAAGGCCCGCCTGCACATCGAGCGCAACCCCGTCGCCGCTCCGAATGCCCCGCTGGTGCTCGATGGCGAGCACCTGACGCTCGTGTCGCTCGGCCTCGACGGCACCGCGCTCGAGGAGCGCGACTACGTCGTGAGCGACACCACGCTTCGCATCGACCGGGTACCCGAGCGCTTCTGCCTCGAAAGCGAGGTCGAGATCGACCCGGACAGCAACACCGCCCTGGAAGGGCTCTACCGCTCCAGCGGCATGTACTGCACCCAGTGCGAGGCCGAGGGGTTTCGGCGCATCACCTACTACCCGGACCGGCCGGACGTGATGGCGACCTTCAAGGTGACGGTGATCGGCGATTTGGCCCGCGAGCCGGTGCTGCTCGCCAACGGTAACCGGGTGGAGCAGGGCGAGCGTGACGGACGCCACTTCGCGGTGTGGGAAGACCCGCACCCCAAGCCCTGCTACCTCTTCGCCCTGGTGGCGGGCGACCTGTACAAGGCGAGTGACCGCTTCACCACCCAGAGCGGGCGCGAGGTGGCGCTCGAGATCTGGGTGGAAGAAGAGAACCTGGACAAGACCGAGCACGCCATGGCCTCGCTCAAGCGCGCCATGGCCTGGGACGAGACCACCTACGGGCGCGAGTACGATCTCGATTTGTTCATGATCGTGGCGGTCAACGACTTCAACATGGGCGCGATGGAGAACAAGGGGTTGAACATCTTCAACTCCGCGGCGGTGCTGACTCACCCCGACACCGCCACCGACGCCGCCTTCCAGAACGTCGAGGGCATCGTCGCCCACGAGTACTTCCACAACTGGTCCGGCAACCGGGTGACCTGCCGCGACTGGTTCCAGCTCTCCCTGAAGGAGGGCTTCACCGTCTTTCGCGACCAGTGCTTCTCGGCGGACACCAACTCCGCGCCGGTCAAGCGCATCCAGGACGTGTCGTTCTTTCGCACCGCCCAGTTCGCCGAGGACGCCGGCCCCACCGCCCACCCGGTGCGCCCGGACCACTACATCGAGATCACCAACTTCTACACCCTGACCATCTACGAGAAGGGCGCGGAAGTGGTGCGCATGCTGTGCAACCTGGTCGGCTGGGAAGCGTTTCGCCGCGGTGCGGATCGCTACTTCGAGCGCTTCGACGGCTGCGCCGCCACCATCGAGGATTTCGTCGGCTGCATGGAAGACGCCTCCGGCGAGAACCTCGATCAGTTCATGCGCTGGTACTCCCAGGCGGGCACGCCGGAGGTCGACGCCTTCGGCGAATACGACTACGTGCACGGCGAGTACCGCCTGACGCTTCGCCAGCGCACGCCGGCAACGCCGGGCCAGAACGAGAAGCTGCCGCTGCACGTTCCCGTGCGCCTGGGGCTCGTCGGTACCAAGTCCGGCCAGGACCTGACCCTGACCCTCGATGGCGAATCGCTCGGCAAGGAGGGCGTCATCCACCTGCGCGAGGCGGAGCAGACCTTCGTGTTCGAGAACGTCGCCGAGGCGCCGGTGCCCTCGCTGTTGCGCGGCTTTTCCGCTCCGGTGATGCTCCACTACCCCTATTCGCGCGAAGAGCTCGCCTTTCTGCTCACCCACGACAGCGACGGCTTCAACCGCTGGGACGCCGGACAGCGCCTCTCCATGCTGGCGCTGGACGACTTGATCGCCGCCCACCGCAACGGCGTCGAGAAGGTGATGGATACCCGGGTCGTCGAGGCGTTTCGCACGCTGCTCGACGGCGAGGTGAGCGACAAGGCGGTACTCGCCGAAATGCTCACGCTGCCGACGGAGGCCTACATCGCCGAGCAGCAGCGCATCGTCGATGTGGACGCCATCCACGCCGCCCGAGAGTTCATGCGCCAGTCATTGGCCGTGGCCCTGCGCGACGAGTTCATCGCCACCTACGAGGCCAACGCGAGCGATGAGCCCTACGCGCCCACGCCGGAGCAGATCGCCACGCGCAGTCTCAAGAACGTGGCGCTGGCTTACCTGATGGCCATCGAGGACGACAAGGGCCTCGAGCTTTGTCAGGCCCAGTTCGCGGCGGGGCGCAACATGACCGACGTGCGCCAGGCCTTGACGCTGCTGGTGCACAGCGACCGCCAGGACCTGGCAGCGCCGGCGCTCAAGGCCTTCGGCGAAAAGTGGGCGCACGACTCGCTGGTGATGGACCAGTGGTTCACGGTGCAGGTCACAAGGCCCCAGCCGGACGTGCTCGAGCGCGTCGAATACCTGATGGACCATCCGGCGTTTTCGATCAAGAATCCCAACAAGGTGCGCGCGCTGATCGGCGCGTTCACCCAGAACCGGGTGAACTTCCATCGCCTGGATGGCCAGGGCTACCGACTGCTCGCCGACGTGGTGATCGAGCTCAACCGGCTGAACCCGGAAATCGCCGCGCGGCTGATCACGCCGTTGACGCGCTGGCAGCGTTTCGACGAGAGCCGCCAGGCGCTGATGCGCCAGGAGCTTGCGCGTATCAAGCAGGAGCCGCTGTCGTCCAACGTTTACGAAGTGGTGGAGAAAGCGCTGGCCTGAAGGTGCCCATAACCCAAGGAAAGGAATACGTCGGTGAGCGACTCACGAAAGCGTTATTTGCTGATTGTCAACGGAAAGTCCTCCAGCAATCCGGAGCTGCGCGAAGCGGTGCAGAGCGCTCGTGACCGGGGTTTCACGATCACCGTTCGGGCCACCTGGGAAGGTGGCGATGCGGCGGAGTTCGCCGAGAAGGCGTTCGGCGAAGGCTTCACCCACGTGATCGCCTGCGGTGGCGACGGCACGGTGAACGAAGTCGTCAATGGCCTGATGCGCGTGGCCCACGACCAGCGTGCGGCGCTGGGTATCGTGCCGCTGGGCAGCGCCAACGACTTCGCGACCTCGGTAGGGCTGCCGCTTGCGCCGGGTGCCGCGCTCGAGGCGGCGCTGGAGCTTAGGGCGCACCCGATCGACGTGGTGCGCCTGACGGCCGAGTCCGGCGACGAGCAGGCCATCGGCTATTACGTCAACATGACCACCGGCGGCTTCGGCGCCGAGGTCACCTCGTCCACCCCCAAGATGCTCAAGCGCATGCTGGGCGGCGGGGCGTATTCTCTGATGGGCGCGCTTAAGGCGTGGCGCCACAAGAGCTATCGCGGCACCCTGCACTGGCAGGAGCGCGAAGAGAGCGCGTCGCTCTTGCTGCTGGCGCTGGGCAACGGCCGCCAGTCCGGAGGCGGCCAGGTGCTGGCGCCACGCGCCAAGCTCGACGATGGGCGACTCGACGTGCTGCTGGTCAAGGATTTTTCGTCGGTGTGGGAGCTTCCCACGCTGGTGGGCGAGCTGCAGGATTTTCCCAGTGAAGGACGCTACGTCCACTACTTCACCGCGCCGAAGCTGACCGTGACCACCCGGCCCGACGACGAGCCCTGGCCCTTGACCCTGGACGGCGAGCCGCGCCGCCACGAGCGCTTCACCGTCGAGGTGGTGCCGCTGGCGCTGGGCGTACTGCTGCCCGAAGAGTGCGCGCTGCTGTCCGCCAACGACCGCCATTGAGCGCAAGCATGATCGATCGACCGCGTCGATCGAGAGACAAACGAAGGAGCGAGCGATGACAAACCGTGTATGGATACCCCTGCTGGCGAGCCTGGCGCTCGTATTGAGCGCCTGCAGCGAGCCCGAGGAGGACCCGAACGTCGACCTCGGCGAGCAGGAGAGCTCGGTGGCCGATGACGAGGTGATCCAGAACGAGGAGGCGCCTGCCGCCGCCGAGAACGCCGCCGACATGCCGGAACCCGCCGAGATCGAGGACGACGTCGAGGCGCGCCAGGCCGCAGAGGAGCTCGAGCAGGCCGAGGCGCTTGATGCGCAGAACGCCGAGAGCGAGCCGATGACGGGCGAGGAGGTCCAGGCCGGCGAGGAGACGCTGGCCGCCGACCCCGAAGAGGCGCTCAGCGAAGAGAGCGCCATGCCCGGCGAAACCACCCGTTCCGACGTGGACGACGTGATCGCCGAGACCGAGCGGCGCTTCGAGGAGGCTCAGCGACAGCTCGACCAGCAGTTCCAGGAGGTCGAGCGTCAGAGCGACCGGCTCGATCCCGTGGAGCCTGCGGAATTCTCCGACGACTGGGAGGTGGAAAGCAGCCTGCCGGAAAGCGCCCGCCGCGAAGCGCAGGGTGGGGCGCTCGACGTCGACGAGCTGATCGAGGACACTGAGCGACGCTTCGAGCAGGCCCAGCAGCGTCTCGACGAACAGTTCCAGGAACTCGAGCGCGAATCGAGCCAGGCGGGCGACAATGTCGTTCTCGAGCCCGAAAGCTCCGTCTCGGAGTCCGCCTCCTCGCAGTCGCAGGACGCTGATGCAACAAGCGAGACGACCGCCACCGGCGTTGCGCGCTCGCTCGACGACGAGGCGTCAGACGCGTCCGGCCAAGAGCAAGGTGAGGCGCAGGAAGAGGCGTCGAGCGCAGGCGATACCCGCGAGCGCTCGGACATCGATCCCTAGGCGCGCAGGCAATAAAAAGGCCCGCATGTGCGGGCCTTTGTTTCGCGAGCCGATCAGGCGACGCGAATGTTGGACGCCTGAAGGCCTTTCTTGCCTTGCGTTACTTCAAAGGTGACTTTCTGACCATCCTGCAAGGTCTTGAAGCCTTCAGCCTGAATCTCTGAGAAGTGCGCAAAAAGGTCGTCGCCGCCGTCATCGGGTGAGATGAAGCCGTAACCTTTGGTGTCGTTGAACCACTTGACGGTACCAGTTGCCATCTGTCGTTTCCTTAACGTGCTTAGGTAATAGGCGGACAACCTCGTGTTTGCCCACAAATTCACTGTAGAAGCAAAAAAAGTGATCGTCCAGTGACGAACTCACGATTCCTTTAAACGCAGCGAGCCTCTTTCGATGAGCCAGATGACCCTGTTCGACGCGCAGTTCGTTCCCTTCGTGATCGCCATCACGCTGCTCTCCATCAGCCCGGGTGTGGACACGCTGCTGGTGATCCGCAATACCGCACGGGGCGGGGTGCGCGACGGCGTGGCTACCAGCGTCGCGATCTGCTGCGGGCTGTTCGTGCACGCCACGGTGTCGGCACTCGGCATCTCCTTGATCCTGCTGCAGTCCGCCTTCGCCTTCAACCTGCTCAAGCTGGCAGGCGCCGGCTATCTGGTCTGGCTCGGCGTGGCGAGTCTGTTGGCCGCGCGGCGAGGGACGGCGCTGCCCGTGGGGGAAGCCCGTGTGGCCGGGGCTCGCGTGGGACTCTTGCAGCCGATCAAGGAGGGGCTTCTCTCCAACGTGCTCAACCCCAAGACGGTGGTGTTCTACATGGCGTTTCTGCCGCAGTTCATCGCTCCGGGGGAACCGGTGCTGTTGAAGTCGCTGTGGCTTGCCGGGGTGCATTTCGTGATCGCCAACCTGTGGCAGATCGGCGTGGTGCTGATGGTGGGCGGGGCCAGCCGCTTTCTGGCAAGCTCGCGCTTTGCGCGGGTGCTCAACGCCGCGACGGGCACGGTGCTGGTGGCGCTCGGCCTGCGCCTGGCGCTGGAGCAGCGCCCGGGGTGACCGGGCGCTCGTTGGACATCAGCGCAGCGCGAGCAGGGCGCGGTCGTAGCGCACCTGCTGCTCGTTGTCGCTGAGCAGCGTCACGCCCTGGCTGTCGCCACCGTTGGCCAGGCTTTCGAAGATCACCCGGTAGCTCAACACCGCCTGGACGTAGTCGCGGGTCTCGCGAAACGGGATGCTCTCGACGAACAGGTCGAACGCCTCCACGCCGCGGCCGTCGCCCAGCCACTGGTCCACTCGGCCGGGGCCGGCGTTGTAGGCCGCAGTCGCCGCCAGGCGATTGCCCTGGTAGCGGTTGAGCTTGTCGCGCAGGTAGGTGCTGCCCAGACGAATGTTGAGCTCCGGGTCGAGTACGCCGTAAGGCCCCGGGTCGCTCAGGCCGAGCTGGCGGCTGACCAGCGCGGCGGTGCCGGGCATCAGCTGCATCAACCCTCTGGCGCCGGCGGGCGAGAGCGCCACCGGGTTGTAGGCGCTCTCACGCCGGGTGATGGCCATCAAGAGGTACGGGTCCACCCCGGTCTGCTCGCCCCAGCGCAGGAAACTTTCGCGGTAGGCGGGCGGGAAGCGCCAGTCCAGCGCATCCCACATCTCGCCTGCGATGGTGGTCTGCACCAGCAGCGGGTACCACTGGCGATGGGCGGCGTAGTCCGCCAGCGCCCGCGCCTGGGCCGGGGACGAGGTGCGCACGGCGTAGAGCCATTCGCTGTTGGCGAGTCCCTCCTCGCCGATGCGCATCAGCGCCTCGGTGCGCTGTACGGTGGCAAGCGCCGCAGTGCGTTCGCGCGAGGCGTCGTCGAAGTGGTTGCGCTCGTTGTTGAGTCGGTAGGGCACGCCGAGCCGTTCGGCGGCGGCGAAACCGTAGAAGCTGCGATCCAGCGCCGCCTCGCGGTAGCGCGCCTCGGCGGCGCCGTGGTTGCCGAGCTGCTCGTTGGCCCGGGCGAGCCAGTACTGCCAGCGGCTATTGCTTTGCTGGCTGGCGGGCATCTGGGCGATCCAGTTCAGCACCTCCGACCACTGGCGATCCTCCAGCGCCCGGCGCACGCGAAGCTCGAGCACGCGCTCGCTGTCGAGCCCCGGCAGCACGCTGTCCACCCAGGCAAGCGTGCCCGGCACGCTGCGCACCAGTGCATAGAAGGCAAGCTCCTCCTCGATCACGCGGCGCTCGTCGGCGGTCAGCGACAGGCGCGGCGCGATGCTCTGCCAGGCGGCAAGCGCTGCCGGCGTGTTCTCGCGCGTGTAACGCTGCAGAGCGGCCTGGTAGAACGCGGCACTCGCCGCGCACTCGGGGCCGAGACAGGCGGGCGCCTGAGCCACCGCGGAAAGGTTGCCCTCGATGCGCTCGACGGTCTCCTCGGCGGTCTGCCAC
>NZ_JAMZBC010000096.1 GCF_024158715.1 Halomonas sp. 707D7 | reverse complement strand
ACCGCCGATCAGCGTGGAAATTTCGCGCCTGATCCGCGACCTGCCGGTGGGCGGCGGCGACGCCGACCCGGCCATCAACCCGCACTGGGGCGAGGCGGGGCTGACCGACGGCGAGCGGCTGTACGGCGGCAACACCCTCGAGATCCTCGCCCTGGGCGCCGGCGACACCGTCAAGCCCGTCGGCGCGGTGCCCGAGCGGGCCGAGGCGGTGCTGCAACTGCGCTTCGTCAAGGGCACCGAGTGGCAGGCCATCGAGCCGCGCCTGCGCGCCCATCTCGATGCCTTGGGGTTTGGCGAGGTAGCGCTTGAGATGCTCGGCGGCTACGCCGCCACCCGGCTCGACCCCGGCCACCCCTGGGTCAGCTTCGTTCAGCACTCCACCGAGCAGAGCCTGGGAAGTCCGGCCCACATTCTTCCCAACCTGGGCGGCACCATTCCCAACCACTGCTTTTCGGACGTGCTGCGCCTCCCCACGGTATGGCTGCCCCACTCCTATCCCGCCTGCGACCAGCACGCGCCCAACGAGCACCTGCTCGAAAGCATCGTCGAGGAGGGGCTCAGGCTCACCGCCGGGGTACTCTGGGATCTGGGCGAACCCCAGGCGCAATCACTCGTGCAACAAGGGGCGCAACAACAATGACGACACCTCGTAACGCCGTCGATGGCGAAGCCATCCATTGGGACCAGGACCTGAGCTATGGCCAGTACCTGGACCTCGAGCCGCTGCTCGCCTGCCAGAACCCGGTCTCGAAAGAGCACGACGAACTTCTGTTCATCGTCATCCATCAGGTCTCGGAGCTCTGGATCAAGCTCTGCCTGCACGAGGCCCACGGGGCGGCGGCCAATATCGATGCCGACGACCTGTCGCCGGCCTTCAAGATGCTCAGCCGCATGGCGCGTATCCAGGAGCAGTTGATCAAGGCCTGGGAAGTGCTGGTAACCATGACGCCGGCAGACTACGCGAGCTTTCGCGACAGCCTCGGCCAGAGTTCGGGATTCCAGTCTTACCAATACCGTGAGATCGAGTTTCTGCTCGGCAACAAGAACGCCAAAATGATCGAGGCGCACCGCGAACGTCCAAAAGACTACCAGAAGCTTCAAGAAGCCCTCGCCGCCCCCAGTATCTACGATGTGACGCTGAAGCTTCTGGCCCGGCGCGGCTTCGCCATTCCGGCAGAGAAGATCGAGCGCGACTGGCGCGAACCCTACACCCCCTGCCCCGAGGTGGAAGCCGCCTGGGCCGAGGTATATCGCCACAGCGAACGACACTGGGATCTCTACGAGCTTGCCGAGAAGCTGGTGGACGTGGAGTTCAACTTCCAGCGCTGGCGCTTCAACCACATGAAGACCGTCGAGCGCATCATCGGCTATCGGCGCGGTACCGGTGGCACCGCCGGCGTCAACTACCTGGTCAAGGCGCTGGATTTGCAGTTCTTTCCCGAGCTGTGGAGCGTGCGCACCTCGATCTGAGCAGGTTACGGCGACGGTATTCGATCTTACGGAGGACACCATGAACGAGCCCCTGAACGGCATCACCCTCGAAAGCGTGCAAGAGCGCGACCGGCGCGACCCGCTCGCCGCGTTCAAGCAGCACTTCGCCCTGCCCGAGGGCGTACTCTACCTGGACGGCAACTCCCTGGGCGCCCAGCCGGTGGCGGCGACGCAGGCGGTCGATGCCACCCTCACCCAATGGCGCGAGGAGCTGATCAAGGGGTGGAATCAGGGGTGGTTCGACGCCCCCGAGCGCCTGGGGGATCTGCTCGCGCCGGTGATCGGCGCGCGGGCCGGGGAAGTCTGCGTGACCGACAACATCACGCTCAACATCTTCAAGCTGCTGGGCTACATCACAAGCCAGGCCCCGGATGATCGGCGCGCGGTGCTCTCGGAAGGCGGCAACTTCCCCACCGACGGCTACATCGCCCAGGGGTTCTGCCAGCTGCGAGGCTGCGAGCACCGCTTCCTGCCCGAAGGCGCGGACCTGGCCGAGCACCTGGAAGGCGTAGCCGTGGTCGTGCTCAGCCAGGTGAACTACCGCACCGGGGCGCTTCGCGACATGGCCGCCACCACGCAGCTCGTGCACGCCCACGGCGCCGAGGTGGTCTGGGATCTCGCCCACTCCGCCGGGGCGCTGCCCGTCGAGCTCGTCAAAAGCGGCGCGCGCTTTGCGGTGGGCTGCACCTACAAGTACCTGAACGGCGGCCCCGGCGCGCCTGCCTTCGTGTTCGTGCACCGCGACGCCCAAGATGGCCCCTGGCAGCCGCTCTCGGGCTGGCACGGCCATGGCGCGCCGTTCGCCTTCGACGCAAACTACGCCCCCGCCGACGGCATCTCCCGCTTTCGCACCGGCACGCACTCGGCGCTCGCCTATACCACCCTGGAGGCGTCGCTCGCGCTATGGAAGGAGGTCGATCTTGCAGCGCTGCGCGACAAGAGCCTGGCGCTGACGGAGCTCTTCTGCGACTGCCTCGCGGATCTGTTCGCGGCGCACGGCATCGAGAACATCACCCCGCCGCAAGGCCGCCGGGGCAGCCAGGTCTCGCTGATCGATGGCCACAACGGCTACGCCATCGTGCAGGCGCTGATCGCGCGCGGGGTGATCGGCGACTACCGCGAGCCGGGGCTGATGCGCTTCGGCTTCACGCCGCTCTACCTGAGCTTCGAGGATGTCTGGCACGCCGCCCGGCATTTTCGCGAGGTGCTTGAAAGCGGCGAGTACCGGGAGCCGCGCTTTTCCGTGCGCGGCGCGGTCACCTGATCGCCATGAGTACCCTCGACAAGGACCAGGCCTACTCGCCGAGCCACTTCGCCACCCAGGTCGACGCCACCCTCGCCCGCCAGGCAGACGCCGGGCGGGCGCTGGTCGCGCGCCACTCGCCCATCGCGGGTCGCGCCACCGTCTCGCCGGCGACACGTTTCAACCTGTTCGTGCCTGACGGCGACGGGCCGTGGACGCTGATGGTGTTCATCCACGGCGGCTACTGGCAGGAGCTGGACGCGACGGCGACGGACTTTCTCGCCCAGCGCTATCTGGCGCGCGGCATGGCCTTCGCCTCGATCGGCTACGACCTGGCGCCCGACGTCTCGATCGAGACGATGATCGAGCAGTGCATGCAGGGCCTTGCGGCCGCTTTCCAGGCCCTCGACGAGCATGGCGGTGCCTGGTCGATCAAGCTCGGCGGCCATAGCGCCGGTGCCCAGCTCGCCTACTGGGTCGCCCGCCGCACGCCCCTTCCGATCGACCGGCTGCTGCTGGTCAGCGGCGTGTTCGATCTCGCGCCACTGGTGGACACCTACGTCAACGCACCGCTTGACTTGAATATGGAGCAGGCACGCGCGCTCAGCCCGCTCCATGACGATCTCTCGGGGCTTCCCCCGTGCCGGGTGGTGATCGCCGAGAACGACCCGCCCGCCTTCCACCGCCAAGCCGACGCTTTTCTCGCCGCACTCGCGCAAGCGGGCGTCCCTTGCCAGCGCGTCGAGCTGCCTGACTGCGACCATTTCGACGTGCTGGAGCGCTTTTAGACCGCGTCGATGCTGCGGCGCTCATTCCAGTATCAAACTCCGCCACCCCGATGCCCGCCGCGCCGTTGAAAACGGCGCCAATGGACGACAGGCCCGTTGAATGTAGAGGGGCTCATCAACGCTGCGAAGTCCCAGGTAGATTATCTACTCGACGCTGCAAGCGTTAATGACTAGATTCACTTAAGCTGCCTGAAAGCCTTAACTTATCCTAAAAAAAGACTCAAGGTTCGGTTCGGACTGCCGATAACTTATTGTTATCATTGAAGGGAGGCTACCGATGTTTCAACTGCCAACTAAAAGAAAAACCGCAGGTCGACCTCACGGACGAGGGGTGCTGACACAATTGAGCGATCAGATGGAGCGCGGCATGCTTTCCATCACGCTGGATGCCGATTTACGCATTTCATCCGTCAACCAGGGTTTTGCGGATGCACTCGGCTACCGGCGCGAGCAGCTGCTGGGCAGGCCGATGTCGGAGATCGTGCCGGCCTACGTCAAGGAGCTGCCCTGCTTTCGGGACTTCCAACGAGCCATCACTACCTTCGAGCCGGTCAGCGACAACTACCGTTACCTGCGCGAAGATGGCGCCTTGATATGGCTCAACATCGTCTGGCTACCGATACGCAGCGCGGGTCGGCGGCTTTCCCATGTACAGGGCTATGGCCGCGAGGTGACCGAGATCGTCGAGGGCGCCAAGGAGAGCGAGTCGTTCATTGCCGCCTTGATTCGCTCCACCGCCGTCATCCAGTTCAACCTCGATGGCACCATCATTACCGCCAACGAGCAGTTCCTGAAAGGAATGGGATACCGCCTCGACCAGATCATCGGCCGGCACCACCGGATGTTCTGCACGCCGCAAGAGGCCGGCTCGCCGAACTATGTGGCATTCTGGCAGACCTTGAACAATGGCGAGTTCGTGGCGGACCGCTTCAAGCGCATCGACAGCCGCGGGGCCGAGGTGTGGCTCGAGGCCACCTACAACCCCGTCTACAATGCCGATGGCCATCTCTGGAAGGTGGTGAAATTCGCCAGCGTCATTACCGATCAGGTGGCGCGTGAGCGCCAGGTACGCGAAGGCGCCCATCTGGCCTTCGATGTGTCACGTCAAACCGATGTCAGCGCCGAGAAAGGCGCGGCGGTGGTCCAGCAGACCGTCGAGACGATGCGCCAGATCGCCGCCCAGATGCAGGCCGCTACCGAAAGCGTCGAAGCGCTGGGCAAGCAGTCTCTCGAGATCAACGCCATTGTCGAGACCATTGGCGGCATCGCGGAGCAGACCAACCTGCTGGCGATCAACGCCGCCATCGAGGCCGCCCGAGCCGGTGAACAGGGACGCGGCTTTGCGGTGGTCGCCGATGCGGTCAGAAAGCTCGCGGCCAGCACCAGCGCCGCCACCGAGAAGATCACCAGCGTCGTCACGCAGAACCAGGCCCTCTCGCAGGAGGTCAAGCGCCAGATGTTCGAGACCCGCGAAGAAGCCCAGCAGGGCCTCGAAGTGGCGGGCCAGGCGGGCAGCGTGATCGTAGAGATCCAGGACGGCGCCAAGCGCGTGGTCGACGCCGTCCAGCGCTTTTCGAGCGATCTGACCTAGCGCGCTAGCTGACCGGAATCATCACCACTTTCTGAAACGCCGGGCGCTCGGTCAGCGCCTGGTACCAGCGCTCCAGATGGCTGCGCGGGTTCCAGGTCAGCCCGCAGTTCCACAGGTTGTAGATCAGTGGCGCCACGGCGATGTCGGCCAGGCCGAACGCCTCGCCGGAGAGCCAGGGTCGTCCATCCAGCGCGTCGTCGAGCATGGCGAAGAGCGCTTCGCACTCCGCGGTGCCGGCTTCGAGCCTGGCCTGGTCACGGGCGTGCGGCGGGGTACGAACAAACCCCATCAGCATGATGCGATGAGCCGGTGACAGGCGCGAGCTGCCCCAGTCCATCCACTTCTCGGCCCGGGCGCGCTTGGCAGGGTCGTCGATCCACAGACGGCCCTCGCCGTACTGGGCGGCCAGGTAGCGGGCGATGGTATTGGACTCCCACAGCACGCTCGCGGTGGCGTCGTCCTTCAAGACCGGCACCAGGGCGTTGGGGTTCATCGCCTTGAACTCGGGCGTATCGTTGACGCCGTGTTCGAGCCCGGCCTGGATCTGCTGATAGGGAAGGTCGAGCTCTTCGAGCACCCAGCGCACTTTCTTGAGATTGGTGGAGTTGTCGCGGCCCCAAAGCGTAATCATGGTGATCCTTGTCATGGGTTGATCGAGGCCATCCAGTGTGGCGGGGCAAGCGGTGCGTGACAAGTCGCACGGACACCGCCACGCCGGGCGCCTGCGTGATCACTTGTCCTGGTAGAAGGTCATCAGGCTCGAGAAATCGAGCCGGCCGTGGCCGTTTGCCTTGTGCAGCGCGTAGAGCGCCCGTGCCGCGGAGCCCATCAGCACCGGCGCGGCGCTTTGCTGGCTGATATCCATGGCCAGTCCCAGATCCTTGAGCATCAGATCGGTCAGAAAGCCGCCCTGGTAGCCTTTCGAGGCCGGGGCATTCTCCATCACCCCCGGGTAGGGGTTGTAGACGTTCAGCGCCCAGTTGCCGCCGGAGCTCTGCTTCATGATCTCGGAGAGCACCGCCGGGTCGAGGCCGTTTTTCACCCCCATGTTGATCGCCTCGCAGGTGCCGGCCATCAGAATCGCCAGCAGCATGTTGTTGCACGCCTTGGCCACCTGCCCCGCGCCGCTTTCGCCGGCGTGGAAGATGTTCTTGCCCATCACCTCGAGCACCGGTCTGGCCTTTTCGAACTGGGCTGGCGTGCCGCCGACGATGAAGGTCAGCGTGCCCGCCTGGGCGCCACCCACGCCGCCGGAAACCGGCGCATCGATGAAGTCGATGCCCTTCTGCTCGGCGGCGGCGGCCACCTGGCGCGCGGTATCGGCATCGATGGTGGAGGAGTCGATCACCAGCGCGCCGGGGGCGATGACGTCGAAAAGTGGCGCCTCGCCATCCACGAACAGCGCGCGCACGTGCTGACCGGCGGGCAGCATGGAGATCACGATTCGAGCGTCTCGCGCGGCGTCCTGAGCCGAGGCGGCGACTTCGCAGCCGTGCTCCTTCGCGGTGGCAAGCGCCTCAACGCTCAGGTCGAAAGCACGCACGTCGAACCCCGCTTTCGAAAGATTCGCCGCCATGGGGCCGCCCATGTTGCCAAGGCCGATGAATGCGATGGTGGTCATGATCGTTATCCTTGTTATGGGTGATTGGCTGATGGTGATTGGCCGCGCTAGCCGAGCGAGGCCAGCGGATTCTCCTCCCAGGGAGAGGCCAGCAGCTCGTCGATGAAGTACTGCTCCACGGAGGCGACGTCCGAATAGGTCCAGGCCGGGCTTCCATCCTTGTCGACCAGCAGCGCGCGCACGCCCTCGGGAAACTCGCGGTGTCGACAGCACTGCACCGAAAGCGCGAGCTCCGAGCGAAACACCTGGGCAAGCGACATGTAGCGCGCCCGCTTGAGCTGCTCGTCGATCAGCGCGATCGACACCGGGCTTCCGTGGGCCAGCGTCTTCTGGGCACGGCTGAACCAGGCATCGTCGCTTTCGACCGCCAGAATGGCGGCGACGGTCTGCTCGGTGGTGTCGTGATCCATCAGCTCGCGAATCAGCGGCGTGGCCTGGAGTACCGGGGTTTCCTGCCCGGTGAAGTGCGCGCGGGCTTCGTGCTCGAGCTCTCGAAGCGCCCGGTTGACCACGCCGTGGGCGTCGATACTGCCCTGCTGGTTCCAGCGCGCGGCGGTAAGTGCGTTCAACAGCGCCTCGAACTGGTCGCTTTTCAGGCAGCGGTCGGCCAGGCCGAGATGCACGGCGTCCGTCGCGTTGACGGGGCTTCCGGTCATGGCCAGAAAGCGCCCGGTGCCGACCGGCAGACGGTTGAGGAACCAGCTCGCGCCGACGTCCGGGTAGAGGCCGATGGTGACCTCGGGCATGGCGAGTCTCGAGGTCTCGGTGACCACCCGGTGGCTCGAGGCGCTCAAAAGCCCCATGCCGCCGCCCATGACGATACCGCTGCCCCAGCAGATCACCGGCTTGGGGTAGGTGTGAAGGGTAAAATCGAGCCGGTACTCGTGGGTGAAAAAGCGCTCGGGAAAGTCGGCATCGCCGCCCTGGGTAATCGAGCGGTAGAGGCTTACCACGTCGCCCCCGGCGCAGAACGCCTTTTCACCGGCGCCCCGCAGCAGCACCGCCACCACTTCGGGCTCTTCCTTCCAGCGCTCGAGCTGCGGCTGCATCGCCTCGATCATCTCGAGGGTCAGGGCGTTGAGCGAACGCTCGGCGTCGAGTGTGATCTCGCCGACGACGTGTCCATCCCGGGTGGCGTGCTCGGTAAACACTACGCTACTCATTGGAGCATCCTTGTGCCATTGAACGTTCCCTCACTATAGCTCGCCGGCGCCGTCGGCCAACACCCGCCGGGCGATGATCAACCGCATGATCTCGTTGGTGCCTTCCAGAATGCGGTGTACCCGGGTGTCGCGCACGAAGCGCTCCATCGGATACTCCTTGATGTAGCCGTTGCCGCCAAAAAGCTGCAGCGCCTCGTCGCACACCTTGAAGCCGACGTCGGTGGCGAAGCGTTTGGCCATGGCGCAGTAGGTCGGCGCATCGACGTGTCCGGCATCGAGTTTGGTCGCGGCCAGGCGCACCAGCTGGCGCGCGGCCACGAGCTCGGTCGCCATGTCGGCCAGGCGAAACTGCAGCGCCTGAAATTCCGCCAGCGCCCGACCGAACTGCTTGCGCTCGCGCAGGTAGTCGCGGGCCTCGTCGAGTGCCCGCTGGGCGGTGCCGATCGAGCAGGTGGCGATATTGATGCGCCCGCCGTCGAGCCCCTTCATGGCGATCCTGAAGCCCTCGCCTTCGCGCCCCAGCAGGTGATCGGCCGGCACGCGCACGTCCTCGAACGTCACCATGCGGGTGGGCTGGCTGTTCCAGCCCATCTTCTCCTCCTTGCGCCCGTAGCTGATGCCGGCGCTCGCGGCCTCCACCGCGAAGGCGGAGATTCCGCCCGCCCCTTCGCCGCCGGTACGCGCCATCACCACGAGCACGTCGGTACTGCCGGCGCCGGAGATGAACATCTTGCTGCCATTGAGCACGTAATCGTCGCCGTCGCGTTTGGCGCTGGTCTTGAGCGAGGCGGCATCCGACCCGGCGCCGGGCTCGGTCAGGCAGTACGAGCCCAGAAGCTCGCCGGTCGCAAGCGCCGTACCCCAGCGCTCGATCACTTCAGCCCGAGCGTGGCTTGCCAGCATCCAGGTGACCATGTTGTGGATGGTGAGGTACGCCGTGGTCGAGGTGCAGCCCATGGAGAGCTGCTCGAAGATGAGGCTGGCATCGAGCCGTGAAAGCCCGAGCCCGCCCACGCTCTCCGGCGCATAGAGCGAACAGAACCCGAGCTCCCCGGCTTTCTTGATCACATCCACCGGGAAGTGGGCATCGCGATCCCACTTTGCGGCGTGAGGGGCCAGCTCCTTCTGGGCGAAGCTTCTGGCCATGTCGATGAAGGCGACCTGATCGTCGTTGGGCTCGAAATTCATGGCGGGTCTCCGTTTGGGCGGTACTCGTTGTCGTTATGAAGAGCGCTCGAACGCTCAATTGACGTTAACGTCAACTTATAATTTAAGCTTGCCCTGCGCACCACGACCTTCGGCGTAGGCGCACGCGTCAAAGGGGATCCGTCGGAGCGCTCTACTTGAAGTTCTTGCGGTAGAGCGCGCCCAGCTCGCCGACGATGCCGCTACGAAAGCTCAGCACGCACACCACGAAGATCGCGCCGAGAATCACGCTCACCCAGTTACCCAGCGGCGACTGGGCAAGCAGGTGCTGGAGGCTGACGACGAGCCCGGCGCCCGCGATCGGCCCCAATAGCGTGCCAACGCCCCCCAGCAGCGTCATCAGAATCACCTCGCCGGACATGTGCCAGTGGGCATCGGTCAGGGAGGCGAGCTGGAACACCACCGTCTTGGTGGCACCGGCGAGCCCGGCCAGCGCCGCCGAGAGCACGAAGGCGACGAGCTTGTAGGCATCGACGTTGTAGCCAAGCGAAATCGCCCGCGGCTCGTTCTCGCGGATCGCCTTGAGCACCTGGCCGAAGGGCGAGTGCACGGTACGCTGGATGAGGGCAAACCCGAGCACGAAGATCGCGAAGACGACGTAGTACATCGAAAGATGACTTCTCAAGCTGATGACGCCAAAGAGCTCACCGCGCGGCACGCCGTGCAGGCCGTCCTCGCCGCCGGTGAACGGCGCCTGGATGAAGAAAAAGAACATCAGCTGGGCCAGCGCCAGCGTCACCATGGCGAAATAGATCCCCTGGCGGCGAATCGACAGCACGCCGAACAGCGCCCCCAGAAGCGTCGCGCAGAGCGTACCCGCCAGAATGCCGAGCTCCGGCGTGAGCCCCGGATAGCTTGCAAGCAGATACCCCGTGACGTAGCCGCCGGTGGCCAGAAACGCCGCGTGGCCGAAGGAGAGAAGCCCGGCGTAGCCCAGCAGCAGGTTGAAGGCGCAGGCGAACAGCGCAAAGCAGAGAACCTTCATCAGAAAGACCGGGTAGGCCAGGAACGGCGCCACCAGCCCCAGCGCCAAAAGCGCCACGTACAGAAGCGCCCGGCGCTGGCCGGCGCGGCGTTTTCTCGTTGCGACCGCACTCGGTGCGCTCAGCGTCGTGGACTCCGACATGGCTATGCCTCCTTTCCGAAAAGCCCGGCCGGGCGCAGCATGAGTACCAGGATCATGACCAGGAAGATCACCGTATTGGCGGCCTCCGGGTAGTACACCTTGGTCAGCCCCTCGATCACGCCCATGCCGAGCCCGGTGAGAATGGCGCCCATGATCGAACCCATGCCGCCGATCACCACCACCGCGAAGACCACGATCAGAAGGCTCGACCCCATGGTCGGCGACACCGGGTAGAGGGGTGCGGCGAGTACCCCGGCAAAGGCGGCGAGCCCCACGCCGAAGCCGTAGGTGAGCGTGATCAGAAGCGGCACGTTGACGCCGAAGGCCTGCATCAGCTGCGAGTTCTCGGTGCCCGCGCGCAGGTAGGCGCCAAGGCGGGTGCGCTCGATCATGAACCAGGTGAACAGGCACATGGCGAGCGCCGCCACCAGCACCCAGGCGCGGTAGGTGGGCAGGAACATGAAGCCCAGGTTCAAGCCGCCCTGCAGGATCTCCGGCGTGGCGTAGCGCGCCCCTGAAACGCCGAAGAAGTTGATCAGCGTACCCTCGAAGATCAGCGCCAGACCGAAGGTCAGCAAAAGCCCGTAGAGGTGATCCAGATGCGCGATGCGGCGCAGCAGAAAGCGCTCGACGAGCATGCTGAGCCCGCCTATGGTCAGCGGCACCAGTACCAGCGCCAGCCAGTAGTTGATACCGAGGTGGTTGAAGGCCAGAAGTGCCGCGAAGGCACCGAGCATGTACTGGGCGCCGTGGGCGAAGTTGACGATTTTCAAAAGCCCGAAGATCACCGCCAGCCCCAGGCTCAGGAGCGCATAGAAGGCGCCATTGACCAGCCCCAGCGTCAGCTGGCCCATGAACACCGCCATGGGCACGCCGAATATCATCGTCATTGCGATCTCTCCTTCCCCGGGGGCGGCGCGGTCGCCGCCCCGCGCCTGATCAGTTCTGCACCAGCTTGCACTGGCTTTCGGAGAGCGGGCGGTAGGCCTGTTCCGCGGGAATGGTGCTGAGGATCTCGTAAAGGTCCCACTCGCCGGTGGACTCCTCCGGCGTCTTCACCTGGGCCAGGTACATGTCGTGCACCATGCGGCCATCTTCGCGAATGCGCCCGTTGCGGGCGAAGAAGTCGTTGATCGGCTGTGACGCCATCTGCGCGCGCACCGCCTCTGCGTCATCGGTACCGGCGGCCTGCACTGCTTCCAGGTAGTGCATGGTGCTCGAGTAGATGCCCGCCTGCACCATGGTCGGCATGCTGCCCACTTCGTCGAAGTAGCGCTGGGCCCACTCGCGGGCCTGGTCGTCCATGTCCCAGTACCAGCCGGTGGTGAGCAGCAGGTTCTGGGTGGCCTCGAGCCCCAGTGCGTGCACGTCGTTCAGAAAGATCAAAAGCCCCGCCAGCTGCTGGCCGGACTGGGTGAGGCCGAACTGGCTGGCGGTGGTGATGGCGTTGACCGTGTCCGCACCGGCGTTGGCCAGCCCCACAATCTTCGCCCCGGAGCCCTGGGCCTGAAGAATGTAGGAGGAGAAGTCGCTGGTCGGGAACGGGTGGCGCACGCTACCGACGATTTCGCCGCCGCTCTCCTCGACCACGCGGGTCACGTCGGCTTCCAGCGCATGGCCGAAGGCGTAGTCCGCGGTGAGCAGAAACCAGCTGTCGCCGCCCTGCTCGACCACCGCCCGGGCGGTGCCGTTGGCCAGCGGATAGGTGTCGTAGACCCAGTGGATGTGGTTGGGCGTGCAGTGCTCGTTGGTCACGCTTGAGGCCGCCGACCCGGAGACGATGCCCAGCCGGTCGTTCTCCTCGAGCACCTTGGTCACGGCGATGGTGACCGACGAGGCGACCAGCCCCGCGACCATGTCGACGTTACGCTGATCGATCCACTCGCGCACGGTGTTGGCGCCGACGTCGGCGCTGTTGCGATCGTGGACAACGACAGGTAAGGC
>NZ_JAMZBC010000095.1 GCF_024158715.1 Halomonas sp. 707D7 | reverse complement strand
CGAGCGCCGCTCGGGCACGGAAGGCGCCTAGAAGAACAGCTCCTTCAAGGCGAGGCCCGGGTCGTCCTGGCGCATGAAGGCCTCGCCCACCAGAAACCCCTCGACCCGGTGCTGGCGCATCCGGGTCACGTCGTCGCGGGTCAGGATGCCGGACTCGGTGATCACCGTGACGCCCTCGGGAATGCGCGGCAACAGCGCAAGCGTGGTGTCGAGGTCCGTCTCGAAGGTGTGCAGGTTGCGGTTGTTGATGCCCACGAGGGTGAGATCGAGCGCCAGCGCGCGCTCGAGCTCGGCGGCGTCGTGCACTTCCACCAGCACGTCCATGCCGAGCTCCGTTGCCCGGGCGTGCAGCGACGTCAGCGTCTGGTCATCCAGCGCCGCCACGATCAGCAGGATGCAGTCGGCCCCGATCGCCCGGGCCTCGGCCACCTGATAGGCGTGGGTGATGAAGTCCTTGCGGATGACCGGAAGCGCACACGCGCTGCGCGCGGCGATCAAATCGTCCTCGTGGCCCTGGAAGAAGTCCGCATCGGTGAGCACGGAAAGACACGCCGCCCCGCCCGCCTCGTAGCTCGTCGCGATCGCCGCCGGATCATAGGCGTCGCGAATCACGCCTTTCGAGGGCGAGGCCTTCTTCACCTCGGCGATGATCGCCGGGTCGCCGGCCGCGATGCGCCGGTTCAGGGCGGCAACGAAGCCGCGCGGCGCGCTCTGCTTCTCGGCGAGCGCGAGCAGGTCCTCCTCGGACACCGCCTGGCGACGCAGGGCGACCTCCTCGTCCTTGCGGGCGAGAATGCGGGAAAGAATGGTGGGCGTAGCCGGGTTCGTCATGCGGTTATCCTTTGAACACGCTGGTGAAGTGCGAAAGCTCCTTGAGCTTCTCGAGCGGAAGCTTGGAGGCCTGGGCGTCCTGAGCCACGGCCACGCCCTCGGCGAGGCTATCGGCCACGCCGGCGCAGTAGAGCGCCGCCCCGGCGTTGAGGGCGACGATGTCCGCCGCCGGCCCCTCGCCCACCAGCGCCGCCTTGACCAGGCGCAGGCTCTCCTCGGCGCTGGCGGCCTTCAGGCTCGCAAGGCTCTGGCGCTCGATGCCGAGTTCCTCCGGCGTCACGGTGTACTCGCGAATCTCGCCCTCCTTGAGCTCCGCCACCCGGGTGGGGGCTGCCAGCGATATCTCGTCGAGCCCGTCTTCGGAGTGCACCACCAGCACGTGGCGGCTGCCGAGTTTCTTCAGTGCCTCGGCCATCAGCCCGACCAGGTGCGGCGCGTAGACCCCCATCACCTGGTTGGGGGCGCCGGCCGGGTTGGTCAAGGGCCCGAGGATGTTGAACAGCGTGCGCACGCCCATCTCGCGGCGCGGGCCGATGGCGTGACGCATCGCGGGGTGGTGGTTGGGGGCGAACATGAAGCCCACGCCCACCTGCTCGATGCAGCGTGCCACCTGCTCCGGCGAAAGGTCCAGGTAGATGCCGGCGATATCGAACAGGTCCGCGCTTCCCGACGACGACGACACGCTGCGGTTGCCGTGCTTGGCCACGTGGGCACCGCCAGCAGCGGCCACGAAGCTCGAGGCGGTGGAGACGTTGAACAGATTCGCCCCATCACCGCCGGTGCCGACGATGTCCACCACGTTCTCGGCGTGGAGGTTGACCGGGCGCATCAGATCGCGCATCACCTGGGCGGCGGCGCTGATCTCCACGGCACTCTCGCCTTTCATGGAGAGGCCGACCAGCAGGCCGCCGATCTGCGCATCCGAGGCTTCGCCGGTCATGATCTGGCGCATCAGGGCGCGCATGGTGTCGAAAGTGAGATCTTCGCGGCGCATCACCGCGTTAATGGCGTCTCGCATTTGCATGAACAGAAAAGCCTCTAGACGTGAATGGGGCGCTCAGCGACCGGCCAGAAAATTCCCCAGCAGCGCATGGCCCTGGCGGGTGAGAATCGACTCAGGATGAAACTGCACGCCTTCGATGGCAAGGGTGCGGTGGCGAAAGCCCATGATCAGACCCGGCGTCGCGTCGTCTTCCGGCGTCCAGGCGGTGACCTCGAAGCACTCCGGCAAGCTCTCGCGGTCGACCACCAGCGAGTGGTAGCGGGTGACGGTCAGCGGCGCTTCGAGCCCTTTGAACACGCCCGCCCCGGTATGCGCGATACGCGAGGTCTTGCCATGCATCACGCATGGTGCGCGCACCACCCGGGCCCCGAAGGCCTGGCCGATCGCCTGGTGGCCAAGACACACGCCCAGCATCGGCAGTCGACCGGCGAAGTGGGTGATGGCAGAGAGCGAGATGCCCGCCTCGTTGGGGGTGCAGGGGCCCGGCGAGATGACCAGGTGGGTGGGAGCCAGCGCCGCGATCTCCTCGAGCGTGATGGCATCGTGGCGATGGGTGAGTACCTCGGCGCCCAGCTCGCGCAGGTACTGGACGATATTGAACGTGAAGCTGTCGTAGTTATCTATCATCAGCACACGCGGTGCCTTGCACACTTTTGCCACCCGGACGCCATCCTACTGACCGATCGATTGTAAAACGATGATACCCTAACCGGGCGGCGGGGTGCAGGGCCACCGAACGATCGCCCTCGATGTCCTGAGACTCGAAAGACAGGGACTCGAAAGACAGGCCCGTGAGGATGGAACTGGCAACCCTTCGACACAATCATTATGATCTGCCGCTTTTTCACGAGGGACACACCCAATGAAGCAACGCTCACTCTGGAAAGCCTTGCTGGTGATCGGCTCGCTATGGATGGCCGCACCTGCCTTGGCGGATTCCTC
The DNA here is from genome assembly GCF_024158715.1 of Halomonas sp. 707D7. GTDB lineage: Bacteria > Pseudomonadota > Gammaproteobacteria > Pseudomonadales > Halomonadaceae > Vreelandella. The sequence continues at coordinate 9,501 of NZ_JAMZBC010000095.1, read as the reverse complement.
GTTTCGAGTGATTGCCTCGTTCTCCGTTCTGGGCGATCTGGTCAAGCGCGTGGCCGGCGACGAGATCGAGGTCGTCACCATCGTTCCTCGTGATCAGGACGTCCATCGCTGGGAGCTCACGCCGCCCAACGTCCTGGCCATCGAGGAGGCGGACATCGTCTTCTACAACGGCTTCGGCCTCGAGCCCTGGCTCAGGCACGTCGAAGCGATGGCCGGCAATGACCTGCGCCTGAAGGCGGTCGCCGAGCGCGCCGACTTCACCCCCCTGCCGACGCCGGTGGGTCGTCTCGAGGGCTCCCCGGACCCGCACATGTGGATGGACCCGGCCGGCGCCAGCGCCTACGTGGAGGTGATCGCGCGCACTCTCGCCGAGCGCTACCCGCAAAAGGCCGAGGGCTTTCGCGTTCGGGCCGAGGAGACCCGCCGCTCGCTCGGATTGCTTGCCGAGCGGGTCCACGAGCGCCTTCAGGGCATACCGCAGACCAACCGGGTGCTGTTCACCAGCGAAGCCGGCATGGCCTACTTCGCCCGCGCCTTCGGCTTCGAGTATGCCGCCATCTGGGGCAGCAACGCCGACACTCTGGGCAGCGCCTTCGACATGGCCGCCATGAGCGAGCGGCTGACCCAGACCCGCCCGCCGGCGCTGTTCTTCGAGAGCACCACGCCCTACATCCACATGGATGCACTGTCGCGCGAGAGCAACATCGCCCTGGCCGGGCCGCTCTACGTCGATACCCTGGGCGACTCCGACGGCGCCGCCTACAACTACCCGGCCATGCTCACCCACAACGCCGAGCTTTTGCACATGGCGCTCGGCGGCGCCCGCCCCTGACCCAGGCTCAGTCGAGCAGCGCCGCGAGCGAGTCGATGCACGCATCCGGTCGGCTCGCCTCTATCGGCTCGCCGTGGTTGTAGCCGTAGGGCAGCGCCACGGTGGCAAAGCCCGCCGCCTGCCCTGCGTGGATGTCGTGCCTGGAGTCCCCCACCATCACGCAGGCGCGTGGCTCGACGTTCAGGGCGTTCGCCACGTGCAGAAGCGGCAAGGGGCTGGGCTTCTTCTCGGCCAGGCTGTCGCCACCGATGCACAGCGCGAAGTGCTCGAGCAGCCCGAAGTGGTCGAGAATTGGTGCGATGAAGCGCTCGGGCTTGTTGGTGATCAATGCGAGCCGAAAGCCGCGCTCCTCGAGCGCTGCAAGCGTTGCGGCGACGCTCTCGTGGAGCACGGTGCGCGCGAAAGGCGCCGCGCCGTAGTGGCGCATGAACGCCGCAAGGCCCGCCTCCTGCATTTCAGGCGGGGGGGACTCGCCAAGCGCCCAGGCAAGGCCACGTTCGACCAGCTTGGCCGCGCCGTTGCCTACCCAGTCGGCCACCTGCGCATCGTCGGGGCTGGGCAACCCCAGTTCCTCCAGAGCGGCTTGCAGCGCGGCGGCGAGATCCGGCACCGAATCGATCAGCGTACCGTCCAGGTCGAAGGCGATCAGCCGCTTGTCGGAAAGAATGCTGTGCACGCGAAGATCCTCGTGGGTGTCGAAGTGAATAGATCGAAGTGAATAGATCAAAGGAAATGGATCGAAGGAAATGGATCGAATGCCATAAGCGTGTGTTAAGCCAAGGAACGTTACCATGCTCGGCGATCAAGCCAGGCATTCGTCAGAGTGTCGAGAACCCTCTATGCTAAAGCGACCTTTGCCAAGGAGAAGCTAATGGCCATACCAAGGATCGTGATTGTCGGCGGCGGTGCGGGTGGGCTCGCGCTGGCCACGCGCCTGGGACACACCCTGGGCAAAAAGAAGCGCGCCGAAATCGTGCTGCTCGACCGCAACGCCACCCACGTGTGGAAGCCGCTGTTGCACGAGCTCGCCACCGGCATTCTCAACTCCACCATGGACGAGGTCGACTTTCGCGGCCACTCCTCGGTCCATGGCTATCGCTACCAGCGCGGGTCGCTGTGCGGGCTCGACCGCACCGCAAAGACCCTGACGCTGTCGCCCATCCTCGACGAGGACGGCAAGGAAGTACTCCCTGGCCGCACCTTGAGCTACGACTACCTGGTACTGTCGCTCGGCAGCGTCTCCAACGACTTCGGCACCGAAGGCGTGGCCGAGCACTGCCACTTCATGGACTCGCCCGGGCAGGCGAAGGCGTTCCAGCGCGACATGATCAACACCTTCCTGCGCTACACCGACCCGGCGCTGCGCCGGCACACCACGCTGAGCGTGGGCATCGTCGGCGGCGGCGCCACCGGGGTCGAGCTCGCCGCCGAGCTGCTCGACGTCTCGCGCCTGCTCAACGCCTACGGGGTGACCAACGTCGACAGCGACCAGCTGAGCGTCCACCTGATCGAGGCCGCCCCGCGCATCCTGCCCGGGCTCTCCGAACGGGTCAGCCAGACCGTTCACCAGGAGCTCGAGCGCCTGGGCGTCAATATCCACGTCGACACCGCCATCAAGCGCGCCGAGGCCGATCGCCTGGTGACCGGCGACGACGAGGAGATCGAGACCGACCTCAACGTCTGGGCGGCGGGCATCATGGCGCCCCCTTTCCTGGCCGAACTGGGGCTGACGGTGAACAAGAAGCACCAGGTGTGCGTCGAGCAGACCATGCAAAGCGTCGACGACCCGCACATCTTCGCCATGGGTGATTGCGCGAGCTGCCCCCAGGGCGAGGACGCCACGGTGCCACCACGCGCCCAGGCGGCGCACCAGCAGGCCACGGCCCTGGCCAAGAACCTCGCCAGGGCGCTGGAGGGCAAGCCGCTTGCGCCCTTCAAGTACAAGGATCACGGTTCGCTGGTGTCGCTCGCCCGCTACGATGCGGTGGGAAACCTGATGCGCGGCTCCGCCTCACGCGGGCTGTTTCTCGAAGGCTGGCTTGCGCGCAACGCCTACGCCTCGCTCTACCGCATGCACCAGCTCTCGATCCACGGCGCGCCGCGTACCGGGCTCACCTGGCTGGTCGACAAGCTCAACCGCTACCTCAAGCCGCGCATGAAGCTTCACTAGACGAAAGGTTTCACTCAGCGCCTGCCATCGCCTCGCGCAGCGAGGCGATGACCGAATCGTAACCGTGCGGGTCGTTCGCATTACGCGCGTTGAAGATCGCCGAGCCCGCCACGAAGGTATCCGCGCCCGCCCGGGCGATCTCGCCGATGTTGTCCACCTTCACACCGCCGTCGACCTCCAGGCGGATGTTTCGGCCGCTTTCGTCGATGCGTCGGCGCGCCTGTTTGAGCTTGTCGAGCGTCGCCGGGATGAACGACTGCCCGCCGAAGCCCGGGTTGACGCTCATCAGCAGCACCATGTTGATCTTGTCCATCACGTAATCGAGATAGGAAAGCGGCGTTGCCGGGTTGAAGACCAGCCCCGCCTTGCAGCCGCCGTCGCGGATCAGCTGCAGCGAGCGGTCGATGTGCTCCGAGGCTTCCGGGTGGAAGGTGATGTAGCTGGCGCCGGCGTCGATGAAGTCGCTGATCATGCGATCTACCGGCTTGACCATCAGGTGCACGTCGATGGGTGCGGTGACGCCGTGATCGCGCAGCGCCTTGCACACCATCGGCCCGATGGTCAGGTTGGGCACGTAGTGGTTGTCCATCACGTCGAAGTGAACGATGTCGGCCCCGGAGGCCAGCACGTTGTCCACCTCCTCGCCCAGACGAGCGAAGTTGGCGGAAAGGATCGACGGGGCAATGAGAAAATCCTGCGCGGCGGGCATGGAGCGCTCCTGTACTGGGCAGCGTCACGACAGTGGACGCCTTGAACGGGGCGTATGGTAACAGAGCGGATGACAAAGCTCAGGTAGGGTCACCCCTATTCACCGAACGATGGTTATTCCCAGATCGAATATAAACCCCGATTGTAATTCCCGAAGGTCAGGTTTAACCTTGTCTTATCGCCAAAACGTCTATGGCAAGAACGCCCGCCGGTATAAGGACAGTGGTCCTGGCGCGGTCGACGTTCCGCCTTACTTATACAGGAAACTTCCATGCGCTCAGCCAGTCTCTCCAACGCACGCGTTACCCGGTCGGTACTTGCCCTGGCGCTCTCCGCTGCGGCCCTGGGTGCCGCCGGCACCGCCACGGCCCAGGAGCGCGAGCTTCTGAACTCCTCCTACGACATCGCTCGCGAGCTGTTCGTCGCCATCAACCCGGACTTCGTCGCCTGGTGGCAGGAAGAGCACGACGAAACCGTCAGCGTCAGCCAGTCCCACGGTGGCTCCTCCGCCCAGGCGCGCGCCATCATGCAGGGCCTGCGCGCAGACGTGGTCACCTTCAACCAGGTGACCGACGTGGACGTGCTGGCGGACGCCGGCCTGGTCGACGAGGAGTGGCAGAGCGCGTTCGAGAACAACGCCTCGCCCTACTACTCCACCACCGCGTTTCTGGTGCGCAAGGACAACCCCAAGGGCATCGAAAGCTGGGATGATCTGGTGAAGGAGGACGTCTCGCTGGTATTCCCCAATCCCAAGACCTCGGGCAATGCGCGCTACACCTATCTCGCCGCCTGGGGCTTCGCCGACCGTGAGTTCGACGGCGACGACGAGCAGATCCAGGAGTTCATGCGCCAGCTTCTGGCCAACGTGGCGGTGTTCGATACCGGCGGTCGCGGGGCGACCACGAGCTTCATCGAGCGCGGCATCGGCGACGTGCTGATCAGCTTCGAGTCCGAGGTCAACAACATCCGCCGCGAGTACGGCAGCGACGACTACGAAGTCGTGGTGCCGCCAATGAGCGTGCTGGCGGAGTTTCCGGTCGCGGTGGTGAGCGCCAACGCCGAGCGTAACGGCAACGAGGACCTCGCCCAGGGTTATCTCGAGTACCTCTACACCGAAGAGGCCCAGCGCACCCTTGCCGGCTTCAACTACCGCGTTCACGATGAGACCGTGGTGGAAGAGTTCGCCGACGACTTCCCGAAAACCGAGTTGTTCAACGTCGAAGACGTGTTCGGCAGCTGGGACGACATCATGGAAACCCATTTTGGAAGCGGCGCCATGCTCGACCAGCTCCAGCGTCGCTAACGGCAAGCCATGCGATCATTGATCTTTCGCCGATCCGGCAGCACCCGCGTGCTGCCGGGTTTTGGCCTGTCCATGGGAATCAGTGTCACCTTCGTTTCACTGGTACTGCTTTTACCCATCACCGGGCTTTTCGGCCAGCTCTCGACGCTGAGCCTCGCCCAGTACTGGGCGATCATCACGGAAGGCCGCGTGGTGGCAAGCTACCTGGTCACCGTGGGCGCGGCGGCGGTGGCGGCGCTGGTCAACGCGGTGTTCGGCCTGCTGCTGGCCTGGGTGCTGGTGCGCTACGAGTTCCCCGGCAAGCGCCTGCTCGACGCGCTGATGGATCTGCCCTTCGCGCTGCCTACCGCGGTGGCGGGCATTACGCTGGCCACCCTCTACGCCGGCAATGGCTGGATGGGGGAGCTTCTGGCGCCGCTCGGCATTCAGGTCGCCTATACCTGGGTCGGGATTGCGCTGGCCATGGCCTTCACCAGCATTCCCTTCGTGGTGCGCACGGTGCAGCCGGTGCTGGAGGATCTGCCCGGCGAGATCGACGAGGCGGCGATGTCGCTCGGCGCCACCGACGCCGTGGCCTTTCGCCGGGTGATCATGCCGCACCTGTGGCCGGCGCTGGTCACCGGCACCGGGCTTGCCTTCGTGCGCTCGCTGGGTGAATTCGGCGCGATCATCTTCATTGCCGGCAACATGCCCTATGAAACCGAGATCACCGCGCTGATGATCTTCGTGCGCCTGCAGGAGTACGACTATGCCGGCGCCTCGGCGATCGCCTCAGTGGTGCTGTTCACCTCGCTCGCCCTGCTGCTGGCGATCAACGTCTGGCAGGGGCGCTTTGTCCGCCGCCTGCATGGAGGGTCCACCTGATGCGTCGTGTCGGAGACGCGCCGGCGGTTCGGCGCCTTCTCATCACTGCCGCGGTGCTGCTGTCGGCGCTTTTTCTGCTGCTGCCGCTCATCGCCATTTTCGCCCAGGCGTTCTCCCAGGGCGTGGCGGTGTTCTGGGCCAACGTCAGCAACGTCTACACCCTGCACGCCATCGGGCTCACGCTCGGCATCGCGCTGCTGACCATTCCGGTCTGCCTGGTGTTCGGCGTGGCGCTGGCCTGGCTCGTCACGCGCTTTCGCTTCCCCGGGCGGCGCATTCTGCAGACGCTGATCGACATTCCGTTTGCGGTGTCTCCGGTGGTGGCGGGGCTCGTCTACCTGCTGCTCTACGGGCGTAACGGCTGGGTCGGAAGCTTTCTCGACGGTTACGACATCCAGCTGATGTTCGCCTGGCCGGGCATTCTGATGGTGACGATCTTCGTCACCTGCCCGTTCGTCGCCCGCGAGCTGATTCCGCTGATGCAGGCCCAGGGCACCCGCGAGGAGGAAGCGGCGGTGACGCTCGGCGCTTCCGGGTTCACCACCTTTCGGCGGGTGACGCTACCCAACATCAAGTGGGCACTGCTGTACGGCGTGATTCTGACCAACGCCCGGGCGGTCGGCGAGTTCGGCGCGGTGTCGGTGGTTTCCGGCGCCATTCGTGGCCAGACCAACACGCTGCCGCTGCATCTCGAGCAGCTTTACCAGGATTACAATGCGGTCGGGGCGTTTTCGAGCGCGGCGCTGCTGGCGCTGATCGCGCTTCTGACGCTGGCGGCCAAGGCCGCCCTTCAATGGCGCGCCAACCGCCGCGAGGCCTTCTCATGAGCATCCAACTGCACAACATCGCCAAGCACTTCGGCAAGACCCAGGCGCTCGAGCCGATCGATCTCGACATCCAGGATGGCGAGCTAGTCGGCCTCTTGGGCCCGTCGGGGTCGGGCAAGACGACGCTCTTGCGCATCATCGCCGGGCTCGAGAGCGCCGATACCGCGCCCACCGCCGGCAGGATCCTGTTCGGCGAGCGCGACGTGACCCACGTGCACGTGCGCGATCGGCGCATCGGCTTCGTCTTCCAGCACTACGCGCTGTTTCGCCACATGAGCGTGTTCGACAACGTCGCCTTCGGGCTCACCGTGATGCCGCGCCGCGAGCGCCCGTCCAAGGGCGAGATTCGCGCGCGGGTGCTGCGGCTTCTCGAGATGGTGCAGCTTGCGCACCTGGCCGACCGCCTGCCTGCCCAGCTCTCCGGCGGCCAGCAGCAGCGGGTATCGCTGGCCCGCGCCTTGGCGGTCGAGCCCGACGTGCTGCTGCTCGACGAGCCCTTCGGGGCGCTCGACGCCAAGGTGCGCCAGGAGCTGCGCCGCTGGCTGCGCCGGCTGCACGAGGAGCTCGGCTTCACTAGCGTGTTCGTCACCCACGACCAGGAGGAGGCGCTGGAGCTTTCCGATCGCGTGGTAGTGATGAGCAACGGCCGCATCGAGCAGATCGACACGCCCGAGGCGCTCTACCGCACCCCGAAGAACCGCTTCGTGTTCGAGTTTCTGGGCGAGGTGAACCACCTGGAGGGGCGGGTTCAGAACGGCGTGCTGCGCTGTGGCGATGCCCAGCTCAACGTGAACCTGCCCGATGGCGACGAGGAGCTGCTGCTGCGCCCTCACGAGGTGCGACTGGCCTCGAGCTTCGAATCCGGCGTGCACCTTCCGGTCACCGTGACGGCGATTTCACTGGTCGGTGCCGAGGTGCGCGTGGAGCTCGAGGCGGACTGGCTCGCGGCGCCCTGGCTTGCCACCGTGCGCCACGCGGATTTCGAACGCCTCAAGATCCATCGCGGCCAGCGCCTCTATGCCCACCCGCGCCAGTGGCATCGCTTCAAGGATGAAACGGCGCGCCCGCGTCAGGCGCCCGCTTCCTGATCTGAAACGCCTCAGCGCATCTGCCGGAAGGTGAGATTGACCCGTGCGCTGCGGCTCTTGCGGGTCTTGGGCAGGGCGTGCAGCCAGTGAGCCTGGGTCTCGCCCTGCATGATCAACAGGCTGCCGTGGGCGAGCTCGAGCGACACCCGTTCGCCGCTCGCCTTGTGCTTGAATGAAAAGCGCCGCGCATCGCCCAGGGTCAGCGAGGCGATGACCCCATCCGGCACCAGCGTCTTCTCGTCGTCGCTGTGCCAGCCCATGCCCTCCTCGCCGCAGTGGTACAGGTTGCAAAGGCAGGCATTGAACGTCGCATGGCTGGCCTTCTCGACGCGGGCCTTGAGCGCGAGCAGACAGTCGGCCCAGGGCGAGGCCACGCGGGTCCTGCCGGAGTAGGCGTAGGGCATCGCCGTGTCGGCGTACCAGGCGATCTTGCGTCGGGTGACGATCTCGCGGCCGAACATCGTCACTCGCTCGTGCTCCCAGTCGAGCTCTTCCAGGCAGCGCGCCAGCGCATCGCTGGCTGGCCCGGCGTCGAGCACGCGCTCCAGGTAGTACGCCTCGCCATCCTGCGGCAGGCGATTGGGGAGACGTTCCTGCTGGGCGTAAAGGTCGTCGTGAGGCATTCTGCTACCATCGTCGAAAGGCGTGAATCGAGGCATTACTCAAGCCAAGTCGCCACGTTATACTGCGCTTTTGGCCACTTCGGAGAACTCCCATGCTGCGGCGTCATTTTCTTGCTCTCTCGTCGGCGCTGCTCGCCGGCGCCCTGCTGGCCGGCTGCGCCAGCCCCCAATATCTTCAACCAAGCCCCGAGCGTACCGCCCAGGTCCCTCAGGTCGGGTCCGGCCAGCAGGTGAGCGTGGCGGCGGTCGATGCCCGCGAGAGCGAAGTGCTCGGCACGCGCGCCGGTGGCAGCATGTCCACCGCGCAGATTACCGTCAACAGCCACGAAGTGATGCCGCGCCTCCAGGAAGAAGCGGAGCGGGCGGTGCGCGAAATGGGCTTCAACCCCGTACCCGGCACCAACCCGGACGGCCCGAGCCTCACCCTGGAGCTTGCAAGCCTGCATTACGGCCAGGGCGACAGCGGCCAGCCCTTGGTGGACGAGGCGCGTATCGAAGGGGTTTTCCGCGCCATCGTCAAGAACAAGGGCACCACCTACACCGGTACTTACACCTCGCGGCGCACCCAGGGTTACGCCATCAAGCCCGGTGAGGCCACCAACACCCGGATGATCAACGACCTGATGAGCGATGGCTTGAACCGCGCCTTCAGCGACCCGGAGCTCGCCCGCCTGCTCGCCCGCTAGCCCATCCCACGGCGCGGGTCATCTCGGCCCGCGCCGCGTCAAGCGCCACACCTGCTCGGCGACGCCGCGCGCGTCCGGGCTGCTCTGCTCGAGGCACGCCACGGTGAAATTACGCTCGAAAAGCGCCTCGATCTCCTCGTCCCGTACGCTGTAGGGCGGCCCTTCGCCGCCGTTTTCGTGCGTCACGCTGATCAACAGACCTTCGACGCCAGGGGGCAGTAGCTGAGCCAGGTGGAAAGCGTAGCGCTGGCGGGTGGCCGGCGGCAGTGCGATCAGCGCGGCGCGATCGAAGAAGGCGCCGAGCTCGAAGGCCTGGTGGATATGCAGGTGGAAGAAGTCACCGCGCCAGAGCTCGATGGTACCCTGGCGCGTGATCTCGAAACCGGGCAGGTGATAGCGC
>NZ_JAMZBC010000094.1 GCF_024158715.1 Halomonas sp. 707D7 | reverse complement strand
CCCGATGCCCAGCGCGAAGGGGCGCTGGCGCTCGGCGCGACGCGCCTGGAGATGCTCACCCGGGTGGTGCTGCCCATGGCGACCCCGGCCATGCTGACCGGGGTGATCCTGGCCGTTGCCCGGGCTGCCGGCGAAGTGGCGCCGCTGATGCTGGTGGGCGTGGCCAAGCTCGCCCCGCAGATGCCGCTGGACGGGGAATTTCCCTACCTGCATCTCGAGCGCAAGTTCATGCATCTTGGCTATCATCTCTTCGATACCGCCTTCCACGGCGACGACGTCGAGGCGGCGATTCCGCTGGTCTACGCCACGGCGCTTCTGCTGGTGCTGATCGTGCTGGTGCTTAACCTAACTGCCATATTTCTGCGTCATCATCTAAGGCGCCAACAAGGAGGCTCATGGTCGCGTTCCTGAACGACGAACCGGCACCGGTGATGACGTTTCCCGCCGGAGAGCGTTGCCTGAGCGTTCGCGATTTCAGCCTGGCCTACGGCGACAAGCCGGCGCTCAAGGCGCTGACCCTCGAGGTGCCGCGCCATCGGGTGACCGCCTTCATCGGCCCCTCGGGCTGCGGCAAGTCGACGCTTCTGCGCTCGTTCAACCGGCTGCACGACCTGAACGAGTCCGCCGTGCACAAAGGGCGCATCGAGCTCGAAGGGCGCGATATCTTCGCCCGGGATCTCAACGTCAGCGAGCTGCGGCGTCGGGTGGGCATGGTGTTCCAGAGCCCCAACCCCTTCCCGATGTCGATCTACGAGAACGTGGCGTTCGGGCTGCGCCTGGAGCGCCGGCTCCCCAAGCGCAAGCGCGACGACATCATCGAGTGGGCGCTGAGAGCCGCAGCACTCTGGGACGAGGTCAAGGATCGTCTGCACCGCTCCGCCTGGCAGCTCTCGGGCGGCCAGCAGCAGCGGCTGGTGATCGCCCGCACGCTGGCGGTCAAGCCTGACGTGCTGCTGCTCGACGAGCCGGCCTCGGCCCTGGACCCGATCTCCACGCTCAAGATCGAGGAGCTGATCCGCAACCTGAAAAACGAACTGACCCTGGTGCTCGTCACCCACAACATGCAGCAGGCCGCACGGGTCTCCGACTACACCGCCTTTCTTCAGCAAGGCGAGCTCGTCGAGTACGGCCCGACCGACCAGGTCTTCACCAACCCCAAGCGACAGCGTACCGAAAACTACATCACCGGCCGGGTCATCTAGACCCGCCTCTGACGCCTTGCAGGAGCGTTCGATGGACATTACCAGCGATACCCACAGCCAGCATATCTCGCGCCAGTTCAACCAGGAGCTGGAGGAGCTCAAGACCCACCTGATGGCCATGGGCGGCCTGGTGGAAAAGCAGGTCCAGAACGCCGTGCATGCGCTGCTCGAAAACGACAGCCGCCTGGCCGAGCAGGTACGCGACAACGACCGCCAGGTCAACGACCTGCAGCTGCAGATCGACGAGGAGTGCACCCGGGTGCTGGCCAGGCGCCAGCCGGCGGCCTCGGACCTGCGCCTGGTACTGGCGGTGATTCGCGCCACCTCGGATCTCGAGCGCATCGGCGACGAGGCCAGCAAGATCGCCCGCAACGCGCTGTCGCTCTCCGACAGCAGCGGCACGGTGCGCGGGCTGGTGGAGGTGCGCCACATCAGCGAGCACGTGCGCAAGATGCTGCGCGACGCCCTGACCGCCTTCGCCCGCTTCGATACCGAGCTCGCCATGCAGGTGGTGCGCGAGGACGAGTCCGTCGATGACGAGTACGGCAGTGCCATGCGCTCGCTGATGACCTTCATGATGGAGGACTCGCGCTCGATCACCTCGGTGCTGAGCATCATGTGGATACTGCGTGCCCTCGAGCGTGTCGGCGATCACGCCAACAACCTGGCGGAGTACGTGGTCTATCTGGTCAAGGGGCTGGACATTCGCCACAGCGCGCCGGAGCGCATCAGCGAGCAGGTACAGAAAAAGCCTTGACCTTGGCAGGCGTGCCCCTTGCAATACGCCCAGGCATATCGCCTGGGCGTCTTTTCGAGGAGTACCGATGCTGACTGCAGTTTCCGCCCTGGGCCGAGGCATTCGCCTGGTGTATCGCAAAGGGCTGAGGCGCTATATCTTTGTGCCCATCCTGATCAACCTAGGCGTCTATGCCGGTCTGATCACGTTCACCGCCCGGCGCTTTTCCGGCTGGGTCGATCACGCCATGACGAGCATCCCGAGCTGGCTCGACTGGCTGTCGTGGCTGATCTGGCCGCTGTTCGTCGCAAGCCTGCTGGTGGCGATATTTTTCACCTTCACCCTGGTGACCCACCTGATCGCCGCCCCGTTCTACGGGTTTCTCGCTGCCCGCGTCGAGCGCAGCGCCACCGGTGTCGAACCACTCGACGACCGGGGGCTCGCCAAGACCGCCGTCGATGCCGTGGGCCGCGAGCTGATCAAGCTTCGCTACATCCTGCCGCGCGCGGCACTGCTGCTGGTAGCGAGCTGGATTCCGGGGCTCAACCTGTTCGCCCCCTTTCTATGGGCCTTGTTTTCCGCCTGGGTCATGGCGATCACCTACCTGGACTACCCCATGGACAACAACAAGGTGAGCTTCAAGGAGATGCGCTGGCGGCTGGCCAATCGCTGGTGGCCGAGCCTGAGCTACGGGGGACTGGTCACGCTGATCACCTGGATACCACTGGCCAATCTTTTCTTGCTGCCAGGCGCGGTAGCGGGAGCGGTATTGATGTGGGAGGCGCACTACCGAGACCTGAAGCGCCTGCCCGCGTCCACGGATCGAAAAAACCGATAGGCACAAAAAACTAGACCCCGCTTGTGCGGGGTCTTCATCTTGCTCGGTGCGTGCGATACGTAACGAAAGCTTCCTATCCTTTTGCGGGACTCCAACCTTGGAATTTACCCTGACTCACGTTCTTGATCGTCGCTAGATCCAATCCTTGAATCGCTGAGCATCCATGCAGTAGGACATCCTTGTCCCTTATAATGCTCATTCCTTAAGCGTAATACTTTGTTGCAAAATTGCAACTAAACGTTAATCACGAATCGGAATTTTTCTCGACGACTTCTTCCGGTGAAGTCTCGGTACCGGCTCCCGCCGTGGTTCCCATGGAATCCGGCTCACCGATGGTCTCGGAGTTCGGTCCCTGGGTGTGATGATCAGTGGTCAACTCTTCCTGAGTATAGTTCGCACTGTCATTGGTGTTCATGTTGACGCCTTGGTCTTGAGTGCCGTCCTGCTCGACCATGCTGTCCTGATTCTCATCGATGGACGGATGATCAGTCGTGTCGGCAAAGGCAAGCGGGCTTGCCAGCAGACCAAATGAAACGCCTAGAATGCCAGCTTTCTTGAGTAGTTCCTTGGACATCATATTCCACCTCCTAGATCGCTGTGGTTACCGCTCGTTCAAGAAAGATTGCCTTGCGGCATACCACTTCCTGCGGTTTCTTTCTTGCTAAAACCTTTGCAGCGCTCGTGCCAATATTTACAAAAAAATAAATATATATTTAAAATCAAATATTTAAATTAATACACAAGTTGTACAAAAAGTATTGCCCTGGGTCAGATTTGCGATATCAGGTGGCTATAAATGACACATGCGCACAGTTTGACCCGTACGCATTGCCAACTCGACACACCGCAATGCTGAAGCGATATCAGGTCGAATGCAGGCGGGTCGCAGGAAAGACGCAGCGAAAGCGCGCCCCCTGCTCGGGAAGCGAGTCGATCACAAGCCGGGCGTCGTGGCGCAGCAGAACGTGCTTGACGATGGCAAGTCCGAGCCCGGTTCCACCGGTGGCGGTACTGCGGCCCTTGTCCACGCGATAGAAGCGCTCGGTGAGGCGGGGGATGTGAATGGGGTCGATGCCGTGACCGTCATCCTGGACCTCGACATACGCCTCGCCGGTCGGCAGCACGCCACTCCGCAGGACGATGTGACTGCCAGCGGGCGTATAGCGCACGGCGTTGAAGGCCAGGTTGGAAATGGCGCTGCGCAACTCCTGCTCGCTTCCCATCAGGCGAAGATCGCCTTCAAGGTCGAGTTCGATGCGCTGGGGCGTCTCGTGTTGCTGGGCGGAGAGCGCGCGGGCGTCCTGGCAGATGCTGTCGAGAAGCGGCGTCAGCGCCAGGGGGTGATGGTCCTTCCCGCCCTGGTCGATCTCCAATCGGGAAAGCAGCAGCAGATCGTTGACCAGGTTCTCCATCCGCCGGGTCTGCGCCTGCATCTGCAGGATGCCCCGCCCGAGGCGCGGCGGCAACTGATCGCTCAGGTCACCGTAGGTTTCGAGATACCCCGACAGCACCGTCAGGGGCGTGCGCAGCTCGTGAGAGACGTTGGCGACGAAGTCCTGGCGCATTTGTTCGAGGCGGTGCAGGCGGGTGATGTCCCGCGCCATCAGCAGGCGTTCGTCGTCGCCGTAGAGCGTGATCTGGTACTGGAGAATGCGCCGCTCGTCGATGGGCGAGGTCAACGTCAAGGGCTCGCCGTACTCCCGTGAGGCGAAGTAGCGCACGAACCCCGGGTCGCGCAGCAGGTTGGTGATGTGCTGGCCCCGGTCATGAGCGGTCTGCAGTCCGAGCATCTCGGTGGCGGCGCTGTTCCACCACTCGAGATCACCGTGGCGGTCGAGCATCACCACGCTGTCGCGCATCGCCTCGGAAGACTCCTGAATGCGTGCAAGCATGGCCCGCAGGCGCCCCTGGGTGATGCGCTGGCTTTTCTGGTAGCGGTACAGGCGATCGAGCAGGTCGCCCCATAGCCCCTTGGCGGCGGGCGGCTCTTCGCTGGGCTCGAGAGTGAGCCACTGGTAGAGCGCGCGCAGCTGACGCAAGTGGTGGAAAAGGCACGCCGCCAAACCGAGGGCGAGTCCGAAGCCCGGGGCGCCGAAGAGCCAGCCCAGCACGACGCCGAGCGTGCCCAGCCACGCGATGCGCCAAAGCTCCCGGCTCCACAGGTGCATGCGTTACACCCGGGCGGAGAAGCGATACCCCGTGCCGCGTACCGTCTGGATCAGGTTCTGGTGCGCCTCGCCCAGCGCCTTGCGCAGCCGGCGGATATGCACGTCGACGGTGCGCTCCTCCACGTAGACGTTGCCGCCCCATACCTGATCGAGCAGCTGGCTGCGCGTGTAGGCGCGCTCCTGGTGGGTCATGAAGAACTGCAGAAGACGATACTCGGTCGGCCCCATCTCGAGCGCCTTGCCATGAGCACTCACCCGGTGACTCACCGGGTCGAGCAAGAGGCCGTTGATCTCGACCGGATCTTCCATGCCGCGCGGCGTGGTACGGCGCAGCACGGCCTTCAGCCGTGCCACCAGCTCGCGCGGCGAGAAGGGCTTGGTGATGTAGTCGTCGGCACCGGCTTCCAGGCCCTGGATCTTGTTGTCCTCCTCGCCCTTGGCGGTGAGCATGATGATGGGCAGCTCTGCGGTCGCCTCTTCACGCTTGAGACGACGGGCAAGCTCGATGCCGCTGGTGCCGGGCATCATCCAGTCGAGCAGCAGAAGATCCGGCTGGTGATCGACCACCAGGGCGTGGGCATCCTGGGCGTTGTCCGCTTCCAGCACGCGGTAGTCCGCCATTTCCAGCGCCACGGCGATCATCTCGCGAATCGGCGCCTCATCGTCGACGATCAAAACGGTCTTGGCGGTCATGGGCGGGCCTCGGGGTTCCGGCGAAGGGGGTCGATGACATAGCGATGACAATCACACCATGGCCAGGTGACATTTTTATGACAAGCGTTACATTAGCCCGCCACCGGCCAATAGCTCAAGGCGAGCCCGGCAAAGAGCACAAGCCCCGACCAATGGTTGTTCAGAAACGCCTGGAAACAGGCGTCACGCTCGCGGTGGACGATCAAGCGCTGCTGATGCACGAAGGTAGCGGCCATCGCCGCGAGCCCCAGCCAGAAGAAGCCGCCCAGTCCCACGCGAACGCCGACCCAGGCCAGGAGCGCGAGCGTGGCCAGCTGCAACAGCCCGATGATGAGCCGGTCGGCATCGCCGAACAATACGGCGGTGGACTTGATGCCGATCTTAAGGTCATCGTCGCGGTCGACCATGGCGTACTGGGTGTCGTAGGCGACGGTCCACAACACGTTGGCCAGAAACAGCACCCACGCCTCCAGCGGTACATGGCCGAGCGTGGCGCCGAAGGCCATGGGAATCGCCCAGGAGAACGCCGCCCCCAGCACCACCTGGGGGAAGTGGGTGTAGCGCTTCATGAACGGGTAGGCGGCGGCAAGCAAAAGCCCGCCCACCGAAAGCATCACGGTGAAGGCGTTGGTCAACAGCACCAGGATGAACGACACCGCCACCAGCACGATGAACAGCCCCTTGGCTTCGGTTTCGCTGATTCGCCCGGTCGCCAGCGGCCGGTGCCTGGTGCGCTTGACGTGGCCATCGAAATGGCGGTCGGCGTAGTCGTTGACCACGCAGCCCGCCGCACGCATGGCATAGACCCCGGCGACGAAGATCAAGAGCAGCCCGCGTCCCGGCACGCCCTCGGCGGCGACCCACAGCGCCCAGAGGGTCGGCCACATCAGAAGCCAGGTGCCGATGGGCCGGTCCAGGCGCATCAGGGTGATGAAATCAGCCGCCCGGGACCACCCGGTCGGGCGCAGCAGAGAACGGTCCATGCTTACCTCGTCAAGACAAAACGCGGTTCAAGCCTAGCGCGTCGCCAGGCCGAGATCATCCGCCATGGTGGATAAAAACCCTTCTTGCACCAGCAGCGAAAGCCCGCCGTGGGACAGAACCGAGCGGCGCGCCCACAGGCCCGTGGCGTCCGGCGCGCACAGCCGAGAGACGAAGGCCGGCGTCTGGGCGGTGGCGAACATCGGCCCGCGCACCAGGTCCGGCTGGCGAAACAGCCAACTGCCCAGCGAACGCTCGCCCAGCCGCTCCAGGTGCTGGCCCTGGAGATCCGTGAGCGCCGCCACCGAGCGCGCCACGACCCAGGGCCGCTCGTCCACGCACAGCGCCACCTCGCGCAGCCAGGCGAGTCGGCGCGGTGCAAGCCCCAGCGCCCGCGCCTCGTCGCGCCGAGGAACCCCCACCCCCTGGTACAGCAGGCGCACCCGGAACGGGCGCGAGCCCCCGGCCGCCACCAGCCGCGCGGTCAGTGAATCCAGCGAGGCGACCCACTGCCACCAGGGGGCACTCATGGCCGGGCGCAGCGCGGCCACCGGCTGCCAGCGAAGGAAGGAACGAGCCTGCAAGGTAGAGGGCGTCACACGGTCTCCAAGGCGGTGAAGTCTTGTCGGCTAGTGTAACATGACGGCTGGATTCGCTTTTCTCGAAACGCAGACAACTACCCGGGTGATGGTATGGCCCCCTCCTCTGACGACCGCCGCGCGACGACGGTGGACATGATCATCGTCGGCACCGGCATGGCCGGCATCGGCCTGGCCCGCGCGCTGCGCCGCCAGGGCGATACCCGCTCGATCACCCTGGTGAGCGCCGACAGCGCAGACGACTACACCAAGCCACTGCTTTCCACCGGCTTCGCCAAGCGCCTCGCCCCCGAGGCGCTGGTCAGGCAAGACGCCGAAGCACTGGCCGGGGAGCTCGAGGCCACCGTGCGGGCGAACACCCGGGTCGTCGCGCTGGACACCGAGCAGCAGCGCCTCGACCTCGATGATGGAAGCACCCTGTACTTCAAGGACCTCGTGCTGGCCACCGGGGCCGCGCCACGCCGCGCGATGAGCATCCCGGAACCGATTGCCGAGCGCTTTTTCACCGTCAACGATCTCGACGACTACCGCCGCTTTCGCGCTGCGCTGGCCAAGGGCCCGGCGCGCGTCGCGGTGATCGGCGCGGGCCTGGTGGGCTGCGAGTTCGCCGACGACCTGTGCGCCGGCGGCCACGCCGTCACGCTGATCGCCCCCGAGTCGACGCCGCTGCCGCGCCTTCTGCCTGAACCTCTGGGCGAGGCGCTGGGCAGCGCCTTCGCGGCCGGCGGCATCACCCTGGCCCTGGGCCGCCGAGTGGACGCCATTCAGCGCGACGACCACGACGCCCTTGCCCTGACGCTCGACGACGGCGCATCGCACACGGTGGACGCGGTCCTGCTGGCCACCGGCCTCGCCCCGCGCGTTGAGCTCGCCCAGGCGGCGGGGCTTTCGGCCGACGAGAGCGGCATCCACGTGGATCGCACCCTGCGCACCTCGCACCCGCATGTCTACGCTCTGGGCGATGTCGCCTGCATCGATGGCGTCAACGCCATGTACGTCCAGCCGCTTCAGGCCAGTATCCAGGCGCTGGCCGCCACGCTCGGCGGCCAGCCGACGCCGGTGGCCCTCGGCGCCTGGCCGGTGGTGGTGAAAACGCCACTGCTGCCGGTGGTGGCCTACCCGCCGGTCGCGCCGGTTGCGCGCTGGCGCCTCGAGGGCGAAGGCGATGCGCTGTGCGCCCTCGGCGAAGATAAAGACGGTCGTTTGGTCGGCTTTGCGTTGACAGGCGCCTGCGTCAGACGGAAAGTGGAGCTTTCCAGAGCAGTGCCTGCGCTGCTAGGCTGATGCTCGCTGTTCACGGCAAGGCCAGAACGTTCCGACCCTCAGGGTCCAACAACACTCAAGCGTTATGCTTTTTTTCATCAGGGAGATTTCACCATGCGCAAACCTGAACTCGCCGCCGCGATTGCTGAGAGCGCCGACCTTTCCAAGGACAAGGCTGGCCAGGTTCTCAACGTCATTCTCGACGAGATCACCAACAGCGTCGCCAAGGGCGAAGACGTGGCCCTGATCGGCTTCGGCACCTTCACCGTGCGCGAACGCGCCGCCCGTACCGGCAAGAACCCGCAGACCGGCGCGCCGCTGAACATTCCGGCCAGCAAGAACGTCGCGTTCAAGCCCGGCAAGGCGCTCAAGGACGCCGTTTCCTGATGAAACTTCGCCTGACGCTATGGCTGCTCGGGCTGATGCTCAAGCGCGCCCTGCGTCGCAAGCCGCGCTTCAAGGAGCAGCTCGAGCGCATGCGCGGCTTGAACTGGGGCATTGCCACGGAAGACCTCGGCACTGCCCGCTACTACCGGATGTCGCCGCAAGGCATCGACACCGGCAAAGGCCTGCCCATCGACCTGGATCTGGAGCTGCGCTTTCGCGATCAGGACGCCGCGCTCAAGATACTCAAGAAACCGACCCAGCAAGCCTTCCTGCACGGCATGATGGAAGGCGATGTCCGCCTGGTCGGCGACTCCAGCGACATGACCAAGCTGCAGAAGCTGTTGAAGCATCTGTAGCACCTTGCGGCTCGCCTTCGATGGCGGGCCGTTTCGACAGCACCTTCGCTTCGCGCGGTTTTCGAGTGCCCAGCATGACCGACAACACGCTCACCACGCGCGGTTTAAGGCTTAGCGCCCGCCCCGATGGCCCACTTTTGCCCCGCCATATCGAATCGCGTCCCGTATCATTGCCCCTCAGCCCACGTTTGCTCCTGCGCCCACGCTACATCAGTGTCGACCCCTACATGCGCACCCGCATGCATGCCGAGGGCTACGGTTACATCGAACGCTGGCAGGCAACAAGCGCGCTTTCGGGGTGGGCGTTGGCCGAGGTGCTGCACAGTCGTGAGGTGGGTTTCACGCCGGGTGATCTTGTCGTAGGACATCTGCCCATGCAGGAACTCGTGGCAAGCGAGGCGAGCGGGCTGATCAGGGTTTCTTCCGGAATCGACCCGCTCGCCTACCTGCACCCACTGGGCATGACGGGGTTCACCGCCTGGGTAGGCATGGAACATCTCGGTGCACCCATGCCCGACGACACCGTGCTGGTCAACGCCGCCGCCGGCGCGGTGGGGTCGCTTGCCGCTCAGCTCGCCAGACGTCGGGGCGCGCGGGTGATCGTCACTGCCGGACGTCCGGACAAACGCGCTTGGCTTGCCCGCCTGGGGTTCGATACGGTACTCGATCACCGCCACCCCGACTACGCCGCCCAGCTTCTGGATGCCGCGACGGAGGGCGTGACGCTCGGCTTCGAAAACGTGGGTGGAGCGGCGTTTCATGCGACGATCGAGGCGATGCGCCGCCATGGGCGGATCGTTCTGTGCGGGCTGGTGAGCCAATACCAGTCGACGAATCCACGCCAAGGACCAGCAAACATCGCAACGCTTGCGGCGAATCGCGTTAAGGTCACGCCGTTCGTGGTACCGCACTACCTCAAGCACTGGGAGACGTTTCAGCGCTTCATGGCGCCACAGGTAATGAAGCGCACGCTCGACTGGCGGCTGGACATCATGACCGGCGGACTCGATAGCGTCGCCGCAGCGCTCATCGGCGTACTCGAAGGCGACAACCTCGGCAAGCGGGTGGTGCTGATGGAGTGACATCGACGCCTGACCGCCGTGGTCAGCCGCGCGCTAACGTTGTTATACTAAAGTCTAAAATTCCAACGAAGAGACACTATGCCCATCGCCCTGCCGCTGCGTCGCCTGTGGACCCTGGATAAATTCGCCTACAGCCTGCGCGTGTTCATCGCCTTCAGCGGGGCGCTGGCGCTGAGCGCGTTTCAAGGTGACGTGGGGCTGGTGATTCCACTCTTTCTGGGCATCATCGCCTGCGCGCTATCGGAAACCGACGACAGCTGGCAGGGCCGTCTTCAGGCGCTTGCCGTCACGCTCGTGTGCTTTGCCTCGGCCTCCTTCATCGTGCAGTGGCTGTTTTCCTGGCCGTGGATGTTCGCGCTTGGCCTCGGGGTTTCCGCCTTCACGCTGATCATGCTCGGCGCCATCGGCCAGCGCTACGCCACCATCGCCTCGGGCACGCTGATTCTGTCGATCTACTCGATGATCAACATCGAACAGCACGGCGGCGTGGACGCGGACGTCGCCTCGCGCCAGCTTCTGCTGCTGGGCGGTGCCGCCTGGTACGGGTTGATCTCGGTGATCTGGTGTGCGCTGTTCTCCCGCCAGCCGGTCAAGCAGAGCATGGCGCGGGTCTACAAGACGCTGGGCGAGTTCCTGATTCTGAAATCCGCGCTGTTCGAGCCGGTGCGCGGGGTGGACGTGGAGGCGCGCCGGGTGGCGCTGGCGCGCCAGAACGGCCAGGTGGTGGCCGCGCTCAACCAGGCCAAGGAGATGATCTTTCGCCGCCTGGAAGGCCAGCGTGGAAGCGCGAAGCTCAACCGCTACCTGCGCATCTACTTCATCGCCCAGGACATCCACGAGCGGGCAAGCTCCACCCACTACCCCTACAGCGCGCTGACCGAGGCGTTCTTCCATCACGACGTGCTGTTTCGCTGCCAGCGGCTTCTGGACCAGCAGGGCCGGGCGTGCCGCCAGCTGGCGAAATCCCTTCTGCTCAACCGGCCCTTCGATCACGAGCTCTCGGAGCAGGCACTGATGGATCTGCGCGCCTCCATCGACAATCTGCGCGATCGCGGCCGCCCGGAGTGGCGCGCGCTGATTCGCCCGCTCAACGCGCTGGCGGACAACCTCGCCACGCTCGAAGGTCAGATTGCCAGCGCCCACAACCCGGACGCCAGCGACGATCGTCGCGACAACGCTCTGTTCGACCGCTCGCCAGGCAGCCTCAAGGAAGCCTGGAACCGGGTGCGCCTGAACCTGACCCTGGGCTCGCCCACCTTCCGTCACGCGGTGCGCCTTTCAACCGCCCTGATGGCAGGCTATGCGCTGCTGCAGTGGCTGGACCCGGAGCAGGGATTCTGGATTCTTCTGACCACGCTGTTCGTGTGCCGCCCCAACTTCGCCACCACCCGGCGCTTTCTCTCCCAGCGCATCCTCGGCACGGTGCTGGGGCTCACGGCGGGCTGGGCGTCGATCAGCCTGTTTCCCCAGCCCGGCATCCAGAGCCTGATCGCGGTGGCCGCCGGGGTGTGCTTCTTCGCCAACCGCGAACGCCACTACGTGATCGCCACCGCGTCGATCACGCTGCTGGTGCTGTGCAGTTTCAACCAGGTGGGTGACGGCTTCGATCTGATCTGGCCGCGGCTGTTCGATACCTTGATCGGCGCGCTGATCGCCGGGCTTGCGGTGTTCTTCATCCTGCCGGACTGGCAGGGGCGCAGGCTCTACCGCGAGGCGGCCAAGGTGCTGGCGAGCCATCGCTGCTACCTGGACGAGATCGTCCACCAGTACGAGCAGGGCAAGCAGGACGACCTGGCCTACCGCCTGGCGCGACGCAACGCCCACAACGCCGATGCGGCGCTCTCGACGCTCTTGACCAACATCCTCCACGAACCGGGCCACTACCGTAAGCAGGATGCCGACAGCGGCCTGCGCTTTCTGGTGCTCTCCAACACGCTGCTGAGCCATCTTTCGGCGCTGGGAGCCCACCGCCATCGCCTGGCGGAAGGCGAGGACGACGCCGCCCTGATGCCCCAGGCCCGCCAC
>NZ_JAMZBC010000093.1 GCF_024158715.1 Halomonas sp. 707D7 | reverse complement strand
GGGCCGAGCCGATGAACAGGGCGCCCGGCAGCGGCAGCGGGCGCATCATCAAGGCGCCGCCGAGCAGTAAAAGTGCTGCGCTGAGCGCGCGCTCGGCGCCGATGCGCCGGGCGACGAGCGGCGCCAGGGGGGCCGCCAGGCCCAGAAAGAGGACCGGCAGGGTGGTGAGCACGCCCGCTGCCGTCGGGGTGAGCCCCGCGTTCTCTTTCAGGCGAGCGAGCAGCGGGGCAACGGAAGAGAGGGCGGGGCGCAGATTGAGCCCCACCAGAAACATCAGAAGGATGAAACCAACGGCGCGACGACGCTGCATGGCGCTAGCTCATGTGCGCGCGCAGATCGCCTCGGGCAGCGTCCATCAGGGTGATGAAGTGGTAGTCCGCCGGCGTTTCCAGGCAGTCCACCCGCACATCGGTACGCATGCCCTTGTTGATGTCGAGCTTTTCGTAGATCTCGAGGGTCACCTTGCGGGCCGGCTTGTCGCCGGGAACGATGGTTCCGTCTTCGAGCGTGAAGGTTTCGAGCAGGGTGGCGCGCACGCGGGTGCTGCCCTCTTCGCTCAACACCCGCCGGATGAACAGCCAGCCCTCGCAGACCAGCGCCGCGTCTTCGCTGCTTTCGCGCAGAAACAGCGTACGGTAGCACGCGCCTTCCGTCGCGGCCTTGTCGGCCATGCTGCGGTAGGCCTGAATGACCTGCCCGGAAGTCGCCCGGGCGTCCTCCAGACGCTGGGCGACCCCTTGATGCTCGCGGCTGAGCTGTTCCTGGCGCTGGAAGGCCAGCCACTGCCGGTAGTCATTGATAAGCTGAGATGACGCCATAATCACTCCATGAACGGGTTCGGCTAGACACCTGAATGGGGGTGTCTGAAAGCGGACAACCTTCGCACATTCGACGACCGCGCGCTAGCGGCGCGCGCGCCGGCGCGGTGCCTTGTCGGAGCGCTCGCCCTGACGCTGCCCCTGGCCTTGGCCGCGACCGCCGCCGCCGCCGGGCTTGCGCTGGCCGCGACGACCGTTCTCGATCGGCTGGGGCTTGGCGTTGGGGTCGGGCTCGAAACCCGGCTCGATCTTCTTGGGCAGGTTCTGCTTGATCAGCTTCTCGATGCTGGCGAGCAGGGCGTGCTCGTCCACGCACACCAGCGACACCGCTTCGCCATCGCTGCCGGCACGACCGGTACGGCCGATGCGGTGGACGTAGTCCTCGGCCACGTTGGGCAAGTCGAAGTTGACCACGAAGGGCAGCTCGTCGATGTCGAGCCCGCGAGCGGCGATGTCGGTGGCCACCAGCACCTGCAGGTCACCGCTCTTGAAGGCGCCCAGCGCCCGGGTGCGTGCGCCCTGGCTCTTGTTGCCGTGGATTGCCATGGCCGGGATATCCTGCTTGGAAAGCTGCTCCGCCAGGCGGTTGGCGCCGTGCTTGGTGCGGGTGAAGACCAGCACCTGGAACCAGCCGTGGCGAGTGATCAGGTGGGCCAGCAGTTCACGTTTCTTGTCGCGGTCGACCCGGTAGATGGTCTGGTCGATCTTCTCGGCGGTGGTGTTGCGCGGCGCGACTTCGACCAGCGCCGGGTTGTCGAGAAGCTGAGTGGCCAGCGTCTGGATCTCGTTGGAGAAGGTCGCCGAGAACAGCAGGTTCTGGCGCTTGGCCGGCAAGAGCTTGAGGATGCGCTTGATGTCGTGGATGAAGCCCATGTCGAGCATGCGATCGGCTTCGTCGAGCACCAGAATCTCGACCTGGGAGAGATCCACGTGGCCCTGCTGTTGCAGATCCATCAGCCGGCCGGGGGTAGCCACCAGGATGTCGAGGCCCTTTCTGAGCGCTTCGACCTGCGGGTTCTGGCCCACGCCGCCGAAGATGATGTGCGAGGTGAGCGGCAGGTACTTGCCGTAATCCGTCACGCTTTCGCCGACCTGGGCGGCGAGTTCGCGGGTGGGCGTCAGCACCAGGGCGCGCACCTGGCGCTTGCCCGGGCGCTTGCCGTTGCTGAGCCGCTGCAGCATGGGCAGCGTGAAGCCGGCGGTCTTGCCCGTCCCGGTCTGGGCGCTGGCCAACAGATCCCGCCCGGCCAGCACCATCGGAATGGCCTTCTGCTGGATGGGCGTGGGCTGGGTGTAGCCTTGGTTGGTAATGGCGCGTAGTAAGTCGTCCTGCAGACCAAGTTCCGAAAAGCTCATGGGTTCTCCGCCATTGCCAGCAAAAGCGCAGGGGCGCTGTCACCAAGCTAGGGTTCTAAATAGGTTGAAAACGCGGGGTTCGATCCGCGCGGCAGCGAAGTTTGCCAGATAGCGCGCCCGCCTGCGAGGCCCTTTTACTAGCGCGTGCTTCGCGTTCGACACGTGATGCACGCGCGCCACCCGGAAGGGGCGGCGCGCGTGCCGGGCAGGGGGCGGCCTAGAAGTAGCCGCCGGTGCGAAGCTCGCGGGCGATCTGCATCGCCGCAAGATCGATGCTCTGGCCGAGCGCGCGCACCAGGGCCGGGTAGCCGTCCTGGTCGAGCTCGGTCTCGACGGAGAAGCTTTCCAGCGCCAGCAGCTGGTTGTCCGCACCGCGCAGCTGCCACTGGCCGCTGGCGACGGCATTGCCGTCGTAGCGGCCCTGGAACTGGTCCACCTCGAGGGTCAGCGTTGGCGCGCCGCTGGCCGCCCCTTCGGCGCGCACCACGCGTACCCGGGGAAGCTCCTGGGAGAGCCGCCCGCGCAGGCTGCGCTCGAGCTGGCGGCCCAGCGCCTCGGCCCACTGGTGCTCGCGCGCCTCGACGAGAGTGATGTCGTCGAGCTGCATGACGACGCCGTCGACGTCGAGGTAGTGAGCCAGACGCGGCGTGCGTATCTGCAGGGTGCGCTCACCGGCGGCGGGGCTGGTGATGGGCGTTGCCGGCAGCATGTAGCGCGCCGGCGGCGTCACGCTCGAGGCGCACCCGGCGAGCAGCGCCAGCAGGCTGGTGAGGAGGGCTGTCTTCAACATCTTGGAGCGCATGAGGTCGTCCTTTTACCGAGGGGCCCGCGGAATGGGGTCTTCCGCGTCCAGATTGTCGAAAAGCAGCGCCCGCGGGTTCTCGTTGAGCGTGCGTGTCAAGGGCTGCAGGTCGCGCATCAGGCGATCGAGACGCTCGATGGCCGAGGTCAGGTCCTGATAGGCAGGCGACGCCGGCGAGAGCCCTTCCAGGGTGCTGCGAAGCTCCTCGAGGGTGGCGTTGACGTTGCCGCCCAGTGCCTGGGTGTCCGGGTCGCTCAGCAAGGTGTTGAGCGAGGCGCTCACCTCGCGCACCTCGTCGAGCACGCGCTCGGAAGCCTGCAGGTTGCGATCGAGCCCCGCCAGCAGCGGCTCGACTTCCAGCGCGTTGAGCTTGTCCAGAAGGCTGGTCACCTGGGCCTGGATCTGGGCGAACCCGCCGGCCACGGTGGGGAACACCTGACGCTCGGAGAACATCTCCTCGCGGTAGGTGCCGGCCAGGTCGCGCTGGAAGTTCAGGTCGACGAACAGTGCCCCGGTCAACAGGTTGCCGTTCTTGAGCGACGCGCGAAGGCCGAGATCGAACATGCGATCGAAGCGCGCCTGCCACTCGTCGATGTCGATGTCTTCGCTCTCGATGCCCAGCCGCTGGGGTTCGATGCGAATCAACACGGGGATGGCGAACTGGGCGCGGGAGTTGGGCTGCGGCGCGGTGAAGTTCCAGGGCACGGCGACCACGCTGCCCATGCGCACGCCGCGAAACTCCACCGGTGCCCCGCGCGAGAGCCCGCGCACGGTGTCGTCCACCAGCAGCACGTACTCGAGGTAACGGTTGAAGGTGCCTTCCCGGGCGTCGTCCTCGTCGGCGTAGAGGGTGAAGCGGGTGTTGTTGCTCACCGGCTTGCCCATGGGCAGATCTTCCGGTACGCCGAAGGTCACGCCGCCGCCGAGCAGCGCCTCCAGCGACTCGACGTTGACCCGCACGCCGTTGGCGTCGAGGCGAAAGTCGATGCCGCTGGAGGTCCAGAAGCGGGTGCTGTCGGTGACCAGTTGGGCGTAGGGCTCTTCGATGAACACCTGGTGGTGCATGGTGCGCGACTCGGGTTCGAAGCGATTGTCCTCGACGCGCCCCACGGTGTAGCCCTGGTAGGAGACCGGGTCGCCCACGCGCAGCGAGTTGCCGAGCTGGCTGACCAGGCTGATCTGCAGCCCCGCCTGGCCGGCGGTGGCCACCGGCGGCACGTCGCTCAACTCGAATTCGCGGCGCGGGTCGTCGGAGCGCCCGGGCTGGAGCTGGATGTAGGCGCCGGAGAGCACCGTGCCGAGCCCGCTGATTCCTTCGCGACCGATGCGCGGCTTGACCACCCAGAAGCGGCTGTCCTGGCGCAGCATCGCTTCGGCCTCGGGCTGGATGCGCGCGGTCATGACCGCGTGGGAAAGATCGTCGGACAGCCGCACGCTCTGCACCAGGCCGATCTCGACGTTGCGGCTTCGAATCAGCGTGCTGCCCGCTTCGATCCCCTCGGCATTGTTGGTGGTCAGGGTGATCAGCGTGCCGCGGCTGGTGTAGTTGTCGTACACCAGCCACAGGCCGATGATCACCGCGACGATCGGGACGATCCAGATCGGCGATAGCCGCGTCTGGCGCGAGGGCCGCGCGCGGTGCAGGTCGTTCTCGTCGTTCGGCGGCGTTTCGCCTTGGGGTAACTCGTCAGCCATCCACTGATTCCTTGGTCGCTGTTGTGGACGTGGCAGCACGTCCTGGCCGGGGGGCGCGTGGGGGAGGGGTGTCCCATAGAAGGCGCGGGTCGAAGGTCATCGCGGCGAGCATGGTTAGCACGACCACGGCGCCGAAGGCAAGCGCGGCGGGCCCAGGGGTGATCGACATCAGCGAGCCCGCGCGGATCAGCGCCACCAGGATCGCCACCACGAAGACGTCGACCATCGACCAGCGGCCGATGAATTCGGTCAGCCGGTAGAGCCGGGTGCGGCTCTGGGCTTTCAACTCGCCGCTTCGACGCACCGCCAGGCACAGCCAGGACAGGGCAAAGAGCTTGCCGACCGGCACGATGACGCTGGCCACGAAGATGACCGCCGCGACCGGCCACGAACCCATCTGCAGAAGCTGTACCACCCCGCCAATGATCGTCGAGGGCGAGCTCGACCCCAGGCTCGTGGTGGTCATGATCGGATAGACGTTGGCGGGAATGTACATGACCGTGGCGGCGAACAGCAGCGCCCAGGTGCGCTGGAGGCTGTGCGGCAGGCGCTTGTGGAGCTTCTCGTGACAGCGACGGCAGCGCGCCTTGCCGTTGGCGGGTAGCCGGTTGATCAGCCCGCAGGTGGGGCAACCCGTGACGTTCTGGGCCGCTGCGGTGGTGCCGGTGCGCGTGCCTTCAGGGGCGAGCGGCTCGCCCTCGAGGGAGAACCACATCCAGTCCGCGTCCAGCGACTGGCTGGTCTTGAGCAGCAGGAGAGCGAAGGCGCAGAACGCCCAGAAGGAGATGCCGAGGCTGATCTGGGCGAGGCCCGCGATCTTGATCAGGCTGACCAGCGCGCCGATGATGAACACGTCGGCCATCATCCACGGCACCAGATGTGAAAGCGAACGGGCGATATCGCGGCTGAAAGGCTGAGGGCGGCCGCGCAGCAGGCCGTACTGCAGCCAGATGACCCCGACCAGGTAGAGCGCCGGGAGCACGGCGATGGTCATGATCACGGCGATCGCCACCATCGGCTGGTGAAAGGCGATCAGCGTGGTCGCGGTCTGGGAGAGCTCGATGCGGTTGCTCACCCCGCTGACGCTGAAGCTCACGAAGGGGAACGACACCGCGATGATCAGCGCGATCAAGGACGCGACCGCCAGCGCCATGCTGCGCTGGGCCGGAAAGCGGTGGCGCTTGACCAGCGTATGCGCGCAGCGCGGGCAGTTGGCCTTCTCGCCGGAGCCCAGCGGCGGCAGTGCCGACACCCAGTCGCATTCGTGACAGGCGCGCAGCCGCCGGCGGGTCAGGCGCGTCTCCGGCGGCTGGCTATCTACCAGCGGCGGGGATATCGCCAGCGAAGGGCGTTTGATGACGTGGTTGTAACGCAATCGATTACTCTCAACGAAACCCGAAGGGCGATTGATACGCTGGCCGTCCGAGGCTGTCAAACCCGGCGACAGTGGGTCGAGGCGATTCGGTGCTTGACCTCGCTACTAGCTTAGACAACGATGCAGTCGCTTTCGTCGTGTTTATCCTCATGCTTGCCAAGGAGCCTTCATGCTGCTCGCCTTTCTAGCCGTCGCGATCGGGCTGGTACTACTTATCTGGAGCGCCGAGAAATTCATCGACGGCGCCGCGTCGCTGTCGAAGCTTCTGGGGCTGTCGCCGCTGCTGATCGGCATGCTGGTGATCGGTTTCGGCACCTCGGCCCCGGAAATGATGGTGTCGGTGCTTGCCGCGCTCCAGGGCAACCCTGGCTTGGCGGTGGGCAATGCCTACGGCTCGAATATCGCCAATATCGGCCTGGTGCTCGGCTTCGTCGCGCTCATGGCGCCATTGGCCGTGCATTCGAGCGTGATCCGCAAGGAGATGCCGCTTTTGGTCGGGGCGATGCTGCTCACCGGCTACATGCTCTTCGACGGCTGGGTGACGCGCATCGAGGCGAGCATTCTACTGCTGGCGCTGGCGCTTTTCATCGGTTTCAGCATCTGGCGCGCGCGCGCCCAGCAGGGCGATGCGCTGGAGGAGGAAGTGCTCGACAGTCTCGAGCAGGCGCCCATGTCGCGGGGCAAGTCGCTGTTCTGGACGCTGACGGGGCTGGTGCTGCTGGTCGTGAGCTCACGAATGCTGGTCTGGGGGGCGGTCGAGATCGCCACTGCCTTCGGGGTGAGCGACCTGATCATCGGCCTGACCGTGGTGGCGGTGGGTACTTCGCTGCCCGAGCTCGCCTCGAGCATCAGCGCCTTGCGGCGCGGCGAGCACGACCTGGTGCTGGGCAACGTGGTGGGGTCCAATCTCTTCAATAGCCTCGCGGTGGTAGGGCTTGCCGGCTTGATCGCGCCGATCGAGGCCGGGCGCGAGGTGCTGGTGCGTGACTGGAGCGTGATGACCTGCATGACGCTTCTGATGGTACTGTTCGCCTTCTCCTGGCGCGGACGACCGCGGCGCATCAACCGCGTGGAAGGTGGCGTGCTGTTTGCGCTGTTCATCGGTTACACCGGCTACATGGTGAGCCTCGTGGTGATGAGCTGAGCTATATCGAGTTTGCTTGATGTGCGTCATTGCGCCCCAGCATTGGCGCGCCGAGGGTCGTGTAACGCGTGCGGCCAGGGGCTAAGATGAGCCTGTGAGTAAAGACAAGCTTGGTCGAGCAGCGGGTGAACGGTGCCATGACCGAGTGTTGGTTACCCATGGGCGTTTCATCTTTCCCCGGTTTCAGGAGTGCGTTATGGAACTCGACCCCTTGATGCTTTCGCGAATACAGTTCGCGTTCGTCGTCTGCTTTCATGCCATCTTTCCCGTCTTCACCATCGGCCTTGCTTCGTATATCGCGCTCTTGCACGGCCTGTTCTTCAAGACCGAAAACCCCGCCTGGGACCGGCTGGCCGCCTTCTGGACGCGGGTGTTCGCGGTGGTCTTCGCCATGGGCGTGGTGTCAGGCATCGTGATGTCCTTCCAGTTCGGGACCAACTGGAGCAACTTCTCGCTGGCCGCCTCGAACTTCATCGGGCCGGTGCTGAGCTATGAAGTGGTCACGGCGTTCTTCCTCGAGGCGGCGTTTCTGGGTGTGCTGCTCTTTGGCCGCGGCAAGGTGCCCGAAGGCGTTCATCTCTTCGCGGCGATCATGGTCGCGGTAGGCACCTTCATTTCCGCGTTCTGGATTCTCTCGGCCAACAGCTGGATGCACACGCCGGCCGGCGTCGAGCTGATCGACAACCGCTTCCACGTCACTTCCTGGAGCGCGGCGATCTTCAATCCCTCCTTTCCCTACCGTTTCGCGCACATGGCGGTGGCATCGTTCATCACCGGCGGGTTCGTGGTGGCCGGCGTCAGCGCCTGGTTTTTGCTGCGTGGGCGCGACGTGTCGGCCAATCGTCGGGCGCTGTCGATGTGTCTGTGGCTCTTGATGGTGCTCACTCCCGCCCAGGCGGTGATCGGCGACTACCATGGTCTCAACACGCTCGAGCATCAGCCGACCAAGGTGGCGGCGATGGAAGGGCACTGGGAAACCTCCGGCAGCGTACCGCTTCTGCTGTTCGCGATTCCGGATCAGCAGGCGCAGGAGAACCGCTTCGCGATCGGCATTCCTCATCTGGCCAGCATCATCCTTACCCACTCGCTCGACGGCGAGATTCCCGGCATCAGCGAAGCGGCGCCGGAAGAGCAGCCGCCGGTGGCGCTGGTATTCTGGTCGTTTCGCGTCATGGTCGGCATCGGCCTGGTCATGATCGCGGTATCGTTCGCCGGACTTCTGCTGCGCCGCCGCGGTCGCGTCTTCGAAAGCGAGCTTTTCCTGAAAACCCTAGTGGGCATGATCTCGCTGCCGTTTCTCGCCGTGCTGGCGGGCTGGATCGTGACCGAGTCCGGCCGCGCGCCCTGGCTCGTCTACGGCATGATGACCCACGCCGAGGGCTTGACGCCGTCGCTGACAGGGCCCGTGGCACTCTTCTCGCTGATCGGTTACGTGCTGGTCTACGCCGTGGTGTTCTACTCGGGGATCTACTATCTCACTCGAGTGGTGCGTAACGGCATGCTGCCCGCCCAGGCCCAGGCGGAAACCGACCGGGACGCCAACCGTCCCAAGCGCCCGCTGTCCGCTGCGCACACTCCTTTTGATGATGACGTTGAGCCGGTCAGGAGCTAACCATGGAAATGTTCGATCTCTCTATCATCTGGGCCGGGATCATCGGCTTTGGCGTGATCATGTACGTGCTGATGGACGGCTTCGACCTGGGGATAGGCATTCTTTTCCCCTTCGCCCCGGACGAGGACTCGCGCGACGTGATGATGAACTCCGTCGCGCCCATCTGGGACGGCAACGAGACCTGGCTGGTGCTCGGCGGGGCAGGGCTTCTGGGCGCCTTCCCGCTGGTCTACTCGGTGTTTCTGCCGGCGCTCTACATCGGCGTCTTCCTGCTGCTGGCCGGGCTGATTTTTCGCGGCATTGCCTTCGAGTTCCGCTTCAAGTCGCGGCGCAACCGCCGCTGGTGGAATCGGGCCTTCTGCTACGGCTCCGCGGTGGCGGCCTTTGCCCAGGGCGCGGTGGTCGGCGCCTATATCCAGGGGTTCCCGGTGGAGAACTTCGTCTACGTGGGCGGCGCCTTCGACTGGCTGACGCCGTTCTCGATGCTCACCGGCCTTGGCTTGATGGCGGGCTATGCGCTTCTGGGCGCGACCTGGCTGATTCTCAAGACCGAAGGGCACATCCAGGCGTGGGCCTACAAGATCACGCCCATGCTGCTGGGTGCGGTGCTGGTGGTGTTCGCGATCATCAGCCTCTGGACGCCGTTCATCGACAACCTGGTGTGGGAGCGCTGGTTCGGCAACCTCAAGATCATCTGGATCTTCCCGGTGCTCGCGCTGCTGTGTGCCTATGCGGTGTTCCGAAGCGTCCAGAACCGTCGCGAGGGAATTCCCTTCGTCGCCACCATCGGCATTTACGTGTTCACCTATCTGGGGTTGATCGTCAGCAAGTGGCCGGTGATCGTGCCGCCGAACTACACCCTGTGGGACGCTGCCTCGGCGCCGGAATCCCAGCTCTTTCTGCTCATCGGCGTGCTGTTCGTCATTCCGGTCGTGCTGACCTACACCGCCTGGACCTACTGGGTGTTCCGCGGCAAGGTTCGCATCGGCGAGGGGTACCACTGATCTCATGAGGGGGGATACGTCCAACCCCGCACCCACGACGCCGCGCCAGTTTCTCGCTGAACTGGCGCGCACGCAGCGTAAGCGGCTGGCCGGTGCGGCGGTCTGTGGGGTGCTCGCCGGGGCGAGCACCACCGCCTTGCTGGTGGGCGTTGCCTGGCTGGTCGACCGGCTCATCGTTCAGGGCCAGTCGCTCGGGTCGCTGAGTGGGGTCTTCTTGTTGCTTGTCGCGCTGGTGGTGCTGCGTGCAGGTCTGCAGTGGGGGCAGGAGGTGCTGGGGTTCGAGGCGAGTCTGCGGATTCGCCAACGCGTTCGGCGCCAGCTTCTCGACCAGCTTGCCGCTCTGGGCCCGCTCTGGCTCACCCGTCATCAGAGCGGGGCGCTGGCGACCCAGGCGGTCGAGCACGTCGATGCTCTCGAGGGCTACTTCGCGCGGTTTCATCCGCAGCTTCGCATCGTGGTGGTGCTGCCGTTACTGATCGCCTGCGTGGTCGGTGCGCTCGACTACGTGGTGGTGATCTTCCTGCTGCTGGCGGCACCGCTGATTCCGTTCTTCATGGCGTTGGTGGGCATGGGCGCCGAGCGCTTGAATCGCGAGCAGTTCGGCGCGATCTCGCGGCTTTCGGCACACTTCGTCGATCGGGTGCGGGGAATGAGCACGCTGCAGCTGTTCGGGCGAACCGAGCAGGCGCGCCGCGATGTCTGGTACGCCACCGACGAGTATCGGCGGCTTTCCATGAAGACGCTGCGGCTCGCCTTCCTTTCTTCGGCGGTACTCGAATTCTTCGCCTCCGTGGCCATCGCGGTGGTGGCCATGTATGTCGGTTTCGGGCTGCTGGGCTATATCGATTATGGCCCCGCCAGCTCCTTGACGCTGTTCTCCGGGCTGGCCGTGCTTCTGCTGGCGCCGGAATTCTTTCAGCCGCTGCGCACGCTTTCCCAGCACTACCACGACCGCGCGGCGGCGCTGGGCGCGGCGGAAAGCCTGGTCTACCTGCTCGATCAACCTCGCAAGGCGGCTGGGCCCGCGAATGCTCCTGACAATGATGCGCTGCTCGAACTCATCAATGTGGAGATCGGTCACGATGGCGAAAGCGTGCTGGGTGACGTGTCGCTGGTGCTCGAGCCCGGTGACGTGGTGGTACTGACCGGCGCATCGGGAAGCGGCAAGTCGTCACTGTTGGCGCTGCTGGCAGGGTTCATGGTGCCTCGGGCGGGAGAACTTCGTCGTCGGCCGCAAACGCAGGTGGCCTGGCTCGATCAGTCGCCTTGTCTGCTGCAAGGGAGTCTTGCTGACAACCTGGCACTCGCCGATCCCGAGGCCGGGCCCGAGGCCATGCGCGAGGCTCTCGATCAGGCAGGCCTTGGTGAGCTTCTAGAGGCGTTGCCGCAGGGGTTGGAGACGCCGCTCGGTGAGCGGGGCGTGGGTCTCTCGGGTGGGCAGGCGCAGCGGCTGGCGCTGGCGCGCATCTACCTGAGCGAGGCGCCGCTCGTGCTGCTCGACGAGCCGACGGCGAACCTGGATGCCGGGACCGAGGCGGTGGTGGTCGAGGCGCTCGGCCGCTGGGCGAGGGCCGGGCGCACGCTGGTCATCGCCACGCACCATCCCCACGTACGCTCGATCGCCACGCGCCACTGGCACTGCGCGCATCAGCGGCTCGAGGAGATCGCCCCATGAAGGCACTTTTTTCCACGCTCTACCCTTGGCTCTCGCTGCTGGTGCGTCGGCGGTCGGCTTTCCTGGTCGGCTCGCTCCTGGTGCTGGCCACGCTGCTGTCGGGACTGGCGCTGCTGGGGTTATCCGGGTGGTTCATCACCGCCTGCGCGCTGGCAGGACTCTTGCTGGCGGCGGGGCAGCCATCGACGCTGGACATCTACGTGCCCGGCGGCGGCATTCGCTTTTTCGCCCTGGCGCGCACCGTCGCCCGCTATGTCGAGCGGCTCTACAACCACAACATGGTGCTCACGCTGCTGGCGGATCTGCGCTACCAGGTGTTCGGCTACCTGACGCGCCTGGATGCCGCCTCGCTCGGGCGCCGACGGGCAAGCGACTGGCTGACCCGCTTGACGGCGGACATCGATACGCTGGACAACCTTTACCTGCGCCTTCTGATACCGCCGCTGGTGGCGCTTGTGGCGACTCTTCTGGTCGCGCTGTTCATCGCCATCTGGCTGCCCGGTTTGGCGCTTCTGGTCGCAGGCGTTCTCATCGCGCTCTGGGCGCTGCTCACGCTCGGATTCGCCGCCTGGGGTTTTCGCCAGAGCGGGCAGCAGGTCCGCGATCAAGGCACGCTGCGCAACCTGGTGCTGGACCAGCTCCAGGCCTGTGCAGAGCTTTCAAGCTACGGGACCGCACGCTGGCACCAAGAAAAAATCGATGCGCTCGAGGCGCGTTCGGGGAGCAATCAACGCCGGCTCGCCTTCAAGGCCGCTGCAGGCAACGCCTTGATTCTGCTTGTTTGCGGGCTGCTGCTGATCGTGGCCCTTCGCGTGGGCGGCGAGGCGCTGGCAACGGGGCGCATCGATGCGCCGATCGTCGTCATGGTGCTTTTGCTGGTGCTCGGCAGCAGCGAGATCCTGACCTCGCTGCCGAGTGCGTTCCTGAAGTTCGGCGCGAGCTTTCAAAGTGTTCTGCGCCTCGATCGGCTGGCTTCCTCGGCGCCGGTCGAAACGGCGACGACTACTTCTTTGCCGGTGGGGCAGGGCGGTTATGACGTGCTTCTCGAGAATGCAGGCTACCGCTATCCCGGCATGCTCGAACCAGCACTCGAGGGGGTCTCGCTGAAGATCGGCGCGGGTGATCGCGTGGCGGTCACCGGTATCTCCGGGGCGGGCAAGTCGACCCTGGCGAACCTGCTGCTGGGTCGGCTGGCGCCTGCCCAGGGGCGGGTCGAGGTGGCGGGGCGGATGCCCTGCAACGTGAACTTTGAGGAGCGCGCTGCGCGTTTCGCCTTCCTTTCTCAGCAGGTGGATCTCTTCGACGGCACGCTCGCGGACAATCTCCGCCTGGCCGACCCGAGCGCCGATGATGCCAGGCTCTGGCGAGCGCTCGAGCAGGTGGCACTCGCCGACTGGGCCGAACGGCAGCCGCATGGGT
>NZ_JAMZBC010000092.1 GCF_024158715.1 Halomonas sp. 707D7 | reverse complement strand
GCTGGAGCGTGCGCGCCTTGACGTGGGCGTCGTCGAAGACGCGGTCGAGGGTGTTGATCGGCCCGCAGGGCACGCCCACCGCTTCAAAAGCGGCCAGCCACTCGTCGAGCGAGCGCCGCGCGAGCGCCGCCTCCAGGATGGGAACCAGCAGCGCACGATTCGCCACCCGCGCGCCGTTGGTGGCAAAGCGCGCATCCTCGCAAAGCGCCGGTTCGCCGATCACCTGGCAAAAGCGCTGGAACTGCGTGTCGTTGCCCACCGCGACGATGAGATGGCCATCGCGCGTGGCGAAGGCCTGGTAGGGCACGATGTTGGGGTGGGCGTTGCCCAGGCGCGTCGGTACCAGGCCGGAGGTGAGATAGTTGCTCGCCTGGTTGGCCAGCACCCCGACCTGCACGTCCATCAGCGAAAGATCGACATGGCAGCCCTGGCCAGAGTCACGCCGGGCGTAGAGCGCGGCGAGAATGGCGTTGCTGGCGTAGAGCCCGGTGAACAGGTCGGTGATCGCCACGCCCACCTTGACCGGCCCGCCGCCGGGGGCGCCGTCCGGCTGGCCAGTCAGGCTCATGAGGCCCCCCATGGCCTGGATCATGAAGTCGTAGCCGGCGCGATGGGCGTAGGGGCTCTGCTGGCCGAAACCGGTGATCGAGCAGTAGACGAGCCCCGGATTGATCGCCTTCAGGCTTTCGAAATCGAGACCGTACTTCTCAAGCCCGCCGACCTTGAAGTTCTCGAGCAGCACGTCGGCGCCGCGGGCGAGCGTCTTGATCAGCGCCTGCCCCTCGGGCTTGGCCATGTCGACGGTGACCGAGCGCTTGCCGCGGTTGGCGCACAGGTAGTAGGC
Source organism: Halomonas sp. 707D7 (assembly GCF_024158715.1). Classification (GTDB taxonomy): domain Bacteria; phylum Pseudomonadota; class Gammaproteobacteria; order Pseudomonadales; family Halomonadaceae; genus Vreelandella. The sequence goes on along the minus strand of NZ_JAMZBC010000092.1, from coordinate 12,218 downwards.
GGACTCGAAGCTGTCGGCAGCCTCGTCTCCCAGCCCTTCTCCCACTCTTTCTCCCAACCAGGGCGGGCCCCACTGGCGGGTATCGTCGCCCAGGCCCGGGCGCTCGATCTTGATCACCTCGGCGCCCAGGTCCGCCAGCAGCTGCCCGCACCAGGGGCCGGCGAGCACGCGGGAGAGATCGAGCACCTTGATGCCGGCAAGCGGCGTGGGCGTATCGCTCATGGGGGCACCTCGTTCGGCAGGTTAGAAGAACGCCTGCAGGCCGGTCTGGGCGCGGCCCAGGATCAGCGCGTGCACGTCGTGGGTCCCCTCGTAGGTATTGACCGACTCCAGGTTCACCATGTGGCGAATCACGCCGTACTCGTCCGACACCCCGTTGCCGCCGTGCATGTCGCGGGAGAGGCGCGCGATGTCCAGCGCCTTGCCGCAGTTGTTGCGCTTGATCAGCGACACCATCTCCGGGGTCCAGTTGCCCGCATCCATCAGCCGGCCGACCTGCAAGGCCGCCTGAAGGCCGAGGGCGATCTCGGTTTGCATGTCGGCGAGCTTCTTCTGGATCAGCTGGTTGGCGGCGAGCGGGCGGTTGAACTGCTTGCGATCCAGGGTGTACTGGCGCGCGGCGTGCCAGCAGAACTCGGCAGTGCCCATCACGCCCCAGGCGATGCCGTAGCGCGCCTTGTTGAGACAGCCGAACGGGCCTTTCAGGCCGCTGACGTTAGGTAACAGGTTCTCTTCCGGCACGAAGGCGCCATCGAGCACGATCTCGCCGGTGATCGAGGCGCGTAGCGACACCTTGCCCTCGATCTTCGGCGTGGAGAAGCCTTCCGTGCCGCGCTCGACGATGAAGCCCTTGATCTGGTCGTCGTGGGCGGCGGATTTCGCCCACACCACGGCGAGATCGGCGATCGGACTGTTGGTGATCCACATCTTGGCCCCGGTCAGGCGGTAGCCGCCGTCGACCTTTTCGGCGCGGGTGATCATCGAACCCGGGTCGGAGCCGTGGTCCGGCTCGGTCAGCCCGAAGCAGCCGACCAGCTCGCCGGTGGCAAGTTTGGGCAGGTACTTCTGCTTCTGCTCTTCACTGCCGTAGGTTTCGATCGGGTACATCACGAGCGACGACTGCACGCTCATCGCCGAGCGGTAGCCGGAATCGACGCGCTCGACCTCCCGGGCGATCAGACCGTAGGCCACGTGGTTGACGCCGGCGCCGCCGTACGCCTCAGAAACCGTCGCGCCGAGCAGGCCAAGCTCGCCCATCTCGGACATGATCTCGCGATCGAAGCGCTCTTCGCGGAAAGCGCCGAGCACGCGAGGCTGAAGGTTTTCCTGACAGTAGTCCCGGGCGGCGTCGCGAATCTGACGCTCCTCGTCGCTGAGCTGCTGTTCCAGAAGAAGCGGGTCGTCCCAGTTGAAGCGTGACATGGCGAAGGCTCCTGAGCGTGTTGGCTCGTGGCGTGGCGCCGCGCTTGCAACCGGTGAGCACGGCGAAAAATGGAAGTCGGGGCGGTACCAGGCCGCCTGATTCAATCTATCGCCGTTATTTTAAAATATCTACATTTTTTTGAAACGCCGACGTTAGTCGATACCCCGCGCGCGCAGCACGTCGGTGATGATGAGCACCGGGGTCATCAAATGCTCGCGCATCAGGACGGCGGCGCGTTCGGCGTCGCGGGCCAGGATCACCTCGACCAGCGCGGTATGCTCGCGATGCTTGCGTTCGAGCGCCGGGGCGGACATCACCGTCTCCTGAAGCCATAGATGACGGTAGCGCTCCACCTGGTTGAACAGCGACTCGCGCATCTGCAGAAGGTGCGGTGAATTGCAGCCGCTGGCGATGGCGGTATGAAACGCCTGGTGGCGCGCATCCCACACGTCGAGCAGGTCCGTCGGCGTGTTGAGGCGGGTGATCTTGCCAAGGCGATGGGCGGTGGCCAGCACGCCGGCTTCCCAGTCGTCGTCGCCGCGCTCGATGGCAAGCCTCAGGATCAACCCCTCGAGCTGGGCGCGCGCATCGTAGATGTCGTTGAGCTCGGCCAGCGACATCGCGGCCACGCGGTAGCCGCGCTGGCTGATGGCGACCACCAGGCGATCCGCCACCAGTTGGGAGAGCGCCTCGCGCAGCGGGCCGGTGCTCAGCCCGTAGCGCTCTTTCAGAAGGCTCATCAGCAGTTTTTCGCCGGCCTGGTAGCGGCCACGAATGATGTCGCGCTTGAGTTCTCGGTAGGCGCTGATGGCCAGGTTGGGGCGGGGCAGGGGCGAGGCCATCGACTCTCCTTGATCGTCTCGATCGTGCGTTTAAACGCTAAAATAGCGGACATTGTGGTCGGATGGGGGTCATTCTACAGAAATTCGCGCCACTTGGCCTGGGCGAGCAGCCCTATAGCAATGCTACCTGGCACCCGGCGAAGGGCGTTTTCGCCCTCTTGGCTATGGAACCATCGTCCCATTAACGTTTGATTTGAAACCGTGCTAACGTCGGTTAAACGCTCTCCGATACCCGGATGGTCGTTTTGCACCGCCTGGATCTGCAACGTCAACAACGATCTTTCAAGAACGTCAACAACGATCTTTCAAGACAGGGGCAATGCTCATGCGAACGCTGAACTATGCAGTAGCCACCACCATGCTGGCCCTGGCGCTACCCGCCAGCGCCCAGCAGCTCTCGATCGCCACTGGCGGCACCGGCGGGGTGTATTACCCCATCGGCGGGGGGCTGGCCGAAATGATCAACAACCATATCGAAGGTGCCCAGGCCACTGCGGAAGTCACCGGTGCCTCGGTCGAGAACATGGGCCTGATCATGCGCGGCGACGCGGATCTCGCCACCGCCCTGGCCGATACCGTCTACCAGGCCTACACCGGCACCGGCGACTTCGAAGGCCGCCAGGTCGAGAACACCCGGGCGCTGGCCTCGATCTACCCCAACGCCGTGCAGCTGGTGGTGCTGGCGGAATCCGACATTCAGGGCATCAGTGATCTGGCCGGCAAGCGCGTCTCCGTCGGCGCGCCGGGCAGCGGCACCGAGCTCAACGCCCGCGCCGTGCTCGAGTCCAATGGCGTAAGCTACGACGACTTCACCGCCCAGCGGCTGAATTTCAACGAGACCGCCGACGCCATCCGCGATGGCGACATCGACGCCGGCTTCTGGAGCGTCGGCCCGCCGACCAGCTCGATCATGAACCTGGCGGCCACCCGCGACATCCGCCTGATCGGCCTTTCCGACGAGGAGATTGCCAACGCCCAGGAAGAGGAGGCGGTGTTCGCGCCTTACGAGCTGGCGGAAGGCCTCTACGACGGCATGGACGAGGCGGTGCAGACCATCGGCATTCCCAACGTGCTGGTGGTCAACGCCGACATGGACGAAGAGCTCGCCTACCAGCTCACCCAGCTTCTGTTCGAGCACATCGACGAGCTGATCGCGGTGCACCCTGCGGCCAACGACACCACCATCGAGTTCACCATGGCCTCCACCCCGGTGCCGCTGCATCCCGGCGCGATCCGCTACTTCGAGGAAGTCGGCGCCGAGATTCCGGACCGCCTGCGTCCTTGATCCCCGAGGAGGCGTTCTCATGCAGTGGTCGTTTCTGCCGCTGATGACGCTTTCGCTGGTGATACCGCCCGCCGGCGCCTGGGAACAGGCGCCGGCGCATTTGCTGGTCACCCGCGAAAGCGGCGAGGTACTGCTCGACGAGCCGGCGCCGGCGGGCAGCCGCTGGTGCATGACCTGGAACCATTCGGTGGAACACTTCACCGTGCGCGACTGCTATGTGAACCGTGAAGGCGCCATGGTGCTCGAGCGCAGCCACCAGCCGGACTTCGCCGCCGGGCTTGGCCATATCGAAGGCCGCGGGGTGCAGGTGTCCGACGGCGAAGGCGGCTACTGGATCGAAGAGATCATGGAGCCGGTGCCGGGCAATCGCTACGCACTGCGCGTGGGCACCCCGGCGGTGGATCACCGGCTGGCCTGGCCTGGCGGCGAGTACCCGACGGTGAGCCTTTCCGCGCGTGCCGCCGGCGAGCGGGTATATGTCGAGCTCACCACGCCCTGACCCGCGCCCGCCATCACGCCGGCGCGAACTGAAAAAAAGACATTCCAATATCGACGTTTCATCCCTTTAGCTTCCATTGCTCTCTTCGAGGTTCCCATGAGCGAAACCACTCAACCGCCGGTGGTCATGCCCGGTGCCAACGCGGTGCAGCCGCGCCTGGCGCTCTGGGCGATCACCTTCGTGGCGGTCGCCCTGTCGCTTTTCCAGCTCTACTCCGCCGGCATCCAGCCGCTGGGGCTTTTCTACCAGCGCAGCATCCACCTGGCGCTGATCATGCTGCTGGCGTTTCTGATGTTTCCGGTGTTCGGCCCTACCCGCAAGCGCGGCGTGCTGGGCTGGGGCATCGACGCCATCTTCTTCGCCGGCGCCTTCATCACCGGCGGCTACCTGGTGCTGTATCTCGACGAGATCGTCAACCGCGCCGGTTTCTGGAACCAGACCGACATCACCGTGGCGATCATCGCCACGGTGACCGTGCTCGAGGCCAGCCGCCGCGCAGTGGGGCTCGGGATGACCATCATCGGGCTGATCGCCATCGTCTACGCCCTGGCCGGGCCGCGCGGCGAGCTGCCCTGGCTCGGCGAGTGGCTGCCGGGCATCATGGCGCATCGCGGCTACACGCTCGATCGGGTGGCGGGGCAGCTCTACCTCGGCCAGGAGGGCATCTTCGGCCTGCCGCTGGGCGTTGCCGCGACCTACATCTTCATCTTCGTGCTGTTCGGGGCGTTTCTGGAGAGCACCGGCGCCGGCAAGTTCTTCATCGACCTGGCCTACGCCGCCACCGGGCGTCAGCGCGGCGGCCCGGCCAAGGCGGCGGTGCTGGCCTCGGCGGGCATGGGCTCGATCTCCGGCAGCGCCATAGCCAACGTGGTGACCACCGGTGCCTTCACCATTCCCCTGATGAAGCGTCTGGGCTACAAGGCCAAGCAGGCCGGCGGCATCGAGGCCGCCGCCTCCACCGGCGGGCAGATCACCCCGCCTCTGATGGGCGCCGGCGCCTTCTTGATCGCCGAGTACACCAATACGCCGTATCTCGAGATCGTCAAGATCAGCATCCTGCCGGCGATCATGTACTTCGCCACGGTCTACCTGTTCGTGCATATCATCGCGCTCAAGCAGGGCATGCAGGGCATGCCGCGCTCGGAGCTGCCGAAGATGCGCCAGGTGATGCAGGATGGCTGGCACTTCCTCTTGCCGCTGGCAGTGCTGGTGTGGCTTCTGGTGATGAACCTCTCGCCGATGCGGGTGGGCTACTACGCGGTGATCACCATGGTCGCGGTGGCGGTGATCCGCTACGCGCTGTGGTACTTCTTCGTCGCCCCGAAACAGGGTCAGCCGGTGACCGCCGAGCGTACCCTGGGCGTGATCAAGGCGGGTCTCGTCAAGCTGGTCCAGGGGCTCGAGCTCGGCGCGCGCAACGCCGTGGCGGTCTCCATGGCCTGCGCCGTGGCCGGTATCATCGTCGGCGTGGTGGGCCTGACCGGGCTCGGGCTCAAGTTCTCCTCGATGATGCTCGCCTTCTCCGGCGGTAATCTCGTGCTGGCGCTGGTGATGGTGCTCCTGGCAAGCCTGGTGCTCGGCATGGGACTGCCGGTGACCGCAAGCTACATCGTGCTGATCGTGCTGGTGGGCCCGGCCCTGACCAGCGAGTTCGGCGTGCCGCTTCTGATCGCGCACCTGGTGGTGTTCTGGTACTCCCAGGATTCCAACGTCACGCCACCGATCGCCCTTGCCGGTTTCGCGGGGGCGGCGATCGCCGGCAGCAAGCCGATGGAGACGAGCTTCCAGGCATGGAAATTCGCCAAGGGGCTCTACCTGATTCCGCTGTTCATGGTGTTCAACCCGGAGATCATCATCGGCGGCCCGGTACCGGTAGTGATCTGGAACGCGGTGATCGCGCTGTTCGCGCTGTGTGCCTTCGCGGCCTCGCTCGAAGGCTACCTGTTCACGCGCATGTCGCTGATTCCGCGCCTGGCCATCGGGGCGGCGATCTTCGGGGTCTTCTACCCGAACCTGTGGACCGAGATCGCCGGCGTCGTGGTGATGGCCGTGGCGATCGGCGCCAACTACCTGGCCAGCCGCCGGGAAGGGGCGCTCCCGACGCGCGCCTGACGCACTACCCGAGTGCGTATGCCACGACGCACGCAGGCACAAAAAAGCCCGGAACGATGTTCCGGGCTTTTGCGTTCAAGGCCTGGGTGGGCAGTGATCAGAAGATCGATTCCGCCGCGCCGGAGCCCTGGGAGCCGCTCGCCTCTTCGAGCTCGCGACTGATGGTGCGCGTCTGGTAGGGGGGCAGGCGATCCTCGCGGAACAGCTCCGAGATGCCGCCGGACTGCTCGTCGTAGAGGCGGCGGCCGCTGTCCGGGTCGACCCGGGCGGTGACCACCGTGGCGGGGCGCTCCGGCATGGCCGGCGGGGTGCCTTCCAGCGCCTGGCCCATGAAGTCGATCCAGATCGGAAGCGCGGCGCTGGCGCCGTACTCGGCGGTGGTCTCGTTGCTGTCCTTGCCCACCCACACGGTGGTGACCAGGTCGCTGTTGAAGCCGGCGAACCAGGCGTCGCGCTGGTTGTTGGTGGTGCCGGTCTTGCCGACGATGTCGTCGCGGTTCAGGCTCAGCGCGGCGCGCCCGGTGCCGGAGGTGATGACGTCGCGCAGCATGTCACGCAGGATGTAGACCGCTGCCGGGTCGGCCACCCGCTCGGCAATCGGGTACTCCTTGCCGTCGATCTCCACGCTCTGCTGGCCGTCGGCGCAACTCGGGCAGGCGATGCGCGGCGTGGCTTCGTCGAGCACCTCGTTGTCGTCGTTGCGGGTGACGCGCTCGATGAACCAGGGCGAGACCTGGAAGCCGCCGTTGGCGATCACCGCGTAGGCGTTGGTCATCTCCATGGGCGTGAGGCTGGCGCTGCCCAGTGCCAGCGACAGACCTCGGGGCAGGCGGTCGACGGAGAAGCCGAAGCCGGCCAGGTAGTCGATGGTCGGGTTCACGCCCATGGACTGCAGCACGCGGATGGTGACCAGGTTGCGCGAGCGGGCAAGCGCCGGGCGCAGGCGCATCGGGCCCTGGAAGTCGCGGCTGGAGTTGACCGGACGCCACAGCGAGTTGCTGCCGTCGTCGACCACCAGCGGCGCGTCGTTGACCACGCTCGCTGCGGTCATGCCGCCGTCGTCGAGGGCGGCCAAATAGATGAACGGCTTGAAGATCGAGCCGGACTGGCGCTGGGCCTGAATGGCGCGGTTGAACTTGCTGGCGTTGAAGTCGAAGCCGCCCTGCAGCGCCAGGATCGCGCCGGTGCGCGGGTCCTGGACCACCAGCGATCCTTCGACGTCCGGGCGCTGGGAGAGGCGCACCGAGCCGTCGTCGTTCTCGACGATGCGCACCAGGTCGCCGCGCACGGCGATCTGGTCGGCGCTCGACGGCTCGCCGCCGCGGCTTCTCGGATTCTGGTAGGCGCGCGCCCAGCTCAGCCCTGCCCAGGGAATGGTCTTGAGTTCACGATCGCGGGTCAGCACCTGCATCTCGCGGCCGCCGCTCTGGACCACGATGGCCGGGCGCAGCAGGCCGTAGTTGGGCGTGCGCTCGAGCACTTGCAGCCAGTTGGAGACGTCGCCGTCGATACCGGCGATCTCGGTCTGGCTGCGTTCGGCGGCCTGGCGTGCGGTCTGGCGGATTTCCGGCGACTCGGAAAGCTCCTCCTCGAGGCCCTGGGTCGTGGTCTGCTCCTGGGCTTCGACGAGGCTTGCGGCGATGTCGCTCTGCTCGGCGCCGCGCCAGCCGTGGCGCTGGTCGTAGGCGATCAGGCCGTTGGCCAAGGCCTGACGGGCGGCGGGCTGGAGCTCGCTGTCGATGGTGGTGTAGATCCGGTAGCCGCCGGTGTAGGCGGTGTCACCGAAGCGCTCGACGGCGTACTGGCGGGCCATTTCCGAGACGTAGGAGGCGTCCACCTCGGTCTGGGTGTAGTGGCGGCGCGCCGTGACCGGCTCCTGCACCGCGGCGGCGTAGGCATCGTTGTCGATGTAGCCGAGCTCGCGCATGCGAAACAGGATCCAGTTGCGGCGGATCAATGAGCGCTCGGAGTTGGCCAGCGGGTTGAACGCCGAAGGGGCCTTGGGCAGGCCCGCGATCATCGCGGTTTCCGCCAGGGTCAGCTCGGAGAGCGGCTTGTCGTAGTAGGTTTCGGCGGCGGTGGCGATCCCGTAGGCGCGGTTGCCGAGAAAGATCTTGTTGACGTAGAGCGAAAAGATCTGCTGCTTGGAGAGGACCTGCTCCATCTGCAGCGCCAGCAGGATCTCGCGGATCTTGCGGGTGAAGGTCTGGTCCAGCGTCAGCATGTAGTTACGCGCCACCTGCATGGTGATGGTGGAGCCACCGGATTGGATCGAGCCGCCACTGCGGGCGAGCTCCACCGCGGCGCGGGCCAGGCCTCGCGGATCGACCCCGGCGTGCTCGAAGAAGCTCGCGTCCTCGGCGGCGATCAGGGCGTTGATCATGTCCTGGGGGATCTCGTCGTAGTCCACCACCATGCGCCGCTCTTCGCCGAACTCGCCGATCAGGCGGCCGTCGCTGGTGAAGATGCGCAGCGGCGTGTGAAGCTCGAAGTCCTGCAATTGGCGAACGTCGGGAAGCCCCGGCGAGAAGTAGATGGCCGCTGCCACTACCGCCAGCACGATGGCGCCGGCAACGGCCACCACCAGCGAGAAGAGTGAAACGAGGAGGGTGCGAAGAAACGTCATGAACAGAGGGTATCCGTGAAAAGAGGATCAGTGCGGCGCTTTAGCGGCCGCATTGCGCAATTGGTCACCATTATAAGAAGGCATGTCGGCGGCCACCAGTATTGATATGACTTGATTGGCTTGACGGTGTGAGGCGCCTAAAAATAATGTAATCTCGCTATACGCATAAGACGATAATACCAAGCGAGACGCCATGCGCTTACTCAAGCCCGGCAAGGGACTGATCGGGGTGGACATCACGTCGGCCACCGTCAAGCTCCTCGAACTCAAGCAGCTGGACAACAGCTACCAGGTCGAGAGCTACGCCGTACGCCCGCTCAGGGAGGGCGCCGTGGTGGAGCGGCGCATTCGCGACATCGTCGATGTGGCCAGGGTCTTGCGCAACGCCGTCGAGCACGCCCGCCCCTCCACCAAGAAGGCCGCCGTGGCCGTGCCGGCCAGCGCCGCCATCACCAAGACGCTGACCTTCCCCGCAAGCCTCGGCGAAGACGAGATCGAGGCGCGCATCGTCGAGGAGTCCGACCGCCACATTCCGTTTCCGTTCAACGAGGTGGCCTTCGACTTCCAGCCCCTGGGGCCTTCTTCCTTCGACGAGAGCCAGCAGCAGGTGGTCTTGGTGGCGTGTCGCCAGCGCGATGTCAGCCAGCTCACCGATACCCTCGTCCAGGCGGGGCTCGAGCCCGCCGCGGTGGATGTCGAGTCGTTTGCCGTCGAGCGCGCCTTTGCCGAGCTCAGGCGCCAGCTCAGCGGGGCGGATACGCCGTCGGCCTGCGTGGGGCTGGTCGACCTGGGGGCCACCATGAACGCCTTTCACGTGCTGCGTGGCGGGCGCATCATCTACAGCCGCGACAGCGTCTACGGCGGTCGCCAGCTGACCGACGCCATCCGCGAGCGCTACGGCCTCAGCGTCGAGGAGGCGGGGCTTGCCAAGAAACGCGGCGGCCTGCCCGAGGATTACCAGGCAAGCGTGCTCGACCCCTTTCTGGATACCGTGGTCCAGCAGGTGCGCCGCTCGCTCCAGCTCTACTACACCGCCGGTCGCAAGCAGCGCGTCGAGCACATCGTGCTGGCCGGCGGTTCCAGCGTGATTCCGGGGCTCGCCGAGCGCATCGCCGCCGAGAACGGCGTGACGGTGACGCTGGCCAATCCCTTCCACCGCATGAAGGTGAACCGGCGCCTCAACGTGCAGGGGCTGGCGAGCGACGCGCCGGCGATGCTGACCGCCGGGGGGCTGGCGATGAAGGTGAGCCAATGAGTATCAACATCAATCTTTTGCCCTGGCGCGATGCCCGCCGCGAGAGGCGCACGCGGCGCTTCTACGGCCTGGCGATGCTGGCCCTGCTGCTCGGCGTGCTGGTGGCGCTGGCGGTGGCGATGATCTACCAGCAGGAGCTCGACGAGCAGAAGCTGCGCACCGCCTACATCGCCCGCCATATCGAGACCCTGGAGCGCGAGATCGACGACGTGAAGCGCTACCAGACCGACGCCGAGCAGCTGGCGGCCCAGCTTGCGCTGTTCACGACCCTGCAGGAGGACCGCACCGATACGGTGGAGCTGTTCAACGCCCTGGCGGCGAGCCTGACCGACGGCGTGGTCTTCGAACAGCTCGCCCGCACCGGCCATCAGGTCAGCGTGACCGCCATCGCCGACGACGAGCGCCAGGTCTCCGAGCAGCTGCGCCGCATCGCCCGCATGCCGGGGCTCGGGGTGCCGGTGCTCTCCGAGGTGACCAGCGCCCCGGACCAGCAGGGGCGGCTGTTTCGCTTCGAGGTGACCCAGGCGATCGGCCCGGAAAACGGCGAGGAGAGCGTCCCATGATGACCCGCGATCAACTGGGCCGCGAGTGGCAGCGGCTCAAGGAAGTGGAGCTGCAGAGCCTCGATCTCAAGGAGGCCGGCGAGTGGCCGCCGCTCTTGCGCGCGCTGTGCGTGGCGCTGGTGTTCCTGCTCGCCTTCGGCGGGCTCGTCTGGTGGGAGGTCAGCGACAAGCGCGCCAAGCTCGCCGAGGAGAAGCGCCAGGAAGCACGCCTTCTCAGCGAGTACCGGGTAAAGGCGTCGGAAGTGGCGCTGCTGCCCAACGTGCAGAACCAGCTGACCGACCTGGAGGAGCAGATGGGGCGCATGCGCGCCATGCTGCCCACCAGCGCCGAGATTCCCTCGCTTCTGGACAGCATCAGCGACGCCGCGGTGGACAACCGGCTGACCATCGAGGTGATTCGCCTGCGTGCCACGGTCAGCAACGAGCACTACATCGAGCATCCGCTGGATATCCAGGTGCGCGGCGGCTACCACCAGCTGGCGAGCTTCGCCGCCGACATCAGCCAACTGGCGCGCATCGTCACCCAGCACGACCTGACCATCGCGCCGGTCGACGGCCAGGGCGACAGCCTGCGGCTCTCGCTGGTCGCGCGCACCTACAGCTACCTCGACGACCCCACGACCGCGCAGGTGACGCCATGATGCCCGCGCGTCTGGCCGCCCTGGGCGTCGTCGCGCTGCTCGCGGGCTGCAGCGACGCCAACCTCGACCAGCTCGATGCCACCCTGGCGGACATTCGCCGCGCCCCGAGCCAGCAGGCGGCGCTCGCGATCGCGGCGATCCCCCCGCCGGTGGTGCTGAACTACCAATATAGCGATGCGCGCAGCCCGTTCTTGGCGCCTGGCCGCCCGATGGCCAGTGCGACCATTGCCCCGGGCACGAGCGCCCTGGCCCCGGACACCCAGCGGCCTCTGGAGCCGCTCGAGGCCTTCGCGCTCCAGTCGCTGCGCCTGGTCGGCACCCTCGAGATGGGCGGGCGGCGCCTGGCCATGATCGCCACGCCCGACGGCAATGTGACCAGCGTGCGCGAGGGCAACCACCTGGGTGCCAACTACGGCCAGATCACCCGTATCACGCGCGACGAGGTGCGCCTTCTCGAGCGCGTCTTCGACGAGCGGGAGGGCTGGCGGGAGAGCCCGGCGGCACTTTCGCTTGCGCCCTGACAACCACCATCACGATCGATCGATGTCTACCCGGAAGCCTTGTCTATGGTCATCACCGCTCGCACCACCTTCGCGCTGTTTCTGATCGCCTGCTGGCCCGCCTGGGCCGGCGCCTCGGTGCTGACCGATCTCGAGGTGCGCGACGCCCCTCAGGGCGAGGTGGAGCTGCTGCTCTCCTTCGACGGCGCTCCGGGCGAGCTCACCGGCTACGCGCTCCAGGCGCCACCGCGCCTGGCGCTGGACCTGGCCGAGACCCAGAACGGCCTGGCCCGGCGCGATCTGCCGGTGAACCGCAGCGGCATCGAGCGCATCACCGCCATCGAAGGCGGCGATCGAGCGAAAACCGTGGGCGCCCTGCAGGTCGACGATCAGGCGGGTGCGCCCGCCGCCTTCGATGGCGGTGATGCGCTCGATGCCGCTGCGGGTCACCGGCAGATCGCGCCCGGCCAGG
>NZ_JAMZBC010000091.1 GCF_024158715.1 Halomonas sp. 707D7 | reverse complement strand
ATCTTCGACCACCAGTTTCGCGTCAACCGGCTGTTCTTTCCCAACGTCGAGCGTGGCTTCTCCGTGGGCGAGCCGCTGTCGCTCGCCTGGGCAGTGCCCACTGGCCAGGGCCTGGCGCTGCTTGACGCCATCAACCGCTTTCTCGACGAGCAGCAGGCCAACGGCGAACTCGAGCGGCTGACAAGGCGCTACTTCGGCCACGACGACTATCTCGAGTACGTCGGCACGCGCACGTTCCTTGGCCATCTCGACGAGCGCCTGCCGCGCTATGCGCCGCTGTTCAAGCAGGCCGCCCTGGAGACCGGCTTCGACTGGAAGCTCCTGGCGGCGGTGGGCTACCAGGAGTCGCACTGGGACCCGGACGCGGTCTCGCCCACCGGCGTGCGCGGCTTGATGATGCTGACCCAGCCCACCGCCAGCGACATGGGCGTACGCAATCGCCGCGACCCGGCCCAGAGCATCGACGGCGGCGCCCGCTACCTGCGAAGCCTCAAGGAGCGCCTGCCGGACACCATCGTCGGCGAGGATCGCCTGTTCATGGCCATGGCCGCCTACAACGTGGGCCTTGGCCACCTGTTCGATGCCCGAAACATCGCCAAGCGCCGCGGCGGCGACCCCAACGCCTGGGCGGACGTGCGCGAGGCGCTGCCGCTTCTCCAGCAGCGTCAGTGGTACAGCCAGACCCGCTACGGCTTCGCCCGCGGCGGGGAGCCGGTGATCTACGTGCGCAACATTCGCCGCTACTACGACATGCTGAGCTACGTCGAACGCAGCCGCCAGCAGTTCTTCCACCTCGACCAGAGCGGGCTGGCCACGACCGACTGAGGCCCCGCCGGAGAAGAGCATGATGCGACATACTCCCTTCCTCGCCACCGCCCTTTGGCTGCTCGGCGCCCTTACCCCCGCCACCGCCTTCGAACAAGGCGAGCCGGTCACCCCGGTACGCGTCGCCGACCGCGGAGAAGTGGTGCTGGAGAACGGCGCCCTGCATTACCAGAGCTGGGACACCAGCATGCTCGCCGGCAGCGTCGGCGTGGTGCTGCACGTGGCCGGGCGCCTCTCGGCGAAGGACTTGAACGCGCCGGTCATCGAGGCGATCGAGGCGGCCGACTTCCCCGTCGAGCGCCTTCGCACCACCACCATCGTCAACACCGACGACGCGGTGTTCGGCAGCACCCCCTTCGTGCGGCGCAGCATCGAGAGCAGCAAGCGCGACGTGCCGAGCGTGCAGTTCGTGGTGGATGACGAGGGCGCCGTGCAGAGCGCCTGGAACCTGGAGCGCGGGGGCTCTGCCGTGGTGGTGCTGGACGACGAGGGCCGGGTACGTTTCGCCAAGGATGGACCACTGACGCTTTATGAGGTCAACCACGTCATGGAGCTGCTCCACGCCATGCTCGAATGAGCGCGCGCGGGGGGCGACATTGACTTTCAGGCGCTATGCGTTGATGTTGGACCCTTTCGACATGTATTCGGCAAGATGCGCCCTCGACGACGCCGCGAGGAGCCATGTTTGATGAACAGGCTCGATGGACGATGTGCGATGAACAATGAAATGCCAGGGACCGCCTAGATGAACGCCGATGCCGACCCGCTGTTGAGCCACCAACACGCCCTGCAGGCGCTGCGCGACGCGCTGGAGCGCCGCCTCGGCGAGCTCTTGCCCGCCGGGCGCGAAAGCGACGTGGTCGCCCGCGCCATGCGCGAGGCGACCCTGGCGCCGGGCAAGCGCATCCGCCCGCTGCTGATGCTGCTCGCCGCGTCCGACCTGGGCGCGAGCGACCGCGACCCCGCGCTGCTCGACCTGGCCTGCACGGTGGAGATGATCCACGCGGCCTCGCTGATCCTCGACGACATTCCCTGCATGGACGACGCCCAGCTGCGCCGCGGCCGCCCTACCCTTCACCGTCAGTTCGGCGAGAGCGTGGCGATCCTCGCGGCGGTAGCGCTCTTGAGCCGCGCCTACGCCGTCGCCGCCGAGGCCCCGGGACTTCCCGGCGAGCAGCGCGCCGCGGCGGTGACGACACTGGCCCGCGCGGTGGGCCTGCAGGGACTGGTGCAAGGGCAATTCCTGGACGTCAGCGAAGGCAGCGGCGCGCGCAGCGTCGAGGCGATCCTCGCCACCAACGAGCTCAAGACCAGCGTGCTGTTCGGCGCGACCCTCGAGCTTGCGGCGCTGGCTACCGGCGCCGATGCCCGCGCAACCGAGGCGCTTTCGAACTTCGCCCAGGAGCTCGGCCAGGCGTTTCAGCTGATCGACGACCTGGCCGACGGCGTGAGCGGCACCGGCAAGGACCTCCATCAGGACGCTGGCAAGTCGACGCTGGTGGCCACCCTCGGGGAGCGCGCGGTGCGCGAGCGCCTCGCCGAACACCTGGCCCGCGCCGATGCGCACCTGGCCGCTGCCTGTCCCGAAGGCGAGCACACCCGCCACTTCATCGCGGCCTGGTTCACCCAGCAGCTCGATCTGATCGGTTGACCCGGCAAAGGAGCTCAATGAGCCATTTCGCGGTCGTCGCCCCGGCGCTCTACAGCCATGCCAAGGCCCTCGAGGCACTGGCCGTGTGCCTGGTCGCACGCGGCCACCGCGTCACCTTCGTTCACCAGGTGGACGCGAACGCGCTGGTTCAGGAGCCCAGCATCGGCTTTTTCGCCGTGGGCCACGCAACCCACCCGCCAGGGCGTCAGGCGCGAACGCTTTCGCGGCTGGCCAGCCCCTCCGGGCTTGGCCTTTTCGCCATGATTCGCGACCTGGCCGAGACCACCGACATGCTCGCCCACGAGCTTCCCGCCGCCTTCGAGACGCTCGGCATCGACGGCGTGATCGCCGACCAGATGGAGCCCGCGGGCGCACTGGTCGCCGAGGGGCTGAATCTTCCGTTCGTGTCCGTGGCCTGCGCGCTGCCGGTCAACCGCGAGCAGGGCCTGCCGCTGCCGGTGATGCCGTTTCGGTTTGCCGCGTCCGAGCGCGCCCAAGGCATGTACGCCACCAGCGAGCGTATCTACGACCGGCTGATGGGCCGCCACGCCCGGGTGGTCGAGCACCACGCCCGCGCCTTCGGGCTTTCGCCGCGCCGCGGGCTGCACGAGTGCCTTTCACCGCTTGCCCAGATCAGCCAGACGCCGCTCGCCTTCGATTTCCCGCGCGAAGCGCTTCCCGATACCTTTCACGCCGTCGGCCCGCTGCGCCTGCCAAAGGCCGGCTCGAGCCACCGGCGCCTGGCGGAACTGCCGCTTCCCCAGCGCTTCGTGTTCGCCTCGCTCGGCACGCTGCAGGGCCACCGCTTCGCGCTTTTCAAGAAGATCGCCCAAGCGTGCAAACGCCAGAACAAGGCGCTTCTGATCGCTCACTGCGGCAAGCTCGATGAAATGCAGGAGGCGGCGCTGGTTCGCGCCGGGGCCACCGCGGCGGTCGATTTCGTCGACCAGCGCGAAGCGCTGGCGCGCGCCGAGGCGGTGATCACCCACGGCGGGCTCAACACCGTGGTCGACGCCATCGACACCGCCACGCCCATGCTGGTCGTGCCGCTGGCCTTCGATCAGCCTGGCGTGGCGGCGCGGGTGCTCCACCACGGCCTGGGCGAGCGCGCCTTCGCCTTTTCGCGCCCGGCGACGCTCGCGCGCAAGCTCGCCCGGCTCGAGGCGCCCGATCATGGTGAGCGATTGACCGCGCTTCAGGCCCCGCTTCGCGCCGCCGGCGGAGCGAAGCGCGCCGCCGTCATCGTCGAGCAGGCGCTGACCACCCACCGCCCCGTCGTCACGGAGAGCGCCCATGAAACGCCATGACCTGATTCTCGTCGGCGCGGGGCTCGCCAACGGGCTCATCGCCCTCCGGCTCTGCAAGCGCCACCCCAACCTCGATGTGCGGGTGATCGAAGCGGGCCCGCACGCCGGCGGCAACCATACCTGGTCGTTCCACCAGGGCGATCTCGACGCCAATCAGCACGCCTGGGTCGCGCCGCTGGTGGCCCACCGCTGGCCCGGCTACGAGGTGCGCTTTCCAGGCGTCACCCGGAAGCTCGACAGCGGCTATCTGAGCATCACCTCCGAGCGCTTCGCCGAGGTGCTGCGTCGTGAACTCGGCGAGCGGCTCGTGACCGGCACGCCTGTGAGCCAGGTGAGCCCCCAGGGCGTCACCCTCGCGGACGGCACCGAGCTTGGCGCGACGGCGGTGATCGACGGGCGCGGCCCGGAAAAAACGCCGCACCTCACCGTCGGCTTTCAATCCTTCGTCGGCCAGCAGTGGCGCCTAAGTGCACCCCACGGGCTGACCAGGCCGATCATGATGGACGCCACCGTCGACCAGCAGGGCGGCTACCGCTTCGTCTACAGCCTGCCGCTCGATGAACGAACGCTTCTGATCGAGGACACCCACTACGTCGACGCGGCGGACCTGGAGCCCTCGCGGGCGCGAGCCAACATCGCCGCCTACGCGAAGCGCCAGGGCTGGCTGCTGGAGACACTCGAACGCGAGGAGCACGGCCACCTGCCGATCACCCTGGACGGCGACATCGACGCCTTCTGGCAGGCCGCTCGGGGCCAGCCTGCGAGCGGGCTGCGCGCCGGACTCTTCCACGCCACCACCGGCTACTCGCTGCCCCAGGCGGTGACGCTGGCGGAGGCGATCGCCGAGCAAACGACGTTCGACGCCGCCTCGCTGTTCGATGTGATCGAGCGCTTCGCCCGCCGGCGCTGGCGGCAGTTTGGCTTTTTTCGCATGCTCAACCGCATGCTGTTTCTGGCCGGCGCGCCGGATCGGCGCTGGCAGGTGATGCAACGCTTCTACACCCTGAACGACGGCCTGATCGAGCGCTTCTACGCCGGCCGGCCCACGCTTTTCGACAAGGCGCGCATCCTCTCCGGCAAGCCGCCGGTGCCGGTGCGCGAGGCCATTCCGGCCGTGCTCAAACAAACCCCTCGGCTGCGAGCCTTCAAAGATGAGTAAAACGATCGTAATCGGCGCAGGCTTCGGCGGACTGGCGCTCGCCATCCGCCTGCAGGCCGCGGGCATCCCGACCCTGCTGCTGGAGAGCCGCGACAAGCCCGGCGGGCGCGCCTACGTCTACGAAGACGAAGGCTTCGTTTTCGACGCCGGCCCTACAGTGATCACCGACCCCAGCGCTATCGAGGAGCTGTTCACACTTGCCGGCAAGGACATCGCCGACTACGTCGAGCTTCTGCCGGTGACGCCTTTTTACCGCCTCTGCTGGGAGTCCGGCGAGGTGTTCGACTACGACAACGACCAGGCGAGCCTCGAGCGCCAGATCGAACACTTCAACCCAAACGACGTCGAGGGCTACCGCCGCTTTCTCGACTACTCGAAGGCGGTGTTCGACGAGGGCTACGTCAAGCTCGGCACGGTGCCGTTTCTCTCCTTTCGCGACATGCTGCGCGCCGCGCCGCAGCTCGCCAGACTGCAGGCCTGGAAGAGCGTCTACACCAAGGTGTCCCAGTACATCGAGGACGAGCACCTGCGCCAGGCGTTCTCGTTTCACTCGCTGCTGGTCGGCGGCAACCCGTTCGCCACCTCGTCGATCTACACGCTGATCCACGCCCTGGAGCGTAAATGGGGGGTGTGGTTTCCGCGTGGCGGCACCGGCGCGCTGGTCAAGGGCATGGCTCGATTGTTCGAGGACTTGGGCGGCGAGATCATGGTCAACGCCCAAGTCGAGCGCATCGAGATGGCGGGCGACTGCGCCCGGGGCGTGACGCTACATGATGGCCGCGAGATCCCGGCGCGGGCCGTGGCGTCGAACGCCGACGTGGTGCACACCTACGAGAAACTGCTCGGCCACCACCCGGTGGGCGAAAAGCGGGCCAGAAGGCTCAAGGGCAAGCGCATGAGCAATTCGCTGTTCGTGCTCTACTTTGGCCTGAACCATAACCACACCCAGCTCGCCCACCACACGGTCTGTTTCGGGCCGCGCTATCGCGAGCTGATCGACGAGATCTTCAACCAGCCGAGCCTGGCCGAGGATTTCTCGCTCTACCTGCACGCGCCGTGTGTCACCGATGCGTCGCTCGCCCCCGAAGGCTGCGGCAGCTACTACGTGCTGGCGCCGGTGCCGCACCTGGGCACCGCGGCGCTCGACTGGGAGGTCGAGGGCCCGAAACTGCGCGAGCGCATCTTCGACTATCTGGAGAAGCACTACATGCCGGGCTTGAGAGACCAGCTCGTCACCCACCGTATGTTCACGCCGTTCGATTTTCGCGACACCCTCGGCGCCCACCTGGGTTCGGCGTTTTCAGTGGAGCCGATTCTCACCCAGAGCGCCTGGTTTCGCCCCCACAACCTGGACAGCCAGATCGACAATTTGTATCTCGTCGGCGCCGGCACCCACCCGGGCGCCGGCATTCCCGGCGTGATCGGCTCCGCCAAGGCGACCGCCGGGCTGATGGTGGAGCGGCTCACCTCATGAGCGAAGCGCTGCTCGACCACGCGACCGTGACCATGGCAGCGGGCTCGAAGAGCTTCGCCAGCGCCTCGAAGCTGTTCGACCGGCCAACCCGGCGAAGCGCGCTGATGCTCTACGCCTGGTGTCGCCACTGCGACGACGTGATCGACGACCAGACCCTGGGCTTCAACAACGCTCCCGTCGAGAGTGAGCGAAAGGCACAAGAAGAGCGCCTCGCCGAACTCGAAGCCCAGACCGCACGCGCCTTCGCTGGCGAGCCGATGATGGAACCCGCCTTCGCCGCCTTCCAGGAAGTGGCGCTCGCCCACGCCATCCCGCCCTCCCAGGCCTTCGATCATCTGGAAGGCTACGCCATGGACGTGCGCGACGAACGTTACGAGACGTTCGAGGACACGCTGCGCTACTGCTACCACGTGGCCGGCGTGGTGGGCTTGATGATGGCCCGGGTGATGGGCGTGCGCGACGAGGCTGTGCTTGATCGCGCCTGCGATCTGGGCCTGGGGTTTCAGCTCACCAATATCGCCCGGGACATCGTCGAGGACGCCGAGGCGGGGCGCTGCTACGTGCCCGCCGAGTGGCTGCGCGAGGAGGGGTTGAGCGTCGAGAAGATTCGCGACCCGGCACACCGCGAGGCGCTGGCCCGCGTCGCGGCGCGCCTGATCCAGGCGGCGGAGCCCTACTACGCCTCGGCGCGCATCGGTATCGCGAGGCTTCCGCTGCGCTCGGCCTGGGCGATCGCCACCGCGCTCGGGGTGTATCGCAGAATCGGCGTGAAGGTGAACCGCGCAGGCAGCGCGGCCTGGGATACGCGCCAAAGTACCGGGCGCGGCGAGAAGCTTGCGCTTCTGCTCAGCGGCGGGGCGGGGGCGCTGGGGTCTCGCGCTCGGCGCAGCTCGACGCCGCGCTCGATGAGCCTCTGGCAGCGCCCGCGCTCGCCTGGCGGCGCTTGAGCTCGGCCTCGAGCTTTTCCACCGGCGGGGCGTAGATGAAGCCAAACGATACCCCATCCTCGCGCCCTTTCACCGCGTGGTGCAGCCGGTGGGCTCTGTAGAGGCGCTTCATATAGCCGCGCCGGGGAATCAGGCTGAAGGGCCAGCGCTTGTGC
Source organism: Halomonas sp. 707D7 (assembly GCF_024158715.1). Taxonomy (GTDB): domain Bacteria; phylum Pseudomonadota; class Gammaproteobacteria; order Pseudomonadales; family Halomonadaceae; genus Vreelandella. The sequence goes on along the minus strand of NZ_JAMZBC010000091.1, from coordinate 5,780 downwards.
ACCAGCCCGTCATGCAGCACGAAGTAGATCGCCCCGTAGGCGGTCATGCCAGCGCCGATCCATTGAAGCGGCCAGGCGCCGGCGGTGCCGAAGGCGATCAGCACGATGGCAAGTAGCGCGAACACCACCGCGTACAGGTCATTGCGCTCGAACCAGCCGGTGCGCGGCTCGTGGTGGGAGCGGTGCCAGCCCCAACCGATCCCGTGCATGATGTAGCGGTGGGCAAGTGTTGCCACCACCTCCATGACGGCGACGGTCAGCACCACGATCAGCGTATTGAGCAGCACGGACATCGTGTCTCCTTCGGGTTAGCGGCGCCGGGCGAAGAACGCCTTCAAGAGCTTGCTGGAGGCCGGCGCCAGCACGCCCGCCTCGATGTCGACCCGGTGGTTGAACCAGGGCTGGGCGAGCAGGTTGGCCTTCGATTCGACCATGCCGGTGCGCGGTTCGGCGGCGGCGTAGACCAGCCGCTTGATGCGCGCGTGAATCATGGCGCCTGCACACATCATACAGGGCTCCAGGGTGACATACAGGGTACAGCCATCAAGGCGGTAGTTGCCGAGCGCCCGGCCTGCCTCGCGCAGCGCGCGAACTTCCGCGTGGGCGCTGGGGTCGCAGCGTTCGACCGGGGCGTTGTGGGCGGCGCCGATGATCTCGCCTTCGGGGTCGACCACCACCGCGCCCACCGGCACCTCCCCGGCGGCGGCGGCCAGATGCGCCTGGTCGAGCGCCCGGTGCATGTAAAATTCGTCGCTGCGCATAGAGGCGAACTCCGTTAAGGTAGCTAGCCGATTCTAGAGCGGCCAAACGTCACAGGATACCGAGAATGAACGACGCGCTGAAGACACTGGTGAATCTGCTCGAGCTCGAGACCCTGGAAGAGACGCTGTTTCGCGGTCAGAGCCAGGACCTGGGCTTTCCTCAGCTCTACGGCGGGCAGGTGCTCGGCCAGGCATTGGCGGCGGCGGCGCGCACCGTGGAGCCCGACCGCCTGCCCCACTCCCAGCACGGCTACTTTCTGCGCCCGGGCGACCCGCATCGCCCGGTGGTCTACCAGGTCGACAACGTGCGCGACGGGCGCGGCTTCACCACCCGGCGGGTCACCGCGATCCAGAAGGGGCGGCCGATCTTTTTCTGCAGCGCCTCGTTCCAGCTGCGCGAGCCGGGCTTCACGCACCAGCTCACCATGCCGGACGTGCCGAGCCCCGAATCGCTGATCGAGGAGGGTAACGTCAAGCACGAGCGTTTTCCCGGCCACCCGATCGAGTTCCTGCACCTGGATCACAATCCGACCCCCGCCGCCCCGGCCGGGCGGGGCCTGTGGTTTCGTATCAAGGGCGAACTTCCTTCCGATCCGGCGCTGCATCGCCACCTGCTCTCCTACTCGTCGGACTTCAATCTTCTGACCACCGGGCTGATCCCCCACGGCGTCGAGTTCCGCGACCCGGAACTGCGCATCGCAAGCCTCGACCATGCGCTGTGGCTGCACGAGGACACCCGCATCGACGAGTGGCTCTTCTACTCCATCGACTCGCCCTGGGCGGGCAGTGCCCGCGGCCTTGCCCGCGGCAGCATCTTCGACCGCCACGGGCGCCTCGTCGCCTCCACCGCCCAGGAGGGGCTGACGCGCTACCCGCAGGCGTGATGCCCTGAATGCAAAGAAGCCTTGAACGCAAAGAAGCCCGTCGATGACGGGCTTCTTGCTATCGGCACAGCGGCTACCCGGGCGGGGCGTTTCTAGCCGCCGTAGACGTTGTCGATGGTCTTCAGCGGATAGTGTGCCGGGTACGGCTTGCGCGCAACGCCGGAGTCCACGGCGGCCTGGGCGACGGCAGAGGAGACGCGCTCCAGAAGGCGCACGTCGACCGGGGTCGGAATGATGTAGTCACGCCCGAAGCTCATCTCGCGGCCTTCATACGCGTTCAGCACCTCTTCCGGTACCGGCTCGCGGGCCAGATCCTTCAGCGCGTGTACCGCGGCGAGCTTCATCGCCTCGTTGATGCGCGTGGCGCGCACATCCAAAGCACCGCGGAAAATGAACGGGAAACCGAGGACGTTGTTGACCTGGTTGGGGAAATCCGAGCGACCGGTGGCCATGATCACGTCCGGGCGCGCCCCGCGTGCGACGTCCGGGTGGATTTCCGGGTCCGGGTTGGTGCAGGCGAAGATGATCGGGTCGGCAGCCATCTTCTTGACGTGGTCGGCGCTCACCAGCCCCGGGCCGGAAAGCCCGATGAAGACGTCGGCGCCGTCGATGGCGTCATCGAGGGTGCGCATGTCCGTGTCGCGGGCGAACTCGGCCTTGTACTCGTTGATGCCCTCGCGCTCGGTGTGGATTACGCCGCGGCGATCGAGCATCACCAGGTTCTCGGCTTTCGCGCCGCAGGAGATCAGCAGGCGCATGCAGGCGATCGCCGCCGCGCCGGCGCCCAGGCAGACGATCTTGACGTCTTCGATGCGCTTGCCGGCGATCTCGAGGGCGTTGAGCATGCCGGCGGCAGTGACGATGGCGGTGCCGTGCTGGTCATCGTGGAAGACCGGGACCTTGCAGCGCTCGATCAGCGCCTTCTCGATCTCGAAGCACTCCGGTGCCTTGATGTCCTCGAGGTTGATACCGCCCCAAGTATCGGCGATGCGCGCAACGGTGTCGATGAACTCCTGCGGCGTCTCGGCATCGACTTCGACGTCCACCGAGTTGATGCCGGCGAAGCACTTGAACAGTACGCCCTTGCCTTCCATGACCGGCTTGCTGGCCAGCGGCCCCAGGTTACCAAGCCCCAGGATCGCGCTGCCATCGGAGATCACTGCCACCAGATTGCCCTTGCCGGTGTAGCGGTAGGCGTTCTCGGCATCACGGGCGATCTCGCGCACCGGCTCGGCCACGCCCGGGCTGTAGGCCAGCGCCAGATCGCGGGCGGAGGCGGTGGACTTGGTCAGTTCGACCGACAGCTTTCCGGGAATGGGATAGGCGTGGTAATCGAGCGCGGCCTGCTTGTTGGCGTCCGTCATGAGGAATCCATTATCCTAAAGTAGATATGTCACACCAGAATATAGAAAAAGCGATCGTCACTCAAGGACACAGTCAACCTGTCGACAAAAAGGAGATATTGGGCTGCGTTGAAAACTTTTCCACGATTTTAGCGGCTATTTGCTGCAACTTATAGCAAGCGAACTCAGCCATAACCCATTGCTTATTGATGCATCGCAGCAATTAATGGAAATTCATTTCATTTTTTGGCCATAAAAAAACCCACGCAATCGCGTGGGTTTTTTCGCACCCGGTACCGAGGTACCGGCAAGCGGGGCTATCAGCCGCGCTTCATGGCAGCGCCGAAGCGCTTGTTGAAGCGCTCTACACGGCCACCGGTAGAGGCTTGCTTCTGCTTGCCCGTGTAGAACGGGTGGCAGTTGGAGCACACGTCCAGGGAGAAGTCCTGACCAGAGGTCGAACCTACCTGGAAGCTGTTGCCGCAAGAGCAAGTGGCGGTGACCATGTTGTAATTCGGGTGGATACCTTGTTTCATCGTGAACCTCGCATACTCATGCCGCCACCTGATCCGTTGCCAGGCACCGCATAGGGGTTTGAAATAACTGCTGACCGGGTTATCCGCTTCATTGGCAAAGCGCCAAGCGGGCGCATATTCTAGCAACTTTAACGGCGGAGGCCAATTGTCAGACTCCTTTTCTTCCCGCGTCGCTCCGGGTTCGCCATCGCCGGAAGCGCTGCAGGTGGCGCTGCCCTCACCGCTTCGTCGCCTGTTCGACTATCTTCCGGCGCCTCGGGTTCCCCCTCGCGGCTGGCAGGTGGGGCTTCGCGTACGCGTGCCCTTCGGCCGGCGCGACGTGGTCGGCGTGGTGGTCGGGCTGCTTGCCAGAAGCGAGCTGCCCCGGGAAAAGCTGAAACCCGTCGCCGAGGTGCTCGACGACGCGCCGCTGCCCGAGGACTGGCTGTGGCTTTGCCGCTTCACCGCGCGCTACTACCAGCACGGCCTGGGCGATACCCTGCAGATCGCCATGCCGGCCAGGCTTCGTCAGGGCCACCCCCTGACCGGGCGCACTTACCTGCAGTGGCAGGCGATCACCGAGCGCGACGCGGCCGAGCTCAAGAACGCCCCCCGCCAGGCCGCGCTCCATGCGCTTTTGCGCCAGCACGCCCATGGCCTGCCCGCCCAGGCGATCAGCGCCCACGGCTATACCCGGGCACAGCTCGAGGCGCTGGCGCGCAAGGGCTTCGCCTTCGCCACCGAAGTCTCTCGTCAGGCGGGTCACACGCCCTCGGGGCTTCTAGCCGCGCCGGCGCTGCCGCTCAATCGCGAGCAGGCAGCCGCACTTGCCGCGCTGCACGAGAACCTCGACGGCTACCACCCCTGCCTGCTCGAAGGCGTGACCGGCAGCGGCAAGACCGAGATCTACCTGCAACTGATCGAAGCCATCGCCGCCAAGGGCAAGCAGTCGCTGGTCCTGGTGCCGGAGATCGGCCTGACCCCGCAGACGCTTTCGCGCTTCAAGAGCCGCTTCAAGGTGCCGGTGGTGGCGCTGCACTCCGGGCTCAACGACGCCGAGCGCATGGACGCCTGGGAGGCCGCCGCCGGTGGCCGCGCGCTGATCGTGATCGGCACCCGTTCGGCGATCTTCACCCCGCTCGCCCGCCCTGGCGCGATCATCGTCGACGAGGAGCACGACGGCTCCTACAAGCAGCACGACGGGCTTCGCTACCACGCCCGCGATCTGGCCGTGGCCCGCGCCCACCATCACGGCATCCCGCTTCTGCTGGGCAGCGCCACGCCGTCGCTCGAGAGCCTTTCGCGGGCGCTTTCCGGCGACTACCGCCACCTGCGTCTCACGAAGCGCCCGAGCCGCCACCCGCCGGCCAGGCTCGAACTCACGGACCTTCGCCACCAGCGCCGCCAGGGCGGGCTTCTGCCCTCGGCGATCAAGGCGATCACCGCGACCCTCGAGGCCGGCAAGCAGGCACTGGTGTTCATCAACCGGCGCGGCTTCGCACCGAGACTTGCCTGCCACGCCTGCGGCTGGATGGCGGACTGCGACCAGTGCGATGCGCGCATGACGCTGCACCGCCAGCCCCCGCTTCTGGCCTGCCACCACTGCGACAGCCGCCGGGCGCTGCCGGACGCCTGCCCGGAGTGCGGCAGCGGCGATTTGCGCGCACTCGGCTCGGGCACCGAGCGCACCGAAGAGACGCTTACGGGGCTTTTTCCGGACACCACGATCCACCGCATCGACCGCGACAGCACCCGGCGCAAGGAGAGCTTCGATGCGATCCTCAAGGAGGTCCATCGCGGTGAGCCCTGCATTCTGGTCGGCACCCAGATGCTCGCCAAGGGCCACCACCTGCCCCACGTCACGCTGGTGGTGGTGGTCAACGCCGACGGCGGGCTCTACAGTGCGGATTTTCGCGCGCTCGAGCACAGCGCCCAACTGCTCGAACAGGTCGCCGGGCGCGCCGGGCGTGCCGCCCATCCCGGCCGAGTGCTGGTGCAGACCCTGCACCCGGACGACCCGCACCTTGGCAAGCTCGCCGAGCATGGCTACGGGGCACTCGCCCGCGACTTACTCGAGGAGCGCAGGCTCGCCAAGCTCCCGCCCTTTGGTTACATGGCGCTGCTGCGCCTGGAGAGCGCCCAGGAGCAGGCGGCGCTGGCACTCGCCCAGGCAGCGGCCCAGGCGCTTCGCCAGTGGCTTGCGCACTCCGGCACGCAGGCGCGCTGCCTGGGCCCGGTGCCGGCGCCGATGGAGCGGCGCCAGAACCGCTATCACGT
>NZ_JAMZBC010000090.1 GCF_024158715.1 Halomonas sp. 707D7 | reverse complement strand
ATCCAGGCCGGCGCCCGCCTCGAACACATCACCTATCTGTTGCTGGCGCTGATCGGCGTCTGCTTCGTGTTCGCCTTCCTGGCCGGACGCGATCGCAAGCTCGATGACCGCGCCGGCACGCTCGTCGTGCTAGAGCCAGAAGCCGGCATGGCAAAAGGAGTCTCATGAGCGTTACCCCGTTACTCAGCGGCGCGGCCAAGCGCGGCGAACGTATCCTGGTCATCTACACCGGTGGCACCCTCGGCATGCAGGCCGGCGCCGCCGGGCTCGAACCGGGAGCGAACTTCGAGGCGCGCCTGCAGCGCGCGCTCGATACTCTGCCGGTCCCCCAGCAAAGCGCCCTGCCGCCCTTTGAAGTGATGAACTTCGATACGCTGATCGACTCGAGCGCGGCCACGCCGCTGACCTGGCAGCGCATCGGCGCCGCGATCGCCGAGCGCTTCAACGACTACCAAGGGTTCGTGGTGCTCCACGGTACCGACACCTTGAGCTTCAGCGCGGCGAGTCTCGCGTTCCAGCTTCAAGGGCTCGATCGCCCGGTGGTGCTCACCGGGGCGATGCGCCCGCTCGAGGCCGAGCACAGCGACGCCCTCGCCAACGTCTACGGGGCGCTGCGCTTTGCCGCCAGCGACTCGCTCAAGGAAGTGGCGATCTACTTCGCCGGCAAGCTGCTGCGTGGCGTTCGCGCGGTCAAGTACGACAGCGAAGCGCCGGATGCCTTCGCGAGCCCCGGCTATCCGCTGCTCGGCGAGCGCGTGGGAGAGGATTTCATCGAATACCCGGCGCGAGGGCTCGGAACGACTCGTCGCGGCGCACCGCGTTTCGAGCTTTCAAGCTATGCAGGGCTTGCCCAGGGCGAGGTGGTTCGCCTGGCGCTGTGGCCGGGCATCGCCGCCTGGCAGCTCGAGGCGCTGCTCGGCGATGATCGCGTCAAGGGAGCGCTCTTGCAGCTCTGGGGGGCGGGGAACCTTCCGGACGACCCGGCGCTGCTCGAGGTGCTGGCCCGCGCCTGCGGCGAGGGCAAGCTCGTCGCCGCGACCAGCCTCTGTCCGCGCGGGGGCGTGCATTTCGCCACCTACGCCGCCGGCGCCGGGCTGGAGGCCGCCGGCGTGCTGGCAGGCGCGGACATGACGCCCGAGGCGGCGCTGACCAAGCTCGTCCACCTGCTCGCCCAACCACTGTCCCTGGAGGATCGCCGCCGGCAATTCGTGACGTCGCTGTGCGGCGAGCGCTGAGCGGCGCTGGCGCGCAGAAATATTCGGACTATGTTGATAGGCACGCGTTCAAGCGCGTAGTGATCACCCAAGGAGAGGAAGTGACCCATGGAACAACCCGTACACCAATTCAGCGATCTCTTCGAGCAGCTGGGGCTTGCGTCGGACAAGGCGTCCATCGAAGCCTTCATCAGCGAGCACGGCCCGCTGCCGGCCACCACGGCCATCGCCGAGGCGCCCTGCTGGAACGAGGGCCAGGCGGCCTTCCTGCGCGAGGCGATCGCCGATGACGCCGACTGGGCCGAAGTGGTCGGCCACCTTGACGCCGCCCTGCACCAGCCCCGCTAGCCCCGTTTCAATGCTCCCTGCGCGCCGCTTCCACGCGGCGCCTGTACCACCCGCCCACCAGCAGCAAGAGCGCCAGCGCGATCAACGGCAGCACCACGCCAAACTGCAGCGGATCCTCGTGCTCGATCGCCTCGAGCGCCCCGTAGATGGCGCTGCTGTACACGCCCCACTTGATCGATAGCCCGATCACCGTCGCCAGCAGGTAGGTCTTGAGCGGCAGGCGCACGAGCCCGGCGGCGTAGTTGATGACGCAGTGGGGAAAGCCCGGCAGGATGCGCAGCGCGCACTGGGTCAATAAATCGCCACGACGCTCGAGAATCTGCATCACCTTGTGGGTCAGCCCTCCGGGCTTGATCCGGGCGTTGAACCGCGTGGCGAGAAAGTACGCGCCGAGAGCGCCCAGCACGCTGCCCAGCGTCAGCATCGCCGTGGCGATGACCGGAACGTAGAAAGGCGCGATCAGCCACAGGCCGATGCTGCCCGGAAGACCGATGGCGAGGGTGATCGCCATGGTAGCGATGACGCCGACCACCACCAGCGGATGGTGGGACATCTCGGCAGCCCACTGCTTGACCGCCGCCAGATCCGGCGAGTGCCACAGCCAGACATAGCCCAGCATCGCCAGCAGCGCGAAGAGCGCCACCCAGCGCCAGGAGAGGTGCCAGCGTCTATCCATTCAACCGCGCTTCGACGCGCTCGAGAATCTGACGGCTCACCTTTCCGACCATCGGCCTGGCGGCCTTGTTGACGGCTTTCTCCATCAGCCGGTTGCCGATCTCGTAGGTGAGTGTAAGCGAGACCCGCGTGCCCTCCTCCACCGCCTCGAGCCGGTAGCGCCCCTGGTTCTTGACGCCGTCCAACGACTCCCAGGCGAGCGTGTGCGGCGCCTCGATCTCGGTCACCACCACGTCGAAGGCCCAGTCCATGCCTACCGCACGCACGTGCCAGCGGTAGCGGTCGTCACCCAGCACGTCGATCGCGTGGATCATGTCGGAGTAGTCGGCGAAGTCCTCGACGCGGCGCAGCAGTTCGAACACCCGCTCCGGCGGGGCGTGGACGATCTCACTATGTTCTATGGTTGCCATGAATACATCTCGAAAAGCGTGAAGGGCGATTGACGGGGTCGGCTAGCCAAGCGCCCGGTCAGTGCGTAAACTGCGCAGCGTTCCGGACCGGACCCCGGACGTCTGCCCGTTGGGCACTCGATAAATTCTCCGATCAGCGAGTATTAGCATGTCTTCCCTTCCCTGTACACACTCCCCCGCCACCGTGGTGATCTACTCCGGCGGCATGGACTCCTTCACCGTCTTGCACCGCGCGCTCAAGGAAGGCCTCGAGGTTCACGCGCTCTCCTTCGACTACGGCCAGCGTCATCGGCGCGAACTCGATACCGCCCGCCATGTGTGCGCAAAGCTCGGCATTCCCCACCAGGTGGTGGATATCCGCGCGATCCACGGGCTGATCGACAACTCGGCGCTGACCGATGCCGATGCCGCGATGCCCGACGCCGACTACGCCGAGGAGAACCTCAAGAGCACCGTGGTACCCAACCGCAACATGATCCTCCTGTCGCTGGCCATCGCCAAGGCGGTGAACATCGGCGCCGGGCGGGTCGATTACGGCGCCCACGGCGGCGATCACGTGGTCTACCCGGACTGCCGACCGGAATTCGTCGAGGCGATGCGCCAAGTCGCGCTGATCGCCGACTTCGAGCCCGTCGAGGTGAGTGCGCCCTACCTCGAGGCCAGCAAGGCGGACATCCTGCGCGACGGCCTGGCCATGGGCCTGGACTACCGTGATACCTGGACCTGCTACGAAGGGCGCGAGCTCGCCTGCGGGCGGTGCGGCAGCTGCCGCGAACGCCTGGCCGCCTTCGCCGCCAACGGCGTGACCGATCCGCTCGCCTACGCACCGGAGGCTTTCGATGTATCACGTTAAGGAAGCCTTCTACACGCTTCAGGGCGAAGGGGCCCAGAGCGGTCGCGCCAGCGTCTTCTGCCGCTTCACCGGCTGCAACCTGTGGTCCGGCCGCGAGGCCGACCGGGCGAGTGCCCGCTGCACCTTCTGCGACACCGACTTCATCGGCACCGACGGCGCCGGCGGCGGTCGCTTCGCGCGTGCCGAGGCGCTCGCCGAGCACCTCGCGGCGCTCTGGCCGCAGACTCCCTCGCCGGCCGTGCCCTACGTGGTGTTCACCGGCGGCGAGCCGCTCTTGCAGCTCGATGCCGCGCTCATCACCGCGGTCAAGGCCAAGGGGTTCGACATCGCCGTGGAGACCAACGGCACCCTGGCGGTGCCCGAAGGCATCGACTGGGTCTGCGTCAGCCCCAAGGGTGCCAACGCCCTCGTGGCGCAAGGCGGCGACGAGCTGAAGCTGGTCTACCCGCAGCGCGACGCGCCTCCGGAGCACTTCGCGACGCTCGAGTTCGACCACTTCTACCTGCAGCCGATGGATACGAGCTGCCACGAGCAGGCCCGCGCGAACATCGAGGCGACCACCGCCTACTGCATGACCCACCCCCAGTGGCGGCTGTCGCTGCAAACCCACAAGATCGCAGGATTCGAATGATGGCGCTTTTCGTCAAGCAATTGAGTCATATCGACGTCTCGCTCTGGTGCCCCGAGCGCGGGCTCGTCGGCATGAGCTGGCAGGTGGACGCGACGCTGGAGGGTGAGCTCGGCGAGGACGGCATGCTGTTCGACTTCGGCCTGGTCAAGCCCTTCATCAAGAAGACCCTGGATGCCGGGGTCGACCACACGCTGCTGGTGCCGACCCGCGCCTCGGGCGTTCACGTGAAGACGTGTGCGGAAGGGCTTTGCGTGCGCACCACCACGCCCTACGCCATGGACGTGCGCGGGCCCGAGGCGGCCTTCACGCTGATCGACGCCGAGACGATCGAGCCAGAGGCGCTGGCGGCGACGCTGGGTGACGAGCTCACCCGGCACTGCCCGGAAAACGTCGGCCGCGTCGAGCTTGCGCTCAGCGAGGAAGCCATCGACGGCGCCGCCTACGGCTACAGCCACGGCTTGAAGCGCCACCAGGGCAACTGCCAGCGGATCGCCCACGGTCACCGCTCGCGCCTCGAAATTTATCAAGATAACGCGCGCGTGCCGGCGCTCGAGGCGCGCTGGGCGCGGTGGCTGGACCAGCGCTACCTGCTCGAGCGTGCCGACATCGCCGCTGAAGACGACGAGCGCCTCACCTGCCGCTACGTGGCCGGCGAAGGCGCCTTCGCCATCACTTTGCCTCAAGAGCGCTGCGCGGTGCTGCCCTGGCCGACCACGGTGGAGAACATCGCGCGCTGGCTCGCCGCGGAAATCACCCGTGAGACGGCGATCCCCACGCGCGTGCACGCCTTTGAGGGCTTCAACAAGGGGGCCACCGCCGAGAGCGAACGCGAGTGACGGTACTGATCGCAAGTCAGGAGAGCGCAGCCGACGGCGGGTGCCGGGCCGGCTGCGGGGCGTGCTGCATCGCCCCGTCGATCAGCTCGGCCATCCCCGGCATGCCGCGGGGCAAGCCTTCCGGGGTACGCTGCGTGCAGCTCGATGACGACAACCTGTGCCGTCTCTTCGGCGATCCGAGCCGCCCCGCGGTCTGCGCCAGGTTCACCTTTGAGGCCTCGGTGTGCGGCACCCGTCGCGACGAGGCACTCGACCATCTCGCCTGGCTCGAGGCGAACACCTGAGCCAGGGTGACCGACTAGCCAGGCTAGCTTTCGACGCTCGCCATGCGCGACAAACGGCGATCCAGCAGGTTCGACCAGCGCACCAGGACCGGGGCGTCGCTATGGCTGACGCTGGCCAGGCGCTGGCGGAAGAGCTCGCGGGTGAGCTTGTCTTCCGGCGCGATATGGGTCAGCCAGAACTCGAGGGCCGCCAGCTCGTGGTGGTGATTGCCCTGCTCCCGGGCGTGATCGATGGCAAGCTCCGCCAGCCGGCGTACCTCACCGGGCGCCTCGCCACTCAAGTGGCGCACGCGGGCAAGCTGGGTGGCGATCTCGGGTAGAAACAAGGTACTGCGCTCCTGGGCGATGGCCAGGCACTTTTCCAGGTATTCGGCGGCGCAGGTGAGCTGGTCGAGCGCGATACACGCATCGACATACCAAAGCACCGGCCGCTGGAAGCGGTCGCGCCCGTTGAACTCGGCCATCTGGTCGAGACTTTCGCACAGCCTTGCAAGCCCGGCCGGATCGCCGCCCAGCGCCTGCTGCCAGCCAAGCACGCCTTGAGCGGCGATCTGCCACAGCTGCAGGTCCGGCGTCGCCGTCATGGCCGCGGCCCGCTCGGCGTGCCGCGCGGCCAGGTGGACGTGACCGAGCTGGCGATACAGGGCGGCAGCGAACATCAGCGCCATGGCGAGCGTGCCGGGGTGGCCGATCTTCTCGGCCAGGCGAATCGCCGCCGATATCTGGCGCTCGGCGCGCTGGTAGTCGCCGCGCAGGCACAGCGTCCACCCCTGGAAGCACGCCGCGCTCACCTGGGGATGATCCGAGAACGGCAGCCAATCGATCATCATCGGCGCGTTGAGCGGATCGATCTCGTTGAGGTGATCGAAGGCCTGGGGAATGCGCCCGGCCCAGTACTCGCACTGCGCACCGGCGTAGTCGGCGAGCCGCGCGTAGCGCGGATCCTCCAGGCGCTTGGCGATATCCGAGAGCGTGGCAGCCAGGGCGAAGGCATCGGCGTGGGCGTAGCGCTGGCTACGGCCCAGCCACAGCCCCCACTTGACCAGAAAGATCTGCTCGAGATCCTCGGGGTCCTCGAGGGTGTCGCTGCCGGAGTCACGCAGAAGTTCCCGCGCCTGGACGAAGCACTCGTGGGCGGTAGGCGAGCCGTGACCTTCCAGCGCGAAGGCGGCCTGTCCCTTCACGGTCAGAAGGCTCACCTCGCGCTCGACGTGATCCTCGACGTCGCTCATGCAGCCCAGCCCGAAATCGGCCATCTTCAAGGCGGTGCGGTTGGCGCTGACCTTGAGCGCCTCGCGAGCGGCCAGCTCGAAGTAGCGCGCCGCCCGGGCGGGATGACCACTGCGCCGCAGATGGGTCGCGAAATCGCCCGGGTGGCGGCTGATCCACATCGGAAAGCGCTCCTCGATCAGCGTCACTACCTGCTGGTGCAGCGCCACGCGCACGTCCTTCGGGCCGGACAGGTACGCCGCCTCGTGCAAGAGCTGATGGCTGAACTGATACTCGGGCTCGCCCCCGCCGATCTCCACGCTCTCGATGATCTCGAGCTGGCGCATGTGCTCGAGCGCCTTGTGCAGGCGGCCCTTGTCGAGGGCGCAGGCTTCGCCGAGCATGCCGAGCCGGAAACGCCGGCCAAGCACCGCCGCCACGTGGGCGACGTCGCGATCGGCCTCCAGCTGGTCGATGCGACTGGTGAGCAGTCCAAGCAGCCCCTTGGGCAACTCGTTGAACTGGACGCTGCGCCCTTCGCGGCGATCCATGTCGAGTCGCCGGCAGATCTCCTGCAGGTAGAGCGGGACACCGTCGCAGCGCTCGACGATCTGATTTCGAAGGCGCGGGCTCAGGTGGATCTGGTAGCGCCGGGCGAGCTGGGACAAGAGCCGGGCGGATTGGCCTGCGTCGAGCTTGCCGAGCGTGATCTGCTGATCCCAGTGCAGCTTGACCGGAAGCACTTCGCGCCCGTGGTGGCTGGCCACCAGCATGAAAGCGGTATTGATCGGCAATCGCGCCTGCAGCCCGGACAGCACCTTGAAGGAGGGTTCGTCGAGCCACTGCAGGTCGTCGATCAGCAGCAGCAGCGTACGCTGTCGGGATTCGCGCTCGATGAGCCGGTGCAGAAGCCTTGCGACCAGCTCGACGGCCTCGCCGTTCTGGGTCAGCCGGCTGATGTCCTCGACGTCGCTCACCCCGAGCGCCTGCTCAAGGAGTTCCTGGCGCTCGTCGTCGAGCGCGGTCATATCGAGCGTCTGCTGGAGCCCCCGAAGCGCCGCACGGTCGCCTTCATGACCGAAGTGCCAGCCGAGCAGTTGCCGGGCGACCCCGTAGGGCTCCAGCACCGACAGCCGCGTGGTGGGCAGCCAGCACACCGCCGCGTCGCGACTCAGCTCGAGCTGGCGAAAGCCGACCATCAACGCCGACTTCCCCATGCCGGTGCCACCCCGCACCAGCACGCTCTGGCGCAGGCCGATGCTGGCCCGGACCTGGGCGTCGCGCAGGGTGCGCAGCGCCGTCTCGCGGCCGATGAGGCTCGGCGGCAGCGCATCGCGCCCGCCTTCGTTCTGGCCCAGCACCAGTGCCCGCAGGCGCACCCGACCGTCGCTGGCGACGAGCCGCGACGAGAGCCGGGGCTGCAGGTCGAGCGCCGGCGGCATGTGCTGGCTCGCCTCCTGGGAAATGACCAGCTCGCTGCCCTCGGCGGCGCTCATCAACTCGAGGGAGACTTGGGTGACCTGGCCGAGCGGGTCGGCCAGCTGGCGCTCGGGCAGGTAGACCACCCGTCCGCTGTGAAGCCCGGCAGTCAGCTCGAAGCTCGGCGGCGCCTGGTCGCCGCTCCAGCGCCGCTCGATCTCCTGGGCGAGCGCCTTACGACAGTGCTCGTAGAGAGCCACCAGCTCGGCGAGCTGGTGGGCCGGGCCATGGGTGCCGAAACAGGCAAGCCCCAGCCCGCCAGTGGCTCCGGGCAGCCAGAAACCGCCCAGATGATGACACTGCTGCTCGAGCCAGCGCAGAAGCTCCAGTTGCAGGTTGAGGCAGTGGCGCATGGCCCCGCGCTCCTGCCAGTCGCCCTTGAGCGCGAGACGAATGGCCATCACCGACAGCTGGCGCAGCTCGATCTCGTCTTCACGCAGCGGCTTGCTGTCGGCGGCCAGCGCCCGCGAGTAGGCGCCCTGGGGGCTGACCACGTGGGGGTCGAAATGTCCGTCGGACCAGTAGCTCGCCAGCTGCAGGAAACTCGGCTCTGGCTGCTGGCCGGAGAGCGCGAGAAGCTGCAGATAGCCCTGGTACTGTTCGTGAGCAGCGGCCATCTGGTTCTTCTCGGCGAGCTGGCGCACCAGGTGCTCATGAAAGGGGCCGTAGCCGGAGAAGCGGCTGACCAGCTCTTCGATCAGCGCGTCGGGAATATCGCTCTGGGCGTCGAGCACCTGTTCGGCGAAGCGGATCACGCGCTGGCGCCATTCGTTGCGGGTCTGGAGCAGCCAGCGCTGGAACTCGCTGCAGTTGGTGAGCTGCAACTCCTCGACCAGGTCGCCCTGGTAGCAGCCCAGCACCGCCTCGAGGGTGGCCAGCTCCGGCGGCCCGTCGAGCAGTGTCTGCAGCTCGTGAAGGTCCACCTGCCAGTGCGCCGGCAGGTGAAAGGCGATGGTCTGGCGCGATACGTTGAGCACCGCGTCGGCGCGCTCGCCAAGCGACTGGCGCAGGCAGTGCAAGGCGTGGCGCAGGTTGGTACGCCCGGAGGAGAGTCCCTGATCGGGCCACAGAAGTTCGGCCAGCTGGGCGCGATTGACCGGCTGGCGATGCAACAGCAGATAGACCAGCAAGGCCTTGACCTTGTCGTAGCTGAAATGGGTCAGTGCGTCATCGCCCTGGGTGAGGGAGAAATGCCCAAAGAGGGTTAGCTTGTCGATCTGCTTGGCATCGCGCATGGGGCTCATCCTGCTAGACGGTGGTCGACTCAGGCCGGCACACCGCTATGAAAA
The DNA here is from genome assembly GCF_024158715.1 of Halomonas sp. 707D7. GTDB lineage: Bacteria > Pseudomonadota > Gammaproteobacteria > Pseudomonadales > Halomonadaceae > Vreelandella. The sequence goes on along the minus strand of NZ_JAMZBC010000090.1, from coordinate 4,214 downwards.
CGAAACGCGGTATCGGGGGAGGTGATCAGCTCGGCCTCTCGCGCCACGAAGAAGGCGATGCGCTCATCGATCGCCTGCGACGTCTGCTGCCGGGCAAGCAGCAGATAATCCTCGTAGTGACGCCCCTCGGACTTGACCAGCGTGCGATAGAACCTGGCGAGCTCCTCGTCCAGGTACGGGATCAGGCGGGCGAAGCGTTCGCAGCTGCGCGCCTCGATCAAGGCGCCGACGATCAGGATATCGATCAGCCGCTCCGGGTCCTGGCTTCGCAGGTGCGCGCGCAGCCCTTCGGCATAGCGCGAGGCGCTCAGGTGGGTATAGGCGACGCCGCGGCGCGCCATCAGCCCCACTACCTGCTCGAAATGCAAAAGCTCCTCGCGGGCGAGTTGCGACATCTTGGCCAGCAGGTCCGGCTGGTCGACGTAGCGGTAGAGAAGGTTCATCGCCGTCGAAGCGGCCTTCTTCTCGCACTGGGCGTGATCGATTAGAAGCGTTTCCGGGTTGTCCAGCGCCCAGGCGAGCCAGGCATCCGGCGTCGGGCAGGCGAGAAACGCGTGGAGACTTTCGGGCAACAGATCGTCCGCGCCGAGCGAATGATCTGCAGGACTCAATACATGTGACTCTATCGACATAATACGGCTACCAAGCGCCTCTATTCGTTGCAGGCACGCCCATGCAGGGCGTGTCGTTCCCAAGCTTGTCAACGCCTCGGCTACATGCGTGCTCTTGCCACGCGGCGTTGAATTTTCGTCGAGCACACGAGGTATTTAAGGGTCTATGGCGGGGTCATTGCAAACGTCATTTGCCTTTGCGAGACCATCGCTCACTAAACCTTGCTCGTCACAGTCTAAACGAACGTTTGTCATCTTGAGTAGCGCTTTGTCGGAACAACGTACGAACCCGCGCTCGCGCTGTCGTCTTAACATTGTCGACAGTTTGCCGTAGAATCCCCAGCCATCCACCACACGCTGTTTGTCAAGCGTATGTCTCGTGCCAGGCCGCGTACCGACGACCGTGCGGGTATGTGTCCGGCACCCCAAGTAGATGAGAGGGCCCAACGTGCTTGAAGCTTATCGCCAACATGTCGAGGAACGCGCCGCCGAAGGCGTACCACCCAAGCCCCTGAATGCGGAGCAGACCGCGGCCCTGATCGAGCTGCTCAAGGCGCCGCCGGCCGGTGAGGAAGAGTTCGTGCTCGACCTGATCACCAACCGCGTGCCGCCCGGCGTCGACGAAGCCGCCTACGTCAAGGCAGGCTTTTTGACCGCCATCGCCAAGGGCGAGGCCAGCTCGCCGCTGATCGACAAGATCCACGCCGTGAAGCTTCTGGGTACCATGCAGGGCGGCTACAACATCGTCTCCATGGTCGAGCTTCTCGACGATGAAGAGCTCGCCAAGGAAGCCGGCGAGCAGCTCAAGCACACCCTCTTGATGTTCGACGCCTTCCACGATGTGGAAGAGCGCGCCAAGAACGGCAATGCCGTCGCCAAGGACGTGATCCAGTCCTGGGCCGAGGCCGAGTGGTTCCTCTCCAAGCCAGCGCTTGCCGAGAAGATCACCCTGACCGTGTTCAAGGTGCCCGGCGAGACCAACACCGATGACCTGTCACCGGCGCCGGATGCCTGGTCGCGCCCAGACATCCCGCTGCACGCCAACGCCATGCTCAAGAACGAGCGCGACGGCATCAACCCCGAAGTGCCCGGCACCACCGGCCCGCTCGCCCAGATCGACGAGATCAAGGCCAAGGGCCACCCGGTCGCCTACGTGGGCGACGTGGTGGGCACCGGCTCCTCGCGCAAGTCCGCCACCAACTCGGTGCTGTGGTTCTTCGGCGACGACATTCCTTTCGTTCCCAACAAGCGCGCCGGCGGCTTCTGCTTCGGCGGCAAGATCGCGCCGATCTTCTTCAACACCATGGAAGACTCCGGTGCCCTGCCCGTCGAGATGGACGTCTCCAAGCTCGAGATGGGCGACGTCATCGACATCTACCCCTATGAGGGCAAGGTCTGCAAGCACGGCACCGATGACGTGCTGACCACCTTCGAGCTCAAGACCCAGCTGATCCTGGACGAAGTGCGTGCCGGTGGCCGTATTCCGCTGATCATCGGCCGAGGCCTGACCGGCAAGGCGCGCGAATCACTGGGTCTTGCGCCTTCCGACGTCTTCCGCCTGCCCGACCAGCCCAAGGATACCGGCAAGGGCTTCACCCTGGCCCAGAAGATGGTCGGCAAGGCGTGCGGCCTGCCCGGCGTGCGCCCGGGCATGTACTGCGAACCGAAGATGACCACCGTCGGCTCCCAGGACACCACCGGCCCGATGACCCGCGACGAGCTCAAGGACCTGGCGTGCCTGGGCTTCCAGGCGGATCTGGTCATGCAGTCGTTCTGCCACACGGCCGCCTACCCCAAGCCCGTGGACGTGGATACCCACCATACGCTTCCGGACTTCATCATGAACCGCGGCGGTGTCTCGCTGCGCCCGGGTGACGGCATCATCCACAGCTGGCTCAACCGCATGTTGCTGCCGGACACCGTCGGCACCGGCGGCGATTCGCACACCCGCTTCCCGATGGGCATCTCCTTCCCGGCGGGCTCGGGGCTCGTGGCCTTCGCCGCGGCTACCGGCGTCATGCCGCTGGACATGCCGGAATCGATCCTGGTGCGCTTCAAGGGCAAGCGCCAGCCCGGCGTCACCCTACGTGACCTGGTCCACGCGATTCCGCTCTACGGCATCAAGCAGGGCCTTCTGACCGTGGCCAAGTCCGGCAAGAAGAACGCCTTCTCCGGTCGCGTGCTCGAGATCGAAGGCCTCGAGGATCTCACCGTCGAGCAGGCCTTCGAGCTCTCCGACGCCTCCGCCGAGCGAAGTGCGGCGGGCTGCACCATCACGCTGTCCGAGGAGAGCGTGACCGAGTACCTGAAGTCCAACATCACCCTGCTCAAGTGGATGATGGCCAACGGCTACGGCGACGAGCGCACCATCAGCCGTCGTATCGAGGGGATGGAAGCGTGGCTTGCCAACCCGAGCCTGATGCGCGCGGACCAGGACGCCGAGTACGCCGAAGTGATCGAGATCGACCTCGACGAGATCAAGGAGCCGGTCTTGTGCGCACCGAACGACCCGGACGATGCGCGTCTGTTGTCCGATGTCGCCGGCGAGAAGATCGACGAAGTGTTCATCGGTTCGTGCATGACCAACATCGGTCACTTCCGTGCCGCGGGCAAGCTGCTCGAGAAACAGCCGGCGGGAAGCCTGAAGACCCGCCTGTGGCTGGCGCCGCCCACCAAGATGGACCAGCACCAGCTCACCGAAGAGGGTTACTACGGTATCTACGGCCGTGCGGGAGCCCGCATGGAAATGCCGGGATGTTCACTGTGTATGGGTAACCAGGCACGCGTTGCCGCGAAAAGCACCGTGGTGTCCACGTCTACACGTAACTTCCCGAACCGCCTGGGCGATGGTGCCAACGTGTATCTCGCCTCGGCGGAGCTGGCGGCGGTTGCCGCCGTCGAAGGCCGCCTGCCGAGCGTCGAGGAGTACCAGCGCTACATGGGCGAATTTGACGCCCTGGCCGGCGAGATCTATCGTTACATGAACTTCCACGAAATCGAGGAGTATCAAAAGATTGCCTCGAACGTGATTCCGGTCGCCCAGGAAGCGTAAGCCCCCTGTCGACCGACCCATCGCCGATGCTCGCACCATCGCAGAGGGTCTTTCCTCTGAGCCGATGACCGAACGCTCCGCACCTTTCCAAGGTCGGAGCGTTTTTTATCGCCCCTGGACCCGAATTTGGAACCGCTTTCGCCATGCAGCCGTTGAAACCGTTGGGCTACGCCCTGGTGCGTACCCTGAAGGATCACCTGAGGCCCTTGATCGCCTTCCACCTGCTCTACACGCTGCTCGCCTCGGCGCTGCTGTTGCCCACCCTGGGCTGGATATCGCAGACGCTGCTCGCCGCTCTCCATCGCACCGTGATCACTACCGACGCCCTAGTGGCGCTTTTGTTCAGCCCGACGGGCATGCTGACCCTGCTGGTGGGGCTCGGGCTCGTCTTCCTGCTGATCTACTGGCAGCAGGCGGGCATGCTGCTGGTCGCGGCGTCCGAGCGCAACCACCACTACCGGCTGGCGCTGACCGCGCTGTGGCGAAGCACCCGACGCCTGCCGGCGCTGGCGGGGCTGGTCATTCTCCAGGTCGGCGCGCACCTTGTGCTG
>NZ_JAMZBC010000089.1 GCF_024158715.1 Halomonas sp. 707D7 | reverse complement strand
ACGTAGAAGGCCGTGTCGTTGAACAGCGCCCCGCCCCCGGCGTCGTTCTCGGTCAGCACGCTGAAGGTGGTCGAGACCGCCTTCAGCTGCAGGGCGATGTAAGGCAGGGTGCCGATCAGCGCCACGAGGCTCGCGAAGGCGGCCAGCGACTGGGTCTTGCCGTAGCGCGAGGCGATGAAGTCGGCGATCGAGGTGACGTTCTGGTGCTTGGCCACGCGGATCATCTTGGCCAGTACCGGCCAGAACAGCAGGAAGGTCAGCACCGGGCCGACGAAGATACTGGCGAACGACCACCCCGCGGTGGCTGCCTGGCCCACCGCGCCGTAGAACGTCCAGGAGGTGCAGTAGATCGCCAGCGCCAGGCTGTAGATCAGTGGCCGGCGGCGGCTGGCGCCCCGGGTGCGCGCGCGGCGATCGCCGAACCAGGCAATGCCGAACAGCACCGCGATGTAGAGTAACGAAACCGCAACGAGAAGCCCGCCGTGGAACATGCCTGTCTCCTGCCGTGAGCCCGTGAGGGCCCGCCCCTTGAAGTGGCCCAGTTTAAGTCAATCAAGCCCGGGCGTCAGGGTGGCTCAGGTGCTTTCGCAGGCGCCGTGCAAAAGCTCGGAGGCGTCTCGCAGGGTGCGGATGCCGGCGAGATCCGGTTCGCGGCTGTCGGCGTCCATCGGTACCAGCTCGCGGGTCTGGCAGTTGAGCGCGTAGGCCTTGGGAATCACCAGGTCGGTGTGGTGGCGCTCGAAGTGGTAGAGCATGAACTCGGCGACGCTGCCCTCGCGGGAGAGGCTGTCGCGGTCGAGCACCGTGAAGCGCGTGGTCATCGGGAAGACGAAGGTCCAGGGTCGCCAGACCTCGGTGCCCGTGGCGGTATCGACGACCTCGGCGGAGGCGGGCAGCTGGGCCCTCTTGTGATCGAACCAGCTGTACTCCACGTGGATCTGGTAGCTCAGCATGCCAAGCCCGGCCATCACCGGCACGATCCACTTGGGCAGGCGGTTGCGCGACAGGTGGCGAAGCATCAAGCCGATACCTGCTGCGGCTAGCGCCGCGAACACTGCGGCAATCAAGTGCCAGATCATAAAGGTATTTCCTGCTCGTTAGGGTCGAAAGAGGCGTTTAAACGAGACGGGCTTCCCTGAGGAAGCCCGCTCGTTGCGCTGAAGGCCCAAGGGGTCTTCATGGATTATGACCTAGTGGTCGATGGCGGCACCAGCGCCTTTCGGGTAGCGCACGCTTTCCACCAGCTCCTGGATTTCACGCGGCGGCGGTGCCGTGACGCTCGACACCGCGAAGGCCACGGCGAAGTTGATCAGCGCACCTACCGCGCCGAAGGAGAGCGGCGAGATGCCGATGAACCAGTTGTCCGGCGTGTTCGGCAGCATGTTGGTGCCGGGAATGAAGAACCAGCCAAGGTAGGTGAAGATGTACAGCAGCGTGCAGATCAGACCGGCCAGCATGCCGCACACTGCGCCGGCACTGTTCATGCGGGTGGAGAAGATACCCATCATCAACACCGGGAACAGCGACGCCGCCGCGATACCGAAGGCCAGTGCCACGGTCTGCGCCGCGAACCCGGGCGGATTCAGCCCCAGATAGGTGGCAAGCAAGATCGCCCCGCCCATCGAGATCCGCGCCGCCAGCATCTCCTTTTTCTCGCTGATGTTGGGATTGATGGTGTTCTTGATCAGGTCGTGGCTGATCGCCGAGGAGATGGCCAGCAGAAGCCCTGCTGCGGTGGAGAGCGCCGCCGCGATGCCGCCCGCCGCGATCAGACCCACGACCCAGCCGGGCAGGTTGGCGATCTCGGGGTTGGCCAGTACCAGGATGTCGTTGTTGACGGTCAGTTCGTTGCCTGCCCAGCCGCGCTCGGTGGCCGTGCCCTCGAAGCCGGCGTTGGCGTCGTTGTAGAACTGGATGCGGCCGTCGTCGTTGAGGTCGTTGAAGGTGATCAGGCCCGTCTCTTCCCAGGTGCGGAACCAGTCGGGACGATCCTCGTAAAGGATCGGTTCGGCGGCCGCCGCCTCGTAATTCTCGACCTGGCCGGTCATCTCCGGGTACACCGTGGTCATCAGGTTGAGGCGCGCCATGGAGGCCACTGCCGGTGCTGTCAGGTACAGAAGGGCGATGAACACCAGCGCCCAGCCTGCGGACCAGCGCGCGTCGGCCACTTTCGGCACGGTGAAGAAGCGGATGATGACGTGGGGCAGGCCGGCGGTACCGATCATCAAGGAGAGCGTGAACAGCAGCATGTTGAGCTTGTTGTCCACATCCGCCGTGTAGTCCTGGAAGCCCAGCGCCACGACCACGTCATCGAGCTTCTGCAAAAGCGGCACGCCGGATTCCGAGTGGGTGCTGAACATGCCGAACATCGGGATCGGATTACCGGTGAGCTGCATGGCGATGAACACCGCCGGGATGGTGTAGGCCACGATCAGCACGACGTACTGGGCCACCTGGGTGTAGGTGATGCCCTTCATGCCGCCGAGGACCGCGTAGAAGAAGACGGTCAGCGCCGCGATCCAGATACCCCAGGTGCTGGGCACTTCCAGAAAGCGCGAGAAGGCGACGCCGGCGCCGGTCATCTGGCCGATGACGTAGGTCACCGAGGCGATGATCAGGCACACCACCGCGACCACCCGGGCGGTGGGGCTGTAGAAGCGTTCGCCGATGAAGTCCGGCACGGTGAACTTGCCGAACTTGCGCAGATAAGGCGCGAGCAGCATGGCGAGGATCACGAAGCCCCCGGTCCAGCCCATCAGGTAGGTGGAGTTGGCGTAGCCGCCGGAGGCGATCAGGCCCGCCATGGAGATGAACGACGCCGCCGACATCCAGTCCGCGGCGGTGGCCATGCCGTTGGTGATCGGGTGAACGCCGCCGCCGGCGACGTAGAACTCCTTGGTGGAGCCGGCTCGCGCCCATATCGCGATGCCGATGTAGAGCGCGAAGGAGGCGCCGACGAACAGCAGGTTGATGGCAAACTGGCTCATGGCTTACTCCCCCAGGCCGTATTTCTTGTCGAGCTGATTCATTCTCCAGGCGTAGAAGAAGATCAACGCGATGAAGGTCAGAATCGAGCCTTGCTGAGCGAACCAGAAGCCCAGGTCCGTGCCGCCGATGGAGATCGACGCCAGCAGCGGGCGAAACAGGATGGCGCAGCCGTAGGACACGAACGCCCAGACGACCAGACAGCCGAAGATCAGGCGGACGTTGGCCTTCCAGTACGCAGCAGCATTGGATTTATCATCTGCCATCATGATGGTGCTCTCCGTTTATGTTGTTCAAGATTGGAAAGTGGACGCGATGCGGATGACCTGTCAGGAAGTGCCCCTGACACGTCGCTTTTTTTAATGGTGCTCGTGGCTCTTGTCTTTGCGGCGTAGTGTTCATCGATGTCCCTTGTTGTTGTCTTTTTAAGCGCCGGGCAGGGGTCTAAGGCAATATTACCTCAGTGGACTCGAAGTAATACTGGCCAATAAATGCAAAAAAAGAATCCCGACTTTGGTATCAGGCGACGACGATGCGAAAGAGACAGGGATTTATACAGCGAAGGCGTTCTATTTACTAATCTTTTTGAGCCACAAGACTACGACTTTTGTCCCGATAGGACGATAGTCTATAGCTCGCTATGAAAGCGGATTTGCTACTTTGAAAGAGTTGTTTTCGATACTTATAACAAAGATGAAAAGCACCGTTAAAAGAACTCCGAGTCTATAGACTTTAGTCCGGTAGTTCTGCGTTTAGGGTGTCGAGAGCCGATGGAAATAGTTTTTTAATCGTGTCGATTAGACCTTTGCTTCATAGCTTAAAGTAGGGCCTTCACGTGGTCGGCACGTTGTCGCATGAACAACCGGAGTGACTCATGATCGAGGTCGATCTATCCAGATTGCCCTTTTCGCTGCTCGATGAAGCCGGCGGCGAGCGCGTGCGCGGCGCTCTCGATCTGGCCTATTTCGACAGCGGCGACATCATCGTGGAAATGCAGCACGCCGTCGATGGCGTGTTCATCATCCATCGCGGAGAAGTCGCCGAGCTCGACCCCACCTTGCCCCAGGCGCAGGCGCGCATCGGCCACTACACCGCGGGAGATCTGTTCGGCGCGATCAGCCTGCTCAACGGCAAGAGCCGCTACCGTTTCGAGGCGGAGCAGGAGACGCTTTGCTACGTGCTCCCCGGCGCCGAGTTCATGGCGCTGTGCCGCGACTACCCGGATTTCGAAGGCTTCTTTCGCCAGTCGCTCTCGCACAAGGCGCGGCTTCTGACCGAGCGCCGCGCGGCGGGCGGGGTCACCATGGCCGGGTTCATGCTGGCCCGGGTGAGCGAGTGCCTGCGCGGGGCGATCGTGCTCGAGGGCGAGGCGGACATCCAGGCGGCGGTGGCCACCTTGTTCGACCATCACGCCGATAGCCTGCTGGTGCGCACCGACGGGCAGCTCGGCATGATCACCAAGACCGATCTGCTGGGGGCGCTCGTGCTCGATGGCAAGCCCACGACGACGCCGCTTGCAAGCCTTGCCCGTACCACCCTGGTGGTGGTGGCGCCCGACCAGTACCTGTTCGAGGCGCTGATCACCATGACCCGCCAGCGGGTGGCGCGAGTGGTGGTCATGGAAGGCGACACGCTTCACGGCGTCGTCGAGCTCACCGACGTGCTGAGCTACTTCTCGAGCCGCAGCTACGTGGTGGGCCTGCAGATCGAGAAGGCCGCCGATCTCGAGGCGCTCGCCCAGGCGAGCCGGCGCACCCCGGAGCTCGTCCAGGCGCTGATGGCCCAGGGCGTGAAGCTGCGCTTCGTCATGGAGCTTCTGGCCGCGATCAACGGGCGCATCATTCAGAAGGCGTGGCACTTCAGCGTGCAGGACCCGCCGGAGAACCAGTGCTGCCTGGTGGTGATGGGCAGCGAAGGGCGCGGCGAGCAGATCCTCAAGACCGACCAGGACAACGCCCTGATCCTCGCCGATGGCGTGGAGTGGGAGGACGCGCCCGCCCAGATGCAGGGCTTCACCCGCACGCTGATCGAGCTCGGCTACCCGCCGTGCCCCGGCGACATCATGGTCTCCAACCCCGCCTGGGTGGGCAGTGTCGCGACCTGGTGCGAGCGCATCGAGGGCTGGGCGCGACTGCGCGACGGCGACAGCCTCATGAAGATCGCGATCATGCTCGATGCCCACGCCGTCGCCGGAAACCCGAGCCTTGCCGAGCGTGTGCAGGCGGCGCTGTTTCGCCGCTGCGCCGACGACGAGCTGCTGCTGAGCCATTTCGCCCGGGCGGCGCTGCGCTTCTCGACGCCCTTGACGCTGTTCGGCTCGCTCAAGAAGCGCGAACACGGCATCGACATCAAGAAGGGCGGCATCTTCCCCCTCGTCCACGGGGTGCGCACCATGGCGCTGGAGCGGCGCATCGAATCGACCGGCACCTTCGAGCGCCTCGAGGCGCTGGCCGACGACGGCCGCCTGGAGCGGCGCTTTGCAAGCGATGTGGGCGAGGCGCTGGCGCTGTTCACCGAGCTTCGCCTGCGCGGCCAGCTCGGCGAGGCGGGCAAAGGTGCCGGCACCCCGACCAATCGCGTGGTGGTGCAGTCGCTGTCGTCGCTCGAGCGCGATCTGCTTCGCGAGGCGCTGCACATCGTCAAGGAGTTCAAGGCGCGCCTGAGCCACCGTTACCACCTGGAGTACTCATAGCGGCATGCGTTTCATGGATCGACACTTCGCCCTCTTCGGCGGCTCGCTGCGCACGGTGTTCAAGCGCGAAAGCGACCGGCGCCGCTGCATGGGCACGCCCTTCGAGTGGCTGTTTCACCCCTATCTGGGCAAGGAACTGGTGGCGCTGGCGTTGCGCACCGCCGACGCCGACATCCTCAGCGTGGCGGCAGTGGTCTTCGACGAGCGCCGCGTGCACACCCGCAGCGCCTGGGCGACCACCCTGGCCGACCCGGACCGCACGCGGCATGCGACGCTCCAGCGTCACGGCACCACGGCGCTGCTTCCGGCGAGCGCGGAAAACGTCGGCGCGCTGACCGAGTTCATCGGCAATCGTCCGGTGGTGGGGTGGGGGCTTTGCGACGCCATGGCGCCCATCAATCGGCTGTTGAGCGACCGGCTCGGGTTCGAGCTGCCCAACACCCAGGTGGACGTCGCTAAGCTCTACCAGCGCACCCTGCGTCGCTCCCACCTGGAGCCCATGGGCCCGGCAAGCTTCGGCGAGGCCCTCGCCCGCTCCCGGCTGCCCGCGCCCGGCGGGGCGTCGCTGCTCGGCGAGGCGAGCGCCTGCGCGCTTCTCTACATGCGCCTGCAGCGCGACGCTGCCCTGCACGCCTAGCGTATTGGGTGACACGGGCAGACTTGCTAGAATGGCGCCCTTCGTCTCCATCACCGGCAGTGCCCATACCATGCAGCAGTCCGACATGCAGCAGCCCGATCATTTCGATCCCGTCGTTGCCGACCCCGCCTTAGTGAGCGCGTCGGCGGACCACGACGCCAAGCAGAAGCGCGAATTCAACAAGTTGCAGAAGCGGCTGCGTCGCGAGGTGGGCAACGCCATCCTCGATTACAACATGATCGACGAGGGTGACCGGGTGATGGTGTGCCTGTCCGGCGGCAAGGACAGCTACACGATGCTCGAGATCCTGCGCAGCCTGCAGCGCAACGCCCCGGTGAACTTCTCGCTGGTGGCGGTGAATCTCGACCAGAAGCAGCCGGGCTTTCCCGAGCACGTGCTGCCGCGCTACCTCGACGCCCAGGGCGTGGAGTACCACATCCTCGAGCGCGACACCTACTCGGTGGTCAAGGAGAAGACGCCGGAGGGCAAGACCACCTGCGCGCTCTGCTCACGGCTGCGCCGGGGCTCGCTCTACGGCTTCGCCGAGGAGATCGGCGCGACCAAGATCGCGCTTGGCCACCACCGTGAGGACATTCTCGAGACGCTGTTTCTGAACATGTTCTTCGGCGGCTCGCTCAAGGCGATGCCGCCGAAGCTTCTGTCCGACGACGGCAAGAACATCGTCATCCGCCCGCTTGCCTACTGCAAGGAGGCGGACATCGCCGAGTTCTCGCGGCTGATGGAATTTCCGATCATCCCCTGCAACCTGTGCGGCTCGCAGCCCAACATGCAGCGCCAGAACGTCAAGGCGATGCTCGCCGAGTGGGACAGGAAGTACCCGGGCCGGCTTGAGAGCATGTTCAGGGCGGTCACCAACGTTTCGCCCTCGCAGCTCGCCGACCGTGCGCTGTTCGATTTCCAGCGGCTCGAAGAGCGCCAGGCCGAGCTCATGGCCGGGCGCATCCAGGCCTTCAACGTCTAGGTCGGCGTCTCTTCGTCGGCCAGGGTGATCAGCCTCGGCATGTCGAGAATGTTCACCTCGCGACCGGACACCGCCACCACCTGCTGGCTCTGCAGCCGGCTCAGGATACGGCTGACGGTTTCCACCGCGAGCCCCAGGTAGTTGCCGATGTCCGCCCGCGCCATCGAGAGGCGGAAGCTGTAGGGCGAGTAGCCGCGGCGGCGAAAGCGGTCCGACAGCGTCGTGAGAAAGGTGGCCAGGCGCTGGTCGGCGGTCTTGCGCGAGAGCAGGCGCATCATGCGCCGGTCGTCGCGCAGCTCCTTGCTCATGCTGCGATAGAGCTGGCCCCGAAGCTCGGGAAGCTCCTCGGAAAGCGCATCCAGGTGCTTGAAGGGAATCTCGCACACCGTGGTGGTCTCGAGCGCCACGACGCTGCCCGGGTAGCACTCGTCGTCGATGCCGTCGAGGCCCACCAGTTCGCTCGGCAGGTAGAAGTTGGTGAGCTGGTCTTCTCCGTTGCCCTCGCTGGTCACCTGCTTGAGGCTCCCCGAACGCACCGCGAAGACGCTCGAGAAGCGCTCGCCCTGGTGAAACAGCGCCTCGCCCTTCTTCAGCGGCGCGCGGCGGCGGATGATCGCATCGAACTGGCTGATATCCTCGATCTGCAGCGCCAGAGGCAGGCACAGCGAACTCAGGCTGCAGGTCTGGCAGCGCGGCGCTTGTGCAAGCGAGCGGCGCTGGCTGGCGGAAATCGGCATCACCTTCTCCTTTTTTATACCCGCGACGTGGTCGAACCCAGGTTACAAAATCCTAGAGTACCGCGCGGGGGACTGCTGTGTCAGGGTGGTATCGAACGCCATCGCCAGATGGCGGATCAAAAGCCGGCCCACCGGGGTCGCTTCGAGGACAAGCCCGTCACGGGTGAGCAGGCCGTCACGCTCGGCCTGATCCAGGGCAGCGAGGGACGTCGCGAAGTAGCTCGCCGCGTCTATCGCGAAGCGCTCGCCGATGGCGGCAAGGTCGATGCGCATGTCGCACATCAGCCGCTCGATCACCTCGCGCCGGATCAGGTCGTCGTCATTCAGGCGCAGGCCCTTGCAGGTCGCAAGGCGCCCGTCGTCGAGGGCGGCGGCGTAGTCGTCCAGACGCACCGGGTTCTGGGCGTAGACGTCGTCCACCCGCGAGATCGCCGACACCCCGAGGCCGATCAGGTCGCACTGGGCATGGCTCGAGTAGCCTTGGAAATTGCGCTGGAGCGTACCGTTTTGCCGGGCGATGGCCAGGCTGTCCTCGGGGCGGGCGAAGTGATCCATGCCGATGTGCACGTAGCCCGCCCGGTCGAGCATCTCGATACTTCTGCGCAGAATGGCGAGCTTCTCGTCGGCGCCGGGCAGCTCGGCCGCGTCGATGCGCCGCTGGGGGGCGAAGCGCGTCGGCAGGTGGGCGTAGTTGAACAGCGAAAGCCGTGCCGGGGCGAGCTCGATCACCTGGGCGAGGGTCGCCGCGAAGCGCGACTCGCTCTGGCGCGGCAGGCCGTAGATCAGATCCACGTTGAGCGAGCCGAAGCCGAGCCGGTGCGCCTCGTCCATCAGGGTCTCGGTCAGCTGCTTCGGCTGGACGCGGTTGATCGCGCGCTGCACCTCCGGGTCGAGATCCTGCACCCCCAGGCTCAGCCGGTTGAAGCCCAGCGACTGCAGGTGGCGCAGGGTGAACACGTCGGCCTCGCGCGGGTCGATCTCGATGGCGTAGTCACGCCCCGGGTCGCTCGAGAGCCCGAAGCGGGCGTCGAGCCGGTCGATCAGGTCGCCCATCTGGGAAAGCGTCATAAAGGTCGGCGTGCCGCCGCCCCAGTGGAGCTGCTCCACCGGGCGCGAGGTATCGACGTGGCGCGCGGCGAGCACCATTTCGCGGTCGAGGCGCGAAAGGTAGGGCTCGGCGAGCTGGCGGTTCTTGGTGGCGATCTTGTTGCAGGCGCAGTAGAAGCAGATCTTCTCGCAGAACGGAATGTGCACGTAGAGCGATAGCCCCCGGCGACCGGCGTTGCTGCGCTGAAGCGCCTGGGTGAAGTCCGCGGATGTGAACGCTTCGTGGAAGGCCAGCGCCGTCGGGTAGGAGGTGTAGCGCGGCCCGCTCTTGTCGTAGCGGCGCAGAAGCGCCTCGTCCCAGGCGGGGGCGGGTGACGACACGGCGTGAGCGCGATTGGGCATGAGGGCTCCCGGGCAGATGGCAGGCGCCGGCGGTTTCGACGGCGACGAGTCATGTTAGCGCGCGGGCGACGTGGCCGGGTTGAGCTGGGTCAATAAAGCGGCGAGACGCTAGTGGCCCGCGTGGGGCACCAGCGCCCAGAGCTGGTAGAGGGCGAAGGCGATGATCGAAAGCGCTGCCAGCGTGCGCGTGGCGGGGTGGCGATTGAGCCCGGAAAGCGAGCGGGCGGCCACGCCGGTGGCGAGCACCGCCGGCAGCGTGCCGAGCCCGAAGGCGCCCATCAGCAGCGCCCCCTGGGCCGGCGCGCCGCTGGCCAGGCTCCAGGCGAGCATCGAGTAGACCAGCCCGCAGGGCAGCCAGCCCCACAGCGCCCCCAGCGCGAACGCCTGGGGCAGGTGAACCACCGGCATCAGCCGCCGCCCGACCGGCTCGACGTGGCGCCAGAGCCGTCGCCCGAGGGCTTCGAGGGCCAGAAGCCCCTTCCACCAGTGGGCGATGTAGAGCGCCATCAGGATCAGCATCACGGCGGCGAGCGCCTGCAGCGCCACCCGGGCGGCGGGGGCGAGCGACACCAGCGTGCCGAGCCCCGCGGCCAGCGCCCCGGCCACCATGTAGCTTGCCACGCGCCCGGCGTTGTAGCCGAGCAAAAGCCCCGCCAGGCGGGCAGGACTGCGCATGCTCGGTGGCACGGCGAAGGTCAGCGCGCTCATGATGCCGCCGCACATGCCGATGCAGTGCGCCCCGCCCAGCAGGCCGAACACGAAGGCGGCGAGCAGCGGCGGAAGATCCAGGCCGACGGGATTCATGGCGGTGGCTCCTCGGTGGCGTCCGGGCGGCGCCTGGTCGGCGGCGCGGGCAGGTCGTCGTCGAACAGGATGCGGTGGGCGGGGCTCTCCAGGTCCTCGAACTGGTCGTTGCTCACTGCCCAGAAGAACGCCCAGACCGCCAGGCCCAGCAGCACCAGCGACAGCGGGATCAGAAGGTAGAGGATCGTCATGGATTCACCCGGCGCCGGGTCAGGCGCAGGGCGTTGCCCACCACCACCAGCGAGCTCAGCGACATGCCGAGCGCGGCGAGCCACGGCGCCACGAGCCCGAGGGCGGCCAGCGGCAGCGCCACGGCGTTGTAGGCGACCGACCAGGCCATGTTCTGGCGCATCACCTGTCGGGTGGCCCGGGCGATCTCGACGGCCTCGCTCACACGCATCAGGCGCGGGCTCAGCAGCAGCGCATCCGCCCGGGTGCGGGCCAGGTCGGTGGCGCCGTTCATGGCGATGGCGACGTCGGCGCCGGCCAGCACCGGCACGTCGTTGATGCCGTCGCCCACCATCAGCACCCGCGCGCCCTCGGCCTGCAGGGCGCGCAGCCGGTCGAGCTTGCCCTCGGGCGTCGCCTCGGCCTGCCAGCGCGAAATGCCCAGCGTCTCGGCCAGCCTCTCGACGGCGGGCACAGTATCGCCGGAGAGAAGCTCCACGCAAAGCCCCTGGGTCTTGAGCCTGTCGACCGCCTCGAGCGCGTCCTCGCGGGGGAAATCCTCTAGGGCGAACCAGGCGCGCGGGATACCGTCCTCGCTCAGCAGTAGCCACAGGCCGGGCCCCTCGGGCGGGGTGAGCGCGCGCCCGGCGGCGAAGCTCGCCCGCCCCAGGCGCCAGGTGGCGCCTTCGAGGCTCGCCTCGAGCCCGAAGCCCGGGTGGCGCGCCACGCGCTCGGCAGCAAGCGCGGGCGTCCTGAACGGGCGAAACGCCGTGGCGATGGGGTGCTCCGAGTGCGCCTCCAGGGCGGCGGCGATCGCCCGCGCCCGGGGGGGCTCGAGGGCGTCATCGATGGCCACGGTGGCGGTGAGGCGCATCTCGCCCCGGGTCAGCGTGCCGGTCTTGTCGAACACCACGTGGGTGATGCCGGCCAGCGCCTCCAGGGCATCCGCCCGGGTGATCAGCACGCCGCGCCGCTTGAGCTGGCCGTGGCCGGCGGCCAGCGCCGTCGGGGCGGCCAGCGCCAGGGCGCAGGGGCAGGTCACCACCAGCACCGAGAGCGTCACCCAGAACGTCCGGCCGGGGTCGATCACGCTCCAGGCCAGCGCCACCAGGAGGCTCACCAGCAGCAGGCGCAGCACGAAGCGGTGGGCCATGCGCTCGGCCAGGCGCGCCAGCGCCGGGCGCGCGGCGAAGGCGCGGTCGGTCACGTCCAGAATGGCGGAGATCGTTGCCTCGCCTCCCGCCTGGGTGACGCGCACCGTCAGCGCGTTCTCCATGTTCTGGCTGGCGCCGGTGACCCGCTCGCCCGCTCGCCGAGTCACCGGTAGGTGCTCGCCGGTGAGCATCGACTCGTCGAGGCTCGATTCGCCCTGCTCGATGACGCCGTCGGCGGGCACGCTGGCCCCGGGCTTGACCAGGATGCGGTCGCCGCGTTTCAGGTGGCTCGCCGGCACGACCTGCTCACCGCCGTCGGCGTCGAGGCGCAGGGCGGCGGCGGGCAGCGCCCCGGCCAGGGCGTTGCCGCTCTGGCCGCTGCGCCTGCGCGTGCGCGCCTCGAGGTAGCGGCTGAAGAGCAGAAAGAAGGTGAACATGGCGATCGAGTCGAAATAGACCTCGCCTTGGCGGGTCACCACCGCGTAGAGGCTCGCCAGGTACGCCCCGCCGATGGCGAGCGCCACCGGCACCTCCATGGTGAGGCGGCGATGAACAAGCGCCCGCCCGGCCTCGCGAAAGAAGGGCCGGGCGGAGAACAGCACCACCGGCGTGGTGAGGGCGAGCGACAGCCAGTGGAAGAGGGCGTCCATGCCGGCATCGAGCTCGCCGGGGCCGGCGACGTAGAGCGGGATCGAGAACATCACCACCTGCATCATGCCCACCGCGGCGACGATCAGCCGGCGCACGGTCATGCGCTCCTCGCGCTGCTGGCGCCGGTAGGCGCTGTCCGGCTCGAAGGGCAGGGCGTCGTAGCCGATGGCGGCGAGCTCGGCGAATAGCCGCGAGGGCGACAGCACCGCCGGGTCCCAGCTCACCCGCAGGCGGTGCTCGGCCAGGTTCACCGCGCTCTGGGTGATGCCCGCCAGGGCGTTGAGGTGGTGCTCGATCAACCAGGCACAGGCGGCGCAGGTGATGTTCTCCACCGCAAGCGTGGCGCTCGCCTGGCCGTTGCCTGTGTGCACGAACTGCGCTTGAAGGTCCGGGTGGTCGAAGGCCGCCCAGGTCTGGGGTCGGGCCTCGTCTGCCGCCGGGCGCGGCGACAGCTCGGTGCGGTAACGGTAGTAGTTGGCAAGCCCGCCCTCGACGATGGCGTGGGCCACCGCCTCGCAGCCCGGGCAGCACAGCGGCTCCGGGGTCTCGTCGATCACGATGCGCCAGGGGGCGCCGTCGGGCACCGGCGTGCCGCAGTGGTAGCAAGGCGCGCTCATGGCGCCTCGCTCCCACCGGGGGAGAGCGCCACGGCGGCATCACTTGGCAGGGTGATCTCGCCGCGCAGGCGCCACTCTGCCGAGGCTTCCGGGGTGAGGGCCAGGTACCAGCGGTGGCGCAGCCGGGTCTCGAGCTGGCCGACGTAGCGTCCGTCGCGGCGGTGGGTGAGCACCACGCGGGCGTCGCGGTCGTCCTGGGTGGGAAATATCAAGGCGAGCACGAGGCGCTCGGGTCGCGCCTCGCCGGTCAAGTCGAGCACCACGTCGCCGGTGACCGGGTCGATGGCAAGCGTCGCGGCAAGCCCCAGCGCCCGGGCGCGCTCGTCCTTGGCCAGGCGCGTATTGATCGCCTTGCCGTGCTCGTAGTAGTCCTCCTGCACCACCATGCCGTCGAAGCTGCGCGTGGCGATGAGCGCGAAGCCCGTGCTCACCAGCATCGACGAGAGCAGAAGCCCGAGCAGAAACCAGGGCCAGAACTGGCGATACCAGGGCGGCAGCGTGGATGGCTTCATGGGCTATCTCCTCTCGCCGCCGAGAAAGCGCGTCTCGCGCTCGGCATGCAGGTCGCCTTGCTCGGCGCTCAGGCGCAGGTGGAGCGGCTGGCTCGGTGCGAGCCCCTCGGCGG
>NZ_JAMZBC010000088.1 GCF_024158715.1 Halomonas sp. 707D7 | reverse complement strand
CGCTGGGCCATGGCGTAACGTGTCAGCGAATCCATGATCAACAGCACGTTGCGCCCGCTGTCGCGAAAACCTTCGGCCAGACGCGTGGCGTAGGCCGCACCCTGCAGGCGCTGCAGCGGCGAGGTGTCCGCTGGCGCCGCGACCACCACCGAGCGCCGCCGCCCCTCCGGGCCGAGGATGTTGTCGATGAAGTCCTGCACCTCGCGGCCGCGCTCGCCGATCAGGCCGACCACGATGACGTCCGCCTGGGTATAGCGCGCCATCATGCCCAGAAGCACCGACTTGCCCACGCCGGAGCCTGCGAACAGCCCCATGCGCTGGCCCTTGCCGACGCTCAACAGCGCGTTGATCGCCCGGATACCGACATCGATCGGGGTATCGATCGGCGCGCGGGACAGCGGGTTGAGCGGCGCGGTGTGCAGCGTGGCGCGCGGCACTTCATCGATCCCTTCGCGATCGTCCAGCGGGTTGCCGTTGCCGTCGAGTACCCGACCCAGGAGTTCCTCGCCGACGGGAAAGCGCCGCGCGCTATGGCCTACGCCATCCACCAGCGGCGAGACGCGGGCGCCGGGCATCAGGCCGGAGATCTCCTCGAGCGGCATCAGAAACAGCTTGTCGCCGGAGAAGCCGACCACTTCCGCCTCGGCGTGGTGCGCGCTTTCACCGAGGCGACCATCGGCGCCGGGCAGCTCGATGCGACAGGCGCTGCCCACGGCGACCTGCAGGCCCACGACCTCGATCACCATGCCGGTGGCACGTACCACGCGCCCGCTGCGTCGATAGTTGGGCAGCTGTCCCACCCGGCGGGTGGTGCGCGTGAGCGCCTTGCGCCAGCGCTGGGTGTGGGCGGCGGCGGTGGTCATGCCTCGTCCTGGCCGGTGTCGGTCGGCTTGTGACGGCGGCGCATCTGGGCGGCCACCGCCTGCCAGCGGCTCTCGAAGGTGGCATCGAGTTCGCCCTGGGCGCTGGTCACGCGGCAGCCGCCGCGGGCGAGCTGGTCGTCGGGCTGCAGTGCCCAGTTGGCCGCGCCAAGCTCCGCGCCCAGGTGCTCCTGCACCAGGGCGTGATCCTCGGGGTTGAGCCAGAGCCGCTGCTGGCCCACCAGCGGCGGCTCGGTATGCAGCAGCTCGCGCACCAGCTCGAGGATGCGCTCCGGGCGCTCGGCCAGAGTCTCCAGCGCCAGCTGGCGCCCGACCATCATGGCGAGCTCCACCAGGTCGTTGGCGATGGTGTCGTCGGCGCGCTCGAGCGCCTCGGCGAACTGACGGGCCAGCGCCTCGAGGGGAGCGACGGCCTGGCGCACCTGGTCGTCCAGGGTGCGCAATGCTTCGTCGCGACCCTCCTTCAGGCCTTGCTCGAACCCCTGGGCGTGGCCCTCTTCGCGTCCCTTGTCGAAGCCCGCCTGCTCGGCCTCGTGGCGGGCGCGCTCGATGATGGCCTCGCGCTGCTGCTGCTCGCGCAGGCGCGCCTGCTCGGCGGCCTTGGCGGCGGCGGCCACCTTGCGCTGATGCGCGTTCATCGCCTGGGTGTCGGCGCGAAACGCGTCGTCGCCGAGCTCGTCCATCTGCCAGCGTCGCCACTGGCCGTGGCGGTCGTACTCGCTCGGGCGGGCGTCAGACATACTCGTCGTCCCCGCCGGCCAGGACTATCTCGCCGGAGTCGGCCAGGCGGCGGACCACCTGGAGGATGGCCTTCTGCTCGGTCTCCACCTGGGAGACGCGAATCGGGCCGCGGGCCTCCATGTCCTCGCGCACCAGGTCGGCGGCGCGCTGGGACATGTTGCGCAGGAACTTCTCGACCAGCGCCTCCTGGGCGCCCTTGAGGGCGATGACCAGCGAGTTGGTCTCGACTTCCTGAAGCACCAGCTGTACGGCGCGGTTGTCGAGGTCGAGCAGGTTCTCGAACAGGAACATCTCGTCGATGATCTTCTGGGCGAGGTCCTCGTTGTGGGCGCGCACGGTCTCGATCGCCACCTCCTCCAGGGAGGAGTTCATCAGGTTGAGGATCTCGGCGGCGGTCCTCACGCCGCCCATCTTGCTGCGCTTGAGGTTCTGGCCGTCGAGCATGCCGGTGAGCACTTCGGTCAGCTCCTGGAGCGCGGCGGGCTGGACACCGCTGAAGGTGGCGATGCGCAGCACCACGTCGTTACGCAGCTTCTCCTCGAACAGCTCGAGGATGTCGGCCGCCTGGTTGCGCTCGAGATGGATCAGGATGGTGGCGATGATCTGCGGATGCTCGTCGCGGATCAGCTCGGCGACCATCGATGCTTCCATCAGGTTCAGCGCATCGATGCCGGAGTTGTTGCCGGTGCTTTCGAGAATGTCCTCGATCAGGCTCGAGGCGCGCTCGCTGCCCAGCGCCTTGGTCAGGACCGAGCGGATGTGCTCGCTCGAGTTCAGGTTGAGCGCCACGAACTCGTCGGTCTCGCGGTGGAAGGCCTCGAGTACCGCCTTCATGTCCTCGTGGGAGATCTGGTTGAGCTGGGCCATCTCCATGCTGATGGCCTGCACCTCGCTGGCGTTCAGGTACTTGAACACCTCGGCGGCACTGTCCTCGTCGAGCGTCAGCAGAAGGATGGCGCTCTTGCGGGCGCCGCTCATCTGGTCGATGGCGCTAGTCATTGGCATTCATCCAGCTGCGGATAATCATCGCGACCATGCGCGGGTCGTCCTGGGCCATGTCCTGCAGATCGCGCAGGTTGTTCTCGTAGAGTGACGTCTTGCGCCGCCGCTTGGGTCGTGCGGCATAGGTGTCGTCCTCGTCGGCGCCTGTGGCCTGCTCGATCTCCTCGTCGTCGTCACCCACGCTCACCCGGAAGGTGCTGCCCGCGACACTCGGCTCGGCGGCCGGCGGCACCTGGGTGTAGCGCTTGATCAGCGGGCGCAGGATCAGCAGATACAGCAGCAGCGCGACCAGGCCCACCATCAGGTAGCGGCCCAGGGTCGAGGCCAGCGACAGCACGCTCGGGCGTTGCCACCAGGGAGTGTCGTCCTCGAGTTCGCTTGCGCGCACGAAGGGCGTGTTGACCACTTCGATCTGGTCGCCGCGTACCGTCGAGAAGCCCATCGCCTGCTGAACGAGACGCTCGAGCTGGGCGAGTTCTTCCGGCGTCAGCGCGACCTGCTCGGTCTCGCCTTCGGCGTTGACCACGCTCTTGAAGTTGACCACTACCGCCGCCGTCAGGCGCTGTACCTGGCCCAGGCGCTGCTGGACGTGCTCGATGCTGCGATCGACCTCGTAGTTCACCACGTCGTCCTGGCGCAGGTTGGTGAGCGCGTTGTCGGGCACCTCTTCGCCATCGGCACCTTGGTCAGGCTGATCGATGGGCGAGGGCGCCGCCCCCGGAGGGGTGTTGCTCAGGGCTCCGGGAATGCCGGTGGCGAGCGGATCCTCGCCGTCGAAGGCGAGGCTCGTCTGGCGACTTCTCACCGCCGCCTCGTTGGGCGCCTGGTTCGGGCCGTAGCGCTCGGAGGTCTGCTCGCGGCGCGAGAAGTCGATCTGGGCGGCGACCTGGGCGCGCACGTTGGCGCTACCCAGGATCGGTGCCAGGATGTTCTCGATGCGCTGCTGGTAGGAGCGCTCCACCTCGGTGATGTAGGCAAGCTGGGTGCCGTCGAGGTCGTTGCCCTGGGCGGACTTGGCGGAGAGCAGGCGGCCGCTTTGGTCCACCACGGTGACGTCTTCGGCGGAGAGCTCGGGAACGCTGCTCGAGACCATGTGGACGATGGCGCTCACCTGACCTTCGCCGAGCACCCGCCCCGGCAGCAGGGTGAGCACCACGGAGGCCTTGGCGGGCTCGCGGTCGCGGATGAACACCGACGGCTTGGCCATGGAGAGGTGCACGCGCACGCGCTCGACCGGGCCCAGGGACTCGATCGAGCGGGCGAGCTCGCCTTCGAGCCCGCGCTGGAAGTTGACCTGCTCGGCGAACTGGCTGATGCCGAAGGCCTGGTTGTCCATCAGTTCAAGCCCCAGGTTGCCGCCCCGAGGCAGGCCCTGCTCGGCCAGTTGCAGGCGCAGCATGTGGACCTGGTCGGCGGGCACCATCAGGGCCTGGCCGCCCTCGCTGAAGCGATAGGGCACGGCGCGGCTGTCGAGCTCGGCGATGATCCGCCCGCCGTCCGCTTCGTTGAGGTTGCTGTAGAGCACGCGATAGTCGGGGCTGCCTGCCCACATGAAAAGCGCCACCACCAGGGCGACACACGCCGCGCCCGCGACGAGCAGGACCACCAAGGGGCTTGTACGCATCTGCTCCTTGAGGCGCGTGAGGGTGGCACTGCTTTTCAGGCTCTGAGCCGAATCGCCCTGGGACGCGTGGGGAGTCGAGCTGGTCTGACGGCCTGCCGTGGCACCGGTCTCGCTCATGAAGTCCTCCAGGAGGATAAGCAAAACTGGCCACGGCCCAGGCGCATCGTCATTGAAGGCATAGGCTATATCCGTCGATCGCGGTAAGTCTTAACGCAGACATTCAAAGAGGAACAGATACGGAACTTTGATGGGCGCCATTATCCTTAGGCGGGTCAAGCATAATCGACGGAAAAGGTCGGCTTTTATGACGTATTTGTTCGTATGAGGGACATGCCCCGGGTGGTAGGGTGGCGGGACTGTTTTAGCCCTCCCTTCAATGAGGTATTGACATGAGTTCTCCCGCCATTCAGTCCGCGCTCGCGCAGATGCAGGGGCTTGCCTCCCAGGCGGCGGCGCCGATGAAAAACGACCAGATCCCGGTCGGCCAGAGCGGGTTCGGTGGCGAACTCCAGGCCTCCATCCGGCGCATCAACGCCCTTCAGCAAGGCGCCAGTGCCAAGGCGGTGGCCTTTCAGTCAGGTGCCCCCAACGTCGAGCTCAACGACGTCATGGTCGACATGCAGAAGGCGAGCGTCGCCTTTCAGATGGGGCTGCAGGTGCGCAACCGTCTGGTCAGCGCCTACCGTGACGTCATGAACATGCAGGTGTAAACGGCAGGCGCCCTGCCTTCAGGCCTCGATCGAGATGAGGCCGCTCTGCATCTCCTCGATGCGCCTGGCCACGGCCAGCACTTCCTCGCCGGGAATCTGGCGGATCACGTCCCCGGTCTCGCGATCGATCACCCGTGCGATGATGCGCGACGACTCGTCGCTGACGTCGAACTCGAGCCCGCGCGGGCGCAGCGCGTTGTTGATGCGTTCGATGGGCTCTTCGAGCTCCTCGCGGGAAAGTTCGACGGCGCGCGTGTCGGTGCTTGCCGGCACGGCGGTGGCCCGCGCCTCGATCTCCTGACGCAGCGTCTGGGCCTGCTGGGGCGAGAGCTGCGATGCGGAGGCGGTGGCCGGTGCGAGACTGCTGTCCAGTGGTAAAGAGTCCATGTGGCACGTTCCTTTGTTGGTAAGGCGATTTCACGCTGTCGTGAGTGACGCTCATGATCGATGCCCGGATGCCGCAGGGCCTCTTGAAAGAGTATCGGCTAACGATGCTGAAACTTTACTGTGCCCGTATGGCCTGTCGAAACACGCGTATCAAACGTCGAAAATAGCCGCTTGCGCTGCGTTTTATAACGACATGAGCGTTCTTGACCTTTGCTATGCTCGTTTTCAGTGGATCGGCGCTAATCGCTAGCGCCGGCCGGCGGAGGCGAGACAGGTGACGGAAGTGGAGCACGAAGGGTATGAGAGCGTAACGAGCGCCGCGGCCATCGGGGCGCTACTCGATACGATGATCGAAGGCGGCGGGGTATCGCTTTGCCTGATGACGCCGGAGGCCACGCCCGAGCCCATCGTCCTGATGGAACAGCACCCCGGTGACACCCTGGTGATGGACCTCTCCTCGGTCGGGCATCTGCTTTCGAGGCTGCAGGCGGCGGAACCCTTCTATCTTCGCGGCCAGTCCCAGGGCAAGGTGATTCGCACGCCCGCATTGACGCTGACCGAGGCTCGCCACTCCGGCGGGCGTCTTCTTTGTTGCAGCCAGTACCCGGAGGCGCTCTGGGTTCTGCAGCGTCGCGAGTCGTTCCGTGCCCAGCTGCGCATGGGCATGGTCGTCGCCGTCACCGTGACCGACGATCACGGCGAGAGCGTCAAGGGGGAGCTGCGCGACCTTTCCCAGAGCGGTTGCCAGGTGGAGCTGCCCTTGAGCGCCAGCGGTCTGCTGGCCCGCTCCTGCTCGCCGCTTACCCTGACCTACGCCTTTCCCGATGGCACCGAGTTCTCCGTCGATGCCGAAAGTCGGCATCAGCTGACCGATGCCGAGTACCACCTGCTGCGCGTCGGTTTCGAGTTCGTCGATCACAGCGCCGAGCAGTCGCGCAAGATCTGGTACTTCGTCTGCGAGATCGAGCGCGAGGCGACCTCCTACGACAAGGAGGCCACCGAGGATGCGCGCCAGTCATCGCCGCTGTTCGACCCGCAGGGCGTGGAGAAGGGCGAGCAGCAGCAGGTGGGCCGGCGCGATCTCAAGCACTACGCCACCCCCGCCGCGCGGCGGCTGGTGAAGGTGGCGGCCTATCTCAACGCCCAGCTCCTGCTGCTCACCCAGGGCAGCGACATCGATTCGCGCCAGCTCTCGCTCAACGCCGACCGGATCATCGCCCTGCACGAGGAGGATCGCCAGGCGCTGCTGTTCGCCTCGCGCTGTTTGTCACTGGAGCCGGTGCTGGTGCGCCACGGCATCGCCGTGGCGATCCACCTGCTGGACTGGGTCGGTGGCGATCTGCCCGGCGATGTGCGCAAGGCGATCGTCGCCAGCGCTCTGGTACACGACCTGGGCAAGGCGCTGATCCCCCAGATCATCTATACCGCTCCCCAGTTCGAGGCGACGCATCGCGAGGCGCTCAGCGAGCACGCCGCGCTCTTGCTGCAGCGCCTGAAGAGCTGTCAGTGGCTCTCCCAGCACGTCGCCCAGACGGTGATCAAGGGCATCAACGAGCGTCTCGACGGCAGCGGCTACCCCGACCGGCTCAGCGGCGAGCAGATCAACGAGCTCTCCAAGGCCTGCGCCATCATCGACGTGGTCGAGGCGATGCGCCGGGATCGCCCGGACCGCCCCGCGAAGACCACCCAGGAGATCTACCGCCACCTGCTGCGCCATCCGAACCAGTTCGACGCGCGCTGGGTCAAACGCTACATCGACCACTTCACCTCGCTGCCCATCGGCTCGCTGGTGCTGTTTTCCAGCGAGCAGCTCGCCTGGATCGTGCGCCTCGACGAAAGTGGTGCGCCTTCGGAAGTGGTGGTCACCGACCAGCCCGTGGCGCCGCTGCGCGGCACGCTGAAATACAGCGTCGCTGGCGACGTCGCCGAGCGCCTCGGCAAGCCCCGGCGCGAGGTAGCGGTCTCGACCTGAAACGGACGCTCAAGCGAACGTTTGAAAGTATGTCGGTTCGGTTAAAGTCCGCTTCCCGCGCGCCGATAGAACAGACAACGGTGCTGCTCCCAACGCTCACGAGGCGGCAAGACCGCCGATTCGCAATACTCACGAAGGAGTATCCAAATGACCTACTCTCGAAGCGGCGCATACGGCCGAGGGGCCAGTGCCTACGCCCGCGTCGGCGTGGAAAGCGGCGTCATGTCGGCGGACCCCCACCAGCTGATCGTCATGCTGTTCGATGGCGCCCAGGCGGCGATTCGCGCGGCGCGCATCCACATGCAGGCCGGCAACACGGCCGAGAAGGGGCGCTGTATCTCGAAGGCGCTGGATATCGTCAACAACGGGCTGGCCGCGGCGCTTGACCCGGAGAAGGGCGGCGATATCGCCGAGCGCCTGGGCTCGCTCTACGACTATATCGCCCGGCTGCTGCTCGTCGCCAACCTGCGCAACGATGCCGAGAGCCTCGATCAAGCGGAGCGCCTGCTTGAGGACATCGCCTCGGCCTGGCGCGAAATCGGTCAACGACAAAGTGCGTGAGGCAACCCATGTCCGCTTCTGAAACGGCGCGCATCGATACTCAGCAGCGCCTGCTGGACACCTACCATGAGCTGCTCGAGCGCTCGGCGCAGATGCAGATACTGGCGAGCACCGAGCAGTGGGCGGAGCTTATCGAGCAGCGTACGCACTATGTCATGCTCGTCGATAAGCTTCGCGAGCTCGACGAGAGCGTTGCCCTGGATGAGACCGGTAGAACGCGCAAGGCGGAGCTGCTCGAGCGCATTCTCGAGCACGATGTCGATATCCGGCGTCGGCTGGTCACCCGGCGCGACGAGCTCGGCAAGCTGATCGGCGTCTCCCGCAAGCAGCGCGATCTGCATCGCGCCTACGCACCGCAGCAAGGCCTCGATTCCCTGCAGGACGACACCCCGCCGTGAGCGGCATCACGCCGTTGATCGATACCCTGATGCACCAGGTGCTGGGGCGTCAGGGCGAGGCGTCCCAGCAGCGTTCGATCAACGCGCCGGTCCAGCCGGTCACCCCCGGCGAGGGGCCGCGCGCGCTCTCCCGGGATGCCAGCCTGGATGGTCGGCTCACTTCCGCCGAGCGAAACATCGATGAGCTGCGCCACCTCCCGCCGTCGCTGCCCCAGGGCGGGCGCCCGGCGCCGGGCGCGCCCGGCGAGGCGCCGCCCGGCTCGACCCAGACCCATTTCAGCCCCGCGGCGCGCGGCATCGCCGACGTCCTCTTGCGCTTTCCCGCCCCGCCCGCAGCGCTGCGTATCGAGGCGCCGTTGATGGCCGCCGGCGAGGCGCCGGACGCCCGAGCGCTGGCCGGGCGCCTCGATGCCAGCATCCGTGACAGCGGCCTGTTCTACGAAGCGCACTTGAAGCGCTGGTTCCAGGGCGACGTTTCCCGCCAGCAGCTGCTGCGCGAGCCGCAGATGCAGCTCGCCCGGCCCCTGGCTGGCCACTCGCCACCCATGCCGGCGAACCAGCCGGGCGCGAGCGCGGCGCCCGGGTCACCGTCGGCGCCTCTTTCCACGAGCATCCTGCCCGGCACGCCGCTGGTGGCCGTGCCCGCTCCCCAAGGGGCGGCGCTTCTCGGCGCGCCGGCCCCTTTGCCTACTGCTGCACCTGCCGCGGGCGCCCTGCCGGCGGGGGCGCCGGGCGCCATGCCTGACGTCGATCGACCCGTTGTCGAGCGCACCGCCGTCGGCGTCGCGCCGAGCAGCGCGGCGGTATCGCCAAACGACGAGTCACCGGCGCGGGCGAGCGCGCTTCGCGACGCCGCCGCGCTGCGTGAATTCGAGGCGCTGTCGCCCCACAAGCGCGAGGTCGTTCACGAGAGCCTGCAGGGGCTGGTGCGCCAGCAGCTCGAAATGCTCGCCACGCCCATGCTGCGCTGGGAGGGCGATGTCTGGGCGGGCGTCTTCATGGCGCTGTTGATCAGCGCGCCCGGGCGGCGCCAGGGCGGGGAGGAGGAGAGCGGCGGCGAGCAAGAGCAGGCGTGGCGCTCGCAGATGCAGCTCGACGTGCCCGAGATCGGTGCGTTCCAGATCGCACTGTCGCTCTACCAGACGACCCTCGGCGTCGAGATCCAGGCCGCGGACGAGGCCACGCGTCAGCGCCTCGCCCCCGCCATCGCCGACCTGGAAGCGCGTCTGGGCGCGCTCGATTTCGCACGCGTGCGCGTCGTGCTGACCACCTCGACGGAGCCGAACTGATGGACGCACCCCACGAGCGTCGCCGCCAGGCGGTGGCGCTGGCCTACAAGGAGGACGAAGCGGCGCCGCGGGTGGTCGCCAAGGGGTATGGCGAGCTGGCCGAGCGCATCATGGCCGAGGCGCAGCGCCAGGGGATCTACGTCCACGATGCGCCGGAGCTGGTGGCGCTTTTGATGCAGTTGAACCTCGACACCGAAATCCCGGCGAGTCTCTACCAGGTGGTGGCGGAGCTGCTGGTATGGGTATTCGAACTCTCCAGTGACGAGTCGACACGCCTGGCAAGGCGCAAGTAGCCAATGCCGACGTTGTATGCAAACATGAGGAGGATAAGGGAACAAAATCATCCGAGGCGTCAGTACAATGGTCAGCCAACGCCTCGTCGGTCGATGGAACATTATGAGTCAAACAAGCTTCTTCGATGAAATCCAAGAGATCAATCTCGCGTATCTGCTGCTGGCCCAGCGGCTGCTGAACGAAGATCGCGAATCGGCGATGCTGCGCTTGAAAGTGGACGGCGACCTCGCCGACCTGCTCGTCTCCATGAACGCCTGGCAGCTCACCAAGCTGTCGCGTACCAATCAGCTGGTCTGCCGGTTCAGCCAGGTGAGCGCCCAGCAGCTTCGCCAGATCATGGAAAACCCCCGCGACCAGGGACTGTCGGGCCTCCACGCCTCGCTTTTGATGGCCTGCGAGCCCTTCGACACGCTGCCGAAGGGAGGGGCGGAGTGAGTCAGAAAAGCTTGGTCGATGAAATGCATCAGGTTCAGCTGGCCATCGAGCTGATCGAGCTCGGCGCGCGCCTTCAGGTGCTGGAAACGGAAACCGAGCTGAGCCGCACCCGCCTGATCAAACTCTACAAGGAAGTGCGCGGCATGTCGCCGCCCAAGGGCATGCTGCCCTTCTCGACGGACTGGTTCGTCACCTGGCTGCCCAACGTCCACTCGTCGCTGTTCTACAACATCTACGCGAGCCTGCGTGGCAACACCGACTGCGAGCGCATCGACGCCTTCGTCAAGGCCTACCGCATCTACGAAGAGCAGGTCGTGCTCGAGAAGGTCGACCCGGTGCTGGGGCTGACCCGCGCCTGGACGCTGGTGCGCTTCTTTGAAAGCGACCTGCTGCAGCTCACTGCCTGCACGCGCTGCAAGGGGCGCTTCGTCGCCCACGCCCACAGCCCCACCCACGACTACGTGTGCGGCATCTGCCAGCCCCCCTCCCGCGCCGGAAAGACCCGCAAACCCTCTGCCCAGTAGTACCGATTCCGGCAAGCCTGCGTGACTGACAGCCCCTGGCGCAAGCCCGCGCTCGCTCACCTCGAATCGATGTGCGCTTAACCCTTAGATAGCGGTAAAAGGCACCGGTACTTTCTCATTAAGCCTGCGGTGCGCCCTAGTATGATAGGCCTAAGCGTCATTTAGGCGAGGACGTTGCGCTTTCGTCGTCACGCAAGGTCGAAACGTCTCCTCTGGTTAACCACTGTCGTTGCAAGGAACGTACGTGTGCTGATTTTACTAGGTTATGTGGTGGTGCTGCTGTCGGTGTTCGGCGGCTACGTGTTGGCGGGGGGGAGTCTCGGACCGCTGGTCCAGCCCATGGAGCTGGTGATGATCGGCGGCGCTGGCGTCGGTGCCTTCATCGCCGCCAACAACGTCAAGGCGATCAAGGCCACCTTCAAGATCCTGCCCAGGCTCAAGGGGGCCAAGAAGTACAACAAGGATCTCTACATGGAGCTGATGGCGCTGCAGTTCAAGCTGCTCTCCAAGATCCGCCGCGAAGGCATGCTGGGGATCGAACGCGACATCGACAGCCCCGCCGAAAGCCCGCTGTTCCAGGAGCACCCCAAGGTGCTCGCCGACCCGCACATCATGAACTTCCTCACCGACTACCTGCGCCTGATGGTGAGCGGCGGCATGGAGCCCATGGAGATCGACGAGCTGATGCTCCACGAGATCGAGGCTTTCGAGCAGGAGGCGCACATACCGATCGATGCGATCAACAAGGTGGGCGACGCCATGCCCGCCTTCGGTATCGTCGCGGCGGTGATGGGCGTGGTGAAGGCGCTGACCTACGCCGATGCCAGCCCCGAGCAGCTCGGCGAGATGATCGCCCACGCCCTGGTGGGCACCTTCCTGGGGATTCTGATGGGCTACGGCTTCATCAGCCCCGTGGCCAGCTACGCCGACCGCCAGGCCAAGGAGGCCGAGAAGATGCTCCAGTGTATCCGCGTGACGCTTCTGGCGAGCCTTCACGGCTACGCGCCGCAATTGGCGGTAGAGTTCGGCCGCAAGGCGCTGCACAGCGCCGAGCGTCCGAGCTTCAGCGAGCTCGAGGAGTACGTTCGCGAGGCCAAGAAGGGCGGTAGTGCATGAGCAAAGGGGCTGACAAGCGCCCGATCGTCATTCGGCGCAAGAAAGTGGTTCATGCCCATCACGGCGGCGCGTGGAAGATCGCCCTGGCGGACTTCATGACGGCCCTGATGGCGCTGTTTCTGGTGCTGTGGATCCTGAGCATCTCGAGCGACGAGCAGCGCCGGGGCGTGGCGGAGTACTTCAGCACCCCGCTGGTGACGGCGATCACCGGCGGCGATCA
The DNA here is from genome assembly GCF_024158715.1 of Halomonas sp. 707D7. Classification (GTDB taxonomy): domain Bacteria; phylum Pseudomonadota; class Gammaproteobacteria; order Pseudomonadales; family Halomonadaceae; genus Vreelandella. The sequence goes on along the minus strand of NZ_JAMZBC010000088.1, from coordinate 1,400 downwards.
GTCCGGCAGCACCCGGGTGATTCCCGGCGGCGGCCCGGACCCGACCCACAGCGACGGCGAGCGGGCGCGGATCGACATCTCCCAGCACACCCGGCCGAGCCTTCAGGAGCGGCGCTTCTTCACCGACCTGCAGGCGCGCATCGAAAACGCGATCGAGCAGGACCCGGAACTGCGCCAGCTGCGCTCCCAGATGCGCTTCGACCTGACCCGCGAGGGACTTCGCATCCAGCTGCTGGATACCGATCAGCGACCGATGTTCGAGCTCGGCAGCGACCAGGTCGCCCCCTACATGCGAAGCCTTCTGCGCACCATGGCGCCGCTGCTCAACGAGCTGCCCAACGACCTGAGCATCAGCGGGCATACCGATAGCGTCCCCTACGCCGGCGGCTATCGCGGCTACAGCAACTGGGAGCTCTCCAACGACCGCGCCAACGCCTCGCGCCGCGAGCTGGTCGCCGGCGGCCTCGACCCGGACCAGCTCTTGCGCGTCTCCGGCTTCGCCGACCGCGTGCTGCTCCCCGATGCCACGCCGATCGATCCGCGTAACCGACGCATCGAACTGGTGGTGCTGCTGCCGGAAATCGCCGATGCGATCCGCAACCCCAACGTGCTCGGCCCGCAGGATCTGGTCGAGGACGAAAATAGTGCGATCGAGGCTTTAGAAAACATGCCGCAGGCCGATATAGCGCAGTAAGCGAGGCGGGTCATAACAACTATGACACTCAAGTGGAGCAGTGCATGGACATAGCGGATTTTTTTGACACCTTTTTCGAAGAGGCCGAAGAGCTGCTCGCGGACATGGAGCAGCACTTGCTGGAGCTGGATGTCGATGATCCCGATAGCGAGCAGCTCAATGCCATTTTCCGCGCGGCCCACTCCATCAAGGGCGGCGCGGGCACGTTCGGTTTCAACGTGCTGCAAAAGACCACGCACATTCTGGAAAACCTGCTGGACAGCGCGCGCAAGGGGGAACTGGTGCTGCGCGCCGACCTCGTTGACACGTTTTTAGAGGCCAAAGACATCATGCATCAACAGCTCGATGCCTATCGCAACGAGGAAGAGCCCGACCAGGACGCTTTCGAGCGCATCTGCCACACGCTCCAGCAGATCGCCCTGGAGGAGATCGGCGAAGCCCTCGAGGCGCCGCCCGCCGCACCCAAGCCCGAGCCCGCACCGGTACCGGCGGCGCCGGCCTCCAGCGGGCTCTTGAGCGTGGCGCTTCTCAACGTGAGCGACAAGGATCGCGAGCTGCTGGTCGAAGAGCTCGCCCAGCTGGGCGAGATCCAGCAGCAGGGCGGCGACGAGAAGCGCTTCGAGGTGCTGCTCGAGGCAAGCGTGGGCGCCGACGACATCGAGGCGGTGATGTGCTTCATCATCGAACCCGAGCAGATCGCCATTAC
>NZ_JAMZBC010000087.1 GCF_024158715.1 Halomonas sp. 707D7 | reverse complement strand
AGCCGCGCCAGCAGCTGGGCATGGCACGCCGGCGCAAGCGAAAGGCAGCTCAATAGATGGTAGCGCTCGGGCACCGGCGGCGTCAGCTCGGCGCGCTCGCGGGTTTGCCAGACCACGCTGCTCGCCCGGGGAATGGTCTGCCCGGCAAGCTCGACGGCGAGCTGGTCGCCGGGGCGCACGTCCCATGCCTGCCAGCGTTCGAGCGAGCCCAGCGATACCCGGCTGATGCGCCGGCCGTCGAGTTCGACCGGGTAGAGCCAAACGAGCGGCGTGATCCGCCCGGTGCGGCCGATGCGAAACTCCACGCCGCGCACTTCGGCCAGCGCCTTCGACGGCGGGTACTTCCAGGCGACCGCCCAGGCTGGCGGCGAGCTCGACCAGCGTCGAATGCCCGGGCGCTCGGCCTGCTTGATCACCACGCCGTCGGTAGCGAAGGGCAGCGGCGCGTCGAACCAGTATTGACGCCAGTAGGCGGCATCGCGCGTTTCATCCAGCGCATGGGTATAGTCGGCGGTATCGAACCCCAGTGCCGTGAGGCCCGAAAGGCGCGAAGCCATGTCCGTGGGGCCGTCCGGCCAGTCCCAGACGAACAGGCCGACCTGCGCGAGCACGGCGTCATCCGGCGACTGCCGGGCCATGGCGCCGGCGACCAGTCCGCGAGCGCCGCTTGCCGGCGAGCGGGATTGCACGTGCTCTTCCAGGCGCCAGTAGAGCTCGCCCTGAAGGATCGCATCGCGCGCCTCGGGCAGGCGCTCGGGTACCGCGGGCAGCGCGCGGGCTCGGGCGGTCCAGTCCTGGCCGCGCTCGCCGTCGCCCCGGCTGACCGCCTCGACGAGCTCTCCCACCACGTAGCGCAGCGTCACCGCCACGCCGTCCACCTTGGGCTGGATCCACAGGTTCTCGCGCCGAGTGGTGAAGCGGCGCACGCCGGCCTCGTCGGTCTTCTCGAGCCCGGTCTGGGCGGCGGGGTGAGCGCGACTGGTCGAGGTGGTGACCACGTCCTGCAGCGGCCGGTGCGAGGATGGCTGGCCCAGGCACGCCTGCCACTGGTTCAAGCGCGCGACCGCCTGGTCGTAGAGGGTGTCCTCCACCAGCGCGACGCCGTCGCCGTGGTAGCTCAGATCCCACAGGGCGATCTGCTCGGCGAGCGCCTGAGCCTCGCGCTCCAGCCGTGCCCCGGGCCAGTCAGGGCAGGCGTTGGCGGCGGCTGGCGCCAGCACCAGCCACAGCGCGGTGGCAAGCAGCGCAAGGGGCAAGCGGGGAAGAAAAGACGTTCTCGTCATGGCAGCGGCCCGAGCCTAAGTATGCATAGCAAAGCCTAGAGCACGCAGCCGATACTCGCCCAAAAAAAACGCCCCCGCTGTCAACGGGGGCGTCATCGAAAGAGACGAGCGGCTTACAGGCCAGCGGCGGCTCTCAAGGCGTCGGCCTTGTCGATCTTCTCCCAGGGGAAGGCGGTGAAGGTTTCGGTCTGCGTCTCGCCCTTGTCGTCGACCCAGGTGTAGCTGTGCTCGAAGGGCTCGCGGCCGAAGTGGCCGTAGGCGGCGGTGAGCTGGTACATCGGGTGCAGGAGATCGAGCATCTTGGTGATCGCGTAGGGACGCAGGTCGAAGTGCTCGCGTACCAGCTTGACGATGGTCGCGTCGTCGATCTTGCCGGTACCGAAGGTGTCGATGGAGACCGACGTCGGCTCGGCCACGCCGATGGCATACGACACCTGGATCTCGCACTTGTCGGCCAGGCCCGCAGCGACCACGTTCTTGGCCACGTAGCGTCCGGCGTAAGCGGCACTGCGGTCGACCTTGGACGGATCCTTGCCCGAGAACGCACCGCCGCCGTGGCGGGCCATGCCGCCGTAGGTATCGACGATGATCTTGCGCCCGGTCAGGCCACAGTCGCCCACCGGCCCGCCGATCACGAACTTGCCCGTCGGGTTGATGTGGTACTGGGTGTTCTCGTCAAGCCATTCGGCGGGCAGCACTTCCTCGATGATCTCGCGCTGGACCATGTGGCGCAGATCTTCCTGGGCGATCTCCGGATCGTGCTGGGTGGAGAGCACCACCGCGTCGACGCCGCAGGGCTGACCCTGCGCGTCGTAACGGAAGGTCACCTGGCTCTTGGCGTCCGGGCGCAGCCACGGCAGCAGGCCGTTCTTGCGCAGCTCCGCCTGGCGCTCCACCAGGCGGTGGGAGTAGTGGATCGGCGCCGGCATATAGGCGTCGGTTTCGTTGGTGGCGTAGCCGAACATCAGGCCCTGGTCGCCCGCGCCTTGATCTTCGGGCCTGGAGCGATCCACGCCCTGGGCGATCTCCACGCTCTGCTTGCCGATCAGGTTCACCACGCCGCAGGTGGCGCCGTCGAAGCCGACCTGGGAGGAGGTATAGCCGATATCGGTGATGACGTCGCGCACCAGCGTCTCCAGATCGACCCAGGCGGAGGTGGTGATCTCGCCGGCGATGATCGCCACACCGGTCTTCACCAGGGTCTCGCAGGCCACGCGCGCCTGCTTGTCCCGGGCAATAATCGCATCCAGCACCGCATCGGAAATCTGGTCGGCGATCTTGTCGGGGTGCCCTTCGGAAACGGACTCGGAGGTAAACAGGGAATATTCGCTCATTGCGCGCTCGGCCCTCGTACGATGGCTGCCAGGTGACAGCCTCAAGAAAATCATGGCAGGAGGCACCCTGCCAGAGTGGTAAAGCGGCCAGGCCGCATCAGACGGCGAAGTTTACACATATGGCGCGCTTCTTCCCACAACGTGTCCGCATAATTTGCCGAGGCCGGGGAAGTCAGCGACAATGGCGCCTTTCCTGTTGTCGATACCTGTTTTCCGTTTGCAAGCGAGGAGCACTCCATGCCGTCCCGTTTCGAGTTGGCCAACGCCATTCGCGCCCTTTCCATGGATGCCGTGCAGAAGGCCAAATCCGGTCACCCCGGCGCGCCCATGGGCATGGCGGACATCGCCGAGGTGCTGTGGAACGACTACCTCAAGCACAACCCGGAAGACCCGAAGTGGGCCGACCGCGACCGCTTCGTGCTCTCCAACGGCCACGGCTCGATGCTGCTCTACTCGCTTTTGCACCTCACCGGCTACGACGTGAGCCTGGAGCACCTGCAGGCGTTTCGCCAGCTCCACTCGCCCACCGCCGGCCACCCGGAATTCGGCTACGCACCAGGGATCGAGACCACGACCGGCCCGCTCGGTCAGGGCTTTGCCAACGCCGTGGGCTTCGCCATCGCCGAAAAGACGCTGGCGGCGCAGTTCAACCGCCCCGGCCATACCGTGGTCGACCACCACACCTGGTGTTTCCTCGGTGACGGCTGCCTGATGGAGGGTATCTCCCACGAGGCGGCGTCGCTCGCCGGCACCCAGCAGCTCGGCAAGCTGATCGCGCTGTACGACGACAACGGCATCTCCATCGACGGCGAGGTCGAGGGCTGGTTCACCGACGATACCGCCAAGCGCTTCGAGGCCTACGGCTGGCACGTGGTGCCCAACGTCGACGGCCACAAGCCCGACGAGATCAAGGCGGCCATCGAGCTCGCCAAGCAGAGCGACAAGCCGAGCCTGATCATCTGCAAGACCATCATCGGCTTCGGTGCGCCCAACAAGCAGGGCAAGGAGGACGCCCACGGCGCCCCGCTGGGTGACGACGAAGTCGCCGCCGCACGCCGCGAGCTTGGCTGGGAGCACGCTCCGTTCCATATCCCGGAGCCGATCTACTCCGCCTGGGATGCCCGCGACGAGGGCAAGAAGCAGCAACAAGCCTGGAAAGAGCGCTTCGCGCGCTACGCCGAGGCCCACCCTGAACTCGCCCGCGAGTTCCAGCGCCGCATGAAGGGCGAACTGCCGGCGGAACTCGGCACCGAGGCGCTGATCGAGAAGGCCCAGGAGAAAGGCGAGAGCATCGCTTCGCGCAAGGCGTCCCTTCTGGCGCTCAACGCCATCGGCCCGCAGATGCCCGAACTTCTCGGCGGCAGCGCCGATCTCGCGCCGTCGAACCTGACCTTCTGGGAAGGCACCCAGGCGATCACCGCCGAGAACCCCGGCGGCAGCTACCTGCACTACGGCGTGCGCGAGTTCGGCATGGGCGCGGTGATGAACGGCATCGCCCTGCATGGCGGCTTCGTGCCCTACGGCGCCACGTTCCTGATCTTCATGGAGTACATGCGCAACGCCGTACGCATGGCCGCGCTGATCGGTCGTCAGGCGATCTACGTGTTCACCCACGACTCCATCGGCCTTGGCGAGGACGGCCCGACCCACCAGCCGATCGAGCAGCTCACCAGCCTTCGCACCACGCCGAATCTGTCGACCTGGCGCCCCTGCGACGCCGTCGAGACCATGGCGGCCTGGGACGCGGCGCTCAAGCGCCACGCCGGCCCCACGGCGCTGATCCTGTCGCGCCAGAACCTGCCGCACCAGGCGCGCAGCAAGGCGCAGCTGGCCCACATCCAGCGCGGCGGCTACGTGCTGAAGGATGCCGAGGGCACCCCGGCGCTGCTTCTGATCGCCACCGGCTCGGAAGTGGGTCTCGCCATGGATGCCGCCGCCGAGCTCGAGAAGGCCGGCCACGCGGTGCGTGTGGTGTCGATGCCTTCGACCGACCGCTTCGACGAGCAGGACGCCGAGTACCGTGAAAGCGTGCTGCCGCGCGCAGTGACCCGGCGCATCGCCATCGAAGCGGCTCACGGCGACTACTGGTACAAGTACGTCGGCCTCGACGGCCGGATCGTCGGCATGACCACCTTCGGTGAGTCCGCGCCGGCGGGCGATCTGTTCAAGCACTTCGGCTTCACCGTGGAGAACATCGTCACCCAGGCCAATGAGCTTCTGGGCTGATCCTCTCGCGCTTCTGCAGGACGCTTGGCCACGATGCCCGCGCTGACCGGTTTTCTGTGGCTGATCGGCTACTACCTGATCGGGGAGGGGGTGATCCACCTCTCCGGTCTGCCCGTTTCCGCAGGCGTGGTGGGCATGCTCGCGCTGACCGCCACGCTGATCGTTCTGGGCCGCGTCCCCGCCTCTCTTGGTGCGGCAGCCAAGCCCTTGATCGCGATGCTGGCCATGCTGATCATGCCCGGCGTGGTGGGCGTATTCTTCATCTTCGATGAGCTGGCCGGCCAGTGGTGGATCATTCTCGCCGCGCTGATTCTCGGCACGCTGGCAAGCGTTGCCACCACGCTCTGGCTGCTCAAGCGCCTGATGGAAAACCGCCATGCCCGCTGACGGTCTCATCGCCACGCTGAGCGCGACGCCTCTGTTTGCCATCGCCCTGACGCTTGCGGCATTTCTGGCGGGCAACGCCCTGTTCACGCGCTTGAAGCGCCCGGCCTGGCTTCCGGCAGTGCTGATCGCCGCCGTTCTGCTGGCGGCGATGCTGGCGCTGCTCAAACTGCCCTACGCGCGCTACCAGCAGGGCGCCGAGTGGCTGACGCTGCTGCTTGGCCCGGCCACGGTGGCGCTGGGGCTGCCGCTCTACCAGCAGCGCCCGCACATTCGGGCGCTATGGCGCGAGCTCGCCGTCTGCCTGCCCATCGCGGCGAGCCTGGCGGCCTGCTACGCGCTGGGGCTGGCCTGGCTTCTAGGCGCGCCGCCGACGCTTCTGGCCTCGCTGGCGGCCAAGTCGGTCACCGCGCCCATCGCCATCGGCATCACCGAGCAGATCGGCGGCTCGGTGGCGCTGATGCTGGGGGCGCTGCTGGTGACCGGGGTAGCGACCGCCGCGTTCACCGGCCCCGCCGCGCGGTGGTTGAAGATCGAGGACGAGCGCATCATCGGCTTCGCCCTCGGGCTCAACGGCCACGCGATCGGCACCGTACGGGCCTTCGAGCTGAGCCCCGCCGCCGGCGCCTTCGCCTCGCTCGGCATGAGCCTGACCGGCATCTTCACCGCGCTTTTTCTGCCGCTCGCCTGGCACCTGGTAGGAGTCGGCCCTTGAAATACGCTATGATCACGCGAGCTTACGGCCGCCGCGCCATCACCCATTCCTGAAGAGCCGTCCTCCATGGCCGACCCCAACGCTGCCTATCGCATCGCCATCAACGGTTACGGCCGCATCGGCCAGTGCGTGCTGCGCGCGCTGGTCGAGCGTGGCCACCCGGAGCTCGAGATCGTGGCGATCAACGAGCTGTCGGATCTGGCCACGATCACTTACCTGACACGCTTCGACACCACCCACGGGCGCTTTCCCGGGGTCGTGGACAGCGACGGCGAGGCGCTGATCGTCGACGGTCGGCGGATTCAGGTGCTCAACGAGCCGGACCCGGCACGGCTTCCCTGGAAAGCGCTCGACATCGATCTGGTGCTCGAGTGTTCCGGCAGCTTCAAGGACCGCGCCACCGCCGAACGGCACATCGAGGCCGGCGCCAAGCGGCTCCTGTTCTCCCAGCCGGCGGAGAGCGATGTCGATGCCACCATCGTCTGGGGCATCAACCAGGACGCGCTGTCGCTCGACCAGCGCATCCTCTCGGCGGCGTCGTGTACCACCAATTGCCTGGTGCCGCTGCTGACCGTGCTCGACGAGGCGCTGGGTCTCGAGCACGGCGTGACCACCACCATTCACTCGGCGATGAACGACCAGCCGGTGATCGATGCCTACCACCAGACCGACCTGCGCCTGACCCGCTCGGCGATGCACTCGATCGTGCCGGTGGACACGGGCCTGGCCGTCGGCATCAGCCGCCTGATGCCCGCCCTCACCGGGCGCTTCGAGTGCCTGCACGTGCGCGTGCCGACCATCAACGTCTCGGCGATGGACGCCGCGCTCACCGTGAAGCGCGATACCGACGCCCAAGAGGTCAACGCGCTGCTCAAGGGCGTGGCCGAGGCGCGCCTGGCCGGCGTTCTGGGCTACACCGAGGCGCCGATGGCCTCGATCGACTTCAATCATGACCCGCACTCGGGCATTCTGGACGCCACGCAGACACGCGTCGCCGGCAAGCGCCTGGTGAAACTGCTCTGCTGGTTCGACAACGAGTGGGGCTTTGCCAATCGCATGCTGGATATCGCTCGACGCCTGGCCGCCCTCGAGGCCGGCCGAGACGCTTGAAGGCTCGCCGCTTCACCGTTCAACCACAAGGAAGCCGCTTAGATGAACGTGCAAAAGATGTCCGAACTGTCGCTGAAAGGGCAGCGTGTGCTGATCCGCGAGGATCTCAACGTGCCGATCAAGCAGGGCCGCGTATCGAGTGACGCGCGCCTGCGCGCCGCGCTGCCGACCATCCAGGCGGCGGTGAAGGCCGGTGCCAAGGTGATGCTGATGAGCCACCTGGGCCGGCCCACCGAAGGCGAGCGCGCCGAGGAGTTCTCGCTTGCGCCGGTCGCCCGCCACCTGGCCGAGCTGCTCGGCCAGCCCGTCGCGCTCTCGACCGACTACCTCGAAACCGCGCCCGCCCTCGAGGAGGGCGACGTGGTGCTGCTCGAGAACGTGCGCTTCAATAGCGGCGAGAAGAAGGACGACGAGGGCCTCGCCAAGCGCTACGCGGCGCTGTGCGACGTCTTCGTGATGGACGCCTTCGGCACCGCCCACCGCGCCCAGGCCTCGACCCACGGCGTTGCGCGCTTCGCGCCCACCGCCTGCGCGGGCCCGCTGCTCGCCGGCGAGCTCGAGGCGCTGGAAAAGGCCCTGGCCACGCCCAGGCGGCCGATGGTCGCCATCGTCGGCGGCTCGAAAGTGTCGACCAAGCTCGAAGTGCTCAACGCGCTGTCCGACAAGTGCGACCAGCTGATCGTCGGCGGCGGCATCGCCAATACCTTCATCGCCGCGGCGGGCTATAATGTCGGCAAGTCGCTTTACGAGGCGGAGCTGCTCGATCAGGCCAAGGCGCTGATGGCCAACGTCGACATCCCGATTCCCACCGACGTGGTGGTGGCGACCGAGTTCTCCGAGTCCGCCGAGGCGACGGTGAAGCCGGTCGATCAGGTCGCCGACGACGAGATGATCCTGGACATCGGCCCGGACACCGCCGGTCGCCTGGCGGGGCTCTTGAAGGACGCGGGCACGATCCTGTGGAACGGGCCGGTCGGCGTGTTCGAGATCGACCAGTTCGGCAAGGGCACCGAGGCGCTCTCGAAAGCCATCGCCGAAAGCCCGGCGTTCTCGATCGCCGGCGGCGGCGATACGCTGGCGGCGATCGACAAGTACGCCATCGGTGATCGCGTCTCCTACATCTCCACGGGCGGCGGCGCCTTCCTCGAGTACGTCGAGGGCAAGGCGCTTCCCGCCGTGACGGCGCTGGAAGCGGCCGCGCGCGGCGCCTGACCCTACATCCACCGATCCCAACCCCGACAACCCAAGGTGATTTCATGGCTTTGATCAGCATGCGTCAGATGCTCGACCACGCCGCCGAACGCGGCTACGGCATTCCGGCGTTCAACGTCAACAACCTCGAACAGATGCGCGCCATCATGGAAGCCGCGGACAAGACCGACTCGCCGGTGATCGTCCAGGCCTCGGCGGGCGCGCGCAAGTACGCCGGCGCCCCGTTCCTTCGCCACCTGATCCTGGCGGCGGTCGAGGAGTTCCCGCACATTCCGGTGGTGATGCACCAGGATCACGGTACAAGCCCGGCGGTCTGCCAGCGCTCGATCCAGCTCGGCTTCTCCTCGGTGATGATGGATGGCTCGCTCGGCGAAGACGGCAAGACGCCGACCGACTACGACTACAACGTCGACGTCACTCGCCGCACGGTCGAGATGGCTCACGCCTGTGGCGTTTCCGTCGAAGGCGAGCTTGGCTGCCTGGGTAGCCTCGAGACCGGCATGGCCGGTGAAGAGGACGGCATCGGCGCCGAGGGCAAGCTCGACATGGAGCAGCTTCTCACCGACCCGGAAGAGGCCGCCGAGTTCGTCAAGGCGACCCACGTCGACGCCCTGGCCATCGCCATCGGCACCAGCCACGGCGCCTACAAGTTCACCAAGCCGCCGACCGGCGATACGCTGTCGATCCAGCGCATCAAGGAGATCCACGCGCGCATTCCGGACACCCACCTGGTCATGCACGGCTCCTCTTCGGTGCCCCAGGAGTGGCTCGAGGTGATCAACCAGTACGGCGGCGAGATTCCGGAAACCTACGGCGTGCCGGTCGAGGAGATCGTTGAGGGCATCAAGCACGGCGTGCGCAAGGTCAACATCGACACCGACCTGCGCCTGGCCTCCACCGGCGCGGTGCGTCGCTTCATGGCCCAGAACCCGTCCGAGTTCGACCCGCGCAAGTTCCTGAAAGAGACCGTGACGGCCATGCGCGACCTGTGCATCGCCCGCTACGAGGCCTTCGGCACCGCCGGCAACGCAAGCCGGATCAAGCCGATCAGCCTGGACGCAATGTACGAGCGCTACGCGCGCGGCGAGCTGGACCCGAAGGTCAAGTAAGCCTTCTGCCCTGCTGAACGATGAAAGGCGGCCTCGGCCGCCTTTTTTATTTGCTCTGGCATGTCGACACCTTGCTGCATCGCAGCATCGGTGTAGTATGGCTTCATGTCGACTCCTTCACGCAAGCCAGCCGCAGGTAGCCACCATGAAACCTTCAGCCTCGCCGTTCTCAGCTCCTTTCCTGCCCATGATGGGCATCTACAGTGCCGGCATGATGGCGCTGGAGCTGTGGAGCACGTCGCTTTCGACGATCGCCCAGCGTCAGCACCTGTGGCAGACGCAGCCGTTCTTCAGCCCCTCGATGATGCTCGAGAACCAGCGCATGGTGACCGAGAAGATCGAGGCGAGCGTGGAAGCGAGCCTTGCAATGCAGAAGGCGTTCTTCGGCGCGCTCAACGGTCGCTATGCGCCCTGGTGGGTCACCAGCCAGCAGGCGCTCTCGCCCTATCACCGTCGCAGCCGCGCCAACTCGCGGCGACTGTCACGCTGACGCGGCATGCCATGCCGGGTGTAAACGCATGTAGCGATTTTGACGCTCTTTTTTCGAACATCACGACGTAACGGCGGTATTCGCACGCGGCAGTATCAGACGTTAGTTGCAAAAAAATTATAAAACAGTGTTCACAAAGGCCTGAAAATCTCGTTCAATAGGACGTTAGTCGGCTTTTCTCAACACAGGCAGCCTGCCGCTGCAAGGATCACCGATGCCGCTCCCACTTTTGTTGTTCGATTGTGATGGCACTTTGGTTGACAGCGAACCCCTTCTTGCCGAAGAGATGACGACGGCCTTGAACGCCGTGGGTCTTCCCTTCGAACCTCGCGACTACATGGGCGAATTTCGCGGCGCCCGCTTTCGCAACATCGTCGCCGAACTCCAGGCGCGCTTCGGCCCGGTGGATAGTGATGCCCTGGCCCGCGCCGAGCGCACCATGCGCGAAACCCTCGCCACCCGCCTGACCCAGGAGCTCACCACGCTGCCCGGCGCGCGCGACGCGCTCGACAAACTGCGCCATTTCCCCAGCGCCGTGGTTTCCAACGGTCCCGAAAGCAAGATCCAGGCGGCGTTGAAAGCCACCCGACTGACCGGCTATTTCGGCAAGCGCTTCTTCAGCGGCTATACCGCCAACTGCTGGAAGCCCGAACCCTGTCTTCACCTGCACGCAGCCAGTATCATGGGCTATAGCGCCGACGAGTGCATCGCCATCGACGATGCGCTGGTCGGCGTACGTGCGGCGCTCAAGGCCGGGATGACGGTGATTCACCTCAACCGCTTTCCCGACCGGGAAACCACCCCGGCCGGCGCCATCGAGATTCGCAGCATGCGCCAGGTCGCCGACGTGATCGAGCAACTGGCCTGCGAACACGAAGGCGCGGCGATGCCCGCCTATTCGTTTGGCAAGTAAACCAGTAGAGAAATCCCATGGCTTCATTACGTGACCAGCTGGGTGGTCTTGTATACTCAACCGACCAGGGCAAGACCTGCCCCGAATGCCGCGAGGCTATCGACCAGTGCCGCTGCGAGGACGACAGCGAGCAGGCGCGCCTGGCCGCCCTCGACGGCATCGTGCGCATTCGACGCGAGACCAGCGGGCGCAAGGGCAAGGGAGTGACGACTCTCAGCGGTATCGCGCTTCCCGCGAAGGAGCTCACGGCGCTGGCCAAGGAACTCAAGAAACGCTGCGGCACCGGCGGCGCGGTGAAGGACGGCGTCATCGAGATCCAGGGGGATCATCGTGATACGCTGAAGGCGGCGCTTGAGGCGATGGGCTACAAGGTCAAGCTGGCGGGAGGCTGAACGCGCGCCGGACGACAACCGCAGAGCGACTCTGCTTACCAGTAAGGCACTGCAATGGTTTGGCTGGAATACTTGCTACCGCTGATTTTCCTGTTCCCGATGGCGGCGATGGCCGGTATCGTCCTGGCGCTACGTAGCCTTCACGACGCGCGCGTCAAATCCCCCTTCGATGCGCCGCTGCGCGAACCCGGCCAGGCGCTTCGCCAACGCCTCGACCAGGCCTTTTCCAACCTGTTTCTCAACGGTGCGCTGGGGCCGATCGTAAGCCTCGCCCCGCTGGTCTACGGCATGGGCCGCATGCTCTTCGTGGTCCATCAGGAGTGGATGGAGTGGGCGCTGTATGGCCTTCTCAGCACGTTGCTGGTGGTGACGTTCTCGCTGCTGCTGATTCGCGACTACCAGCGCATCCGCCGGCTCAAGCTGGGCCTCGCCTGCGAGCTGGCGGTGGGCCAGGAGCTCGAGCGGCTGATCCGCCCGGAAGCGCACCCCTATTACGTGTTTCACGACGTGCCGACCGACAGTTTCACCATCGACCATGTGGTGGTCACGCCCCACGGCGTCTTCGTGGTGGAAACCCGCGCGCGGACGCTCGCCATCAGCACCGAAGGCAAGGAGCTCAACCGGGTGGTGGTCGAGCGCGAGCGACTGCGCTTTCCGCACTGGCAGGAGCGTCGCCCGCTGCACAAGACCCGCCAGGGCGTGAGCTGGCTGAGTCAGTGGCTGGAGCGACGCTGCGGCGTGCCCGTCAAGGTGAAGGGCGTGCTGGTGCTGCCCGGCTGGGAGGTGGATACCTCCGAGGCCTCGCCGGACATCCTGGTGGTCAGCGGCGAGCAGCTATCGCGTCAGTTGAGTGAATTGACGCCAGGGCCGCTCAGCGACGCCATCCACAGCAAGGTGATCCACGTACTGCTGGAGCGTTCGCGGCAGATGGAGCTCGCTCACCTGAGCAAGCCCTCGGTGTGAGCTAGTCGCCGCGCAGTCGCCCGCCCATCTCCTGAGCCAGATCCACCGCGTAGTGGTCGGTCATCCCGCCGATGAAATCGAGCATGCGCCGGTAGCTGTCGTAGAGCGTCCAGGAGGGTAGCGGCGTGTTCTCGCCGATCAGCGCCAGTACCCGCTGGTGCTTGAAGGAGCTCTGCCCGGTATGGTGCAGCTCGTGGGCAGCGCCAATGAACGCCTCGAGCAGAATGCCGAGCGTAGTGTAGGCGCCGATCTCGAGCTTCGCCTTGCGCTCGTTCTGGAAGATGCGTTCGCGGGCGAGCTGCTTGGCCGCCTGCACTCCCCAACCCAGATCCGGATGGCAAAGCTCCAGCAGGTCGTCGGAAAGCGTGCCGCTCAACAGCGCCTGCTCGTTCTGCACGAAGACACTGCCCACCTCGTTGACCGCCCGCTCCATGGCCGCGCCGCGCAGCAGCGCGATACGTCGGCGTTGGGAGACGTTGCGTTCGAGCATCGCCTGGTACTCCGGCGGAAACTCGCCGGCAATCTGGCGCAGGATCTCCACTACTTCCTCATAGCGCAGGATGCCCATCTCTAGCCCGTCTTCCAGGTCGAGCAGCGCGTAGCAGATATCGTCGGCCGCCTCGACAAGCCAGGCCAGCGGGTGGCGGCACCAGCGCTGCTCGCCTTGGGGCAGCAGCCCCACCGCTTCGGCCACCTCCTCGAGCAAGGGCTGTTCGGACTGGTAGCAGCCGAACTTGCCCATGCGCCCGCCGTAGCGCACCGTCCACGGGTACTTCAAGAGCGTACCGAGCGTGGCCGCCGAGAGGCGCATACCGCCGTTGAACTGGTTGTACTCGATCTGGGTGATGACGCGAAAGCCTTGGGCGTTGCCCTCGAACGTGAGCAGGTCTTCGCGCTCGGCGTCGGTCATGCCGTCGAGCAGCCCGCTTCCCTCGGCGCGGCGGAACCAGTCGCGAATGGCATACTCGCCGGCGTGGCCGAAAGGCGGGTTGCCGATGTCGTGGCCCAGGCAGGCGGTCTGCACGATCACGCCCAGATCCGCCGGGGTGATCCACTCCGGCAGGTGATCGCTCAGAAGCTCTCCCACGATCATGCCCAGCGAGCGCCCCACGCAGCCGACTTCCAGCGAATGGGTCAGGCGAGTGTGTATATGGTCGTTCTCGGTCAGCGGATGCACCTGGGTCTTGCGCCCCAGGCGGCGAAACGAGCCCGAGAAGACGATGCGGTCATGGTCCTTGTGAAACGGGGTGCGGCCGATCTCGCGATTGCTCGACGAGCGTTTGTCGTGCAGCCGGCGGGGCGAGAGCAGCTGCTCCCAGCGCATTTGGGTCATGGCAATCCTCCTTGAGAAATGCATTCTGGCACAAAAGTCGCCAGGACCGCACACCAGGCACGCCGCCGCTCGGCGCCGAATGCCAGGCACGAAAAAAATCCCCCGCCTCATTGAGACGGGGGATTTTTCGAATAGGTGCCTGACGATGACCTACTCTCGCATGGGGAGACCCCACACTACCA
>NZ_JAMZBC010000086.1 GCF_024158715.1 Halomonas sp. 707D7 | reverse complement strand
GGCGGGGGCCTGCGCCAGCGCCGGGACGCTCGCGGTGACGCCGAGCAGCAGCACGGAAGATGACAAACGCTTGTCCATGAAATCTCGTCTTGTGGGCGGTGAAAGGAGAAAAGCCGTGGCTCAAGGGTAGTCCCTAACGCCGCCTCGAACGATACCTTGGATCAAATCGAGGCCAATGCCGTGTAGATGCAAATGACTCGCGCAGCGCGCGGCCAATAACTACACTTTCAGGTGTCAGACGACAGGTAGTGATTTCGCCGCAAGCAAAGGAGGCTTTATGGCACTGACCGCCACCGACCCGATCAAGATGATTTTCGCCGTTCTGCTGCCGCCGCTGGGCGTCTTTCTGGAAGTGGGGCTGAAGGGCCACTTCTGGCTCAATATCCTGCTGACGCTGTTCGGCTTCGTGCCCGGCATCATCCATGCCTTCTACGTGATCCTGAAGTACTGATCCTAAAGTACTAATTCTGAAGTACTAGCAATTTCCCCTCTGCACCCGCCTCGGGGCGCCTTGACGGCTCCCCGAGGCGTTTTCGAATCAGCCGTGCTCACCGGGCGATGCCGTCCCCTCCTCCAGGCGCTGACCTTCGCTGCGGGCGATGATCGAGGTGCCCACCAGGTCGCCGGTCACGTTGAGCGCCGTCGCCCCCATGCCCACCAGCGCATCGATGGCGGTCAGCAGCACCACGGTCTCGATGGGCAGCCCGCCCTGGGCGAACACCGTGGCGATCATGATGATCCCGGCGCCGGGCACCCCCGCCGTACCCACGGAGATCAAGGTACCGATCACCACGATCTGCACCATGCTGGCCAGATCCAGCGGGGCGCCGACGACGTTGGCGGCGAACACCGCAGAAATCGCGATGCGAATGGCCGCGCCGTCCATGTTCATGGTCGCCCCCAGCGGCAGGCTGAAGCCGTAGACGTCCTGGGAGATGCCCAGGCGGCGGGCGGCGTTCATGGTCAGCGGCAGCACCCCGGCGCTGCTCTGGGTGGCGAAGGCCGTGGTCATGGGCGTGCGCGCCTCGCGAAAGAAGCGGCGCAGGCGAATGCCGAACAGCCGCATCACCACACAATAGATCACCAGCTGCACGGCCAGGGCGACGTAGAGCACCAGCACCATGTCGGCCAGCGACAGCAGGGTCTCGAAGCCTTGGCTCGCCACGGTATCGGCGACGATGGCGAACACCCCGATCGGCACCACGTGCAGCACGCCGGCCATCACCTTCAGCGTCATCGCGTTCAGTCCTTCCAGGGTGCGATAGAGATGCTCGGCCACGGCCCCTTGCGTGTCGCTTTGGCGAAGCTTCATCAGCGCGATGGCGAACACCAGCGCGGTGAAGAGAATGCCCAGCAGGTTCTGCTCGGCGAAGGCCTCGATGATGTTGCCGGGCACGATGGAGAGCAGCACCTCCGTGAGCCCCGGGTTCTCCGGCACCGAGACGCTGGCGTTCTCGTCCAGCGTCATGCCGCTGCCGGGATCGAACAACGTCGCCACGCAAAGTCCCACCACGATGGCGAAGGCGGAGGACGCGAGATAATAGAGCAGCACCTTGGCGCCGACGCGCCCGACCCGATCGAGCGAAGCCTGGTTGACCCCGACCATCAGCGTGAACAGCACGATGGGCACGATCAGAAACGTCAAAAGCCGCAGTACCAGATCGCCCAGTGGCGCCAGCCACTCGCTGACCGCCTCGCCCCCCAGTGCTCCGACCACCACGCCCAGCACCAGCGCCACCGTGACGCGCAGGATCAACGAGGTGTGCAGATATCCTTTCAATAGTGCCGTCATGTCACTCATCCTTCGTCAAGAATCCCTCTGACCATACGCCAGACGCCGCCTCGCCCGGGCGGCCTCGAAAGGAAAGGATAACGAAAAGCCAGGAAACGCGCCCGATCGATTAAAGGCACGAGCGCTTCGACGACGAGCAGGCTCGAAGCCGCAGTACGGCATAAAACGACCGCTTACTTAGCAAAAGAAGCGAAAAAACTTTGATTCGCAGCCTGAATCATGACACTGTGGCGGCAGTTGGTTAGCAAGCAGCATGGTTTCAGTAGCGTACGATCTTTTCGGCAGCCTGATAGCGTCTTCCTTGTTTCACCCGCTACTTCAATCTGGGTAATACCAGGAACTTCACGACAGCGCTTCGGCGCGAAAGGATTTAGACATGGCAACTGGCACAGTCAAGTGGTTCAACGATTCCAAAGGTTTCGGCTTCATCGCTCCGTCCGACGGCGGTGACGACCTGTTCGCTCACTTCTCCGAGATCCAGGCCGACGGCTTCAAGACTCTGCAGGAAGGCGCAACCGTCTCCTTCGACGTCACCCAGGGCAAGAAAGGCCTGCAGGCGTCCAACATCAAGCAGACTTCCTAACATCCGTTAGCACTCTGCTCGGGCGCAAGCCCAACCACAAGGCCCGCTCATGCGGGCCTTGTTGCGTCTGGGCCAAAAACTCACGCGTGAACGGTCTTGACCCAGGCGTGCAGGCGCACATCCACCGTGAGGCTCAACGTCGTCAGTGCCTGCGCGCGCTCCCGGCCCTGGGCGCTCGCCCGGTAAAGATGTGGCGTCATGGCCAGAAGATCGGCAATCGCCGCTTGGTCGTCGAGGGTCAGGGTCTCGCGAATGCGCTGCTCGTCTCTGACTGCGAACCCCGTCGGCGGCTTGGGCGGCGCGCTGCGTTCGGGTTTAAGGCTAGGGTAGATGATCTCGCGCAGCTCGCGAAGATGATCGCCCCCCGCCTCCGCCTGAATCCACACCCCGCCCGGGGCCAGCACCCGGGAAAACTCTTGCATCACCGGAAAACCGAACAGGCACAGCAGGCGATCGACGCTCTGGTCCTGAATCGGCAGGTTGGCGTTGCTGCCGACCAGCCAGCGGGCCTCCTTCAGGTGATCGTCACCGCTTGCCCGCGCCTGCCTGGAGGCCTGCTGCACCGCCCACTTGGAGATATCCAGCCCGACGAGCGCCAGCGCCGCGTCACCGGCCAGACGGGCTAGCTCACGCAGGTAGTACCCCTCGCCGCAGCCGGCGTCCAGGCAGCGAAGCGGCGAACTCGTGCAACCTTCGAACACGGCTTCGCTCACCGCCTCGGCGACTTTGCGGTAGTGCCCCGCGTTCAGAAAGCGCTGGCGCGCCGCCACCATCTCCTTGCTGTCGCCGGGATCCGCGGAGCGCTTGTTCTGCACCGGCAGCAGGTTGACGTAGCCTTGGCGCGCGATATCGAAACTGTGCCCCGTCGGGCAGCGCCAGCTCGATTCGAGGGGGTGGAGAGGCTGGCCATCCAGCGGGCAGGCCAGCGCCTGGAAGGAAGTCGACGACATTGCAGAACTCTGGAGAAAGGGTGTAAGGCGCGGTGATACCTCACGCCATCGGCGAGCGGCCGCGACAGGGTATCAAAAGTGTCCCGCGCTGGCGCCTTGAAACGCTGCTCGATACGGCGTCACGACGAGACGTCGCGTGATGGAGGCTGACGCGCATAGTCCTGGAACAGCCCGTGCTGCCACTGGCGCACCGCCAGCACCGAGGTGGTGCCGAAACGCTGGCCGATGGGCAGCACCTGCTCGCGTTCGCACAGGGCGTGGAACTCCTTGGCCAGGCGCTGGACGATCTGCTGCCACTCCTGGTTGCCGGCGCGCGACAGCAGACCGTTGAGCACCACGAGCTTTTCACTGTCGGCCTCGAAGCGCGAGCGGAAGAAGTCGCCGGCGATGTGCGCCTGGAAGAACTGCTGGATCGGCCCGCCCGGGCGCCAGCGAAAGTTGGCCGCCACCCGGCGCTTGATGCGATTGCCCGGCAAGAGTTCGATCAGCCCCAGCTTCTCGAGGGCGAGCAGGTGCGTCGTGCACTGCGCCTCGCTGAGCTGGTACTGGCGGTGAATATCGTCGAAGCTGTAGCCGTTGAGTACGCACACGGCGACCAGAAAGAGCTCGCGGTCGTCGGCGATGCGCTGCTCCTGGGTGTGGGTGAGCTGCTGCAAGCGGTGCATCTCGGCCTGCATCATTTGGGTCAGCTCGAAAAGCTCCATCCCCAGGTGCTCGCAGATGCACTCCAGTCGGGCCAGGGTGAGGTGGCGCTCGGCGAACAGGCGCTTGACCGAGGCTTCGCTCAGGCCGAGCCAGCGCGCCACGTCGGCGTAGGTCTTGCCTTGGGCGCGCAACTGGCGCTTCAGGGTGGCGAGCAGCGAGGCGGTCTGCGACATGCCGTTCTCCCGAGGAAAGTAGCGTATAAGGATACTCGAGCGGGCTCATGGCGCAACTTATCTCGCCAAGGTTGCGCGATATGCAGCGCTCATCGAAAGTCGCTTCACGACAAGGACACACAAGGTTCACCCCATGCAACGACTCTACCGAATGCCGGGCGCCTGGCCCTACCTGGCGGCGATCTTTCTCAACGCCTTCGTGGACCTGGGCCACAAGATCGTCATCCAGAACACCATCTTCAAGAGCTTCGACGGCACGACCCAGGTGATGCTCACCGCTGTGGTCAACGGGCTGATCCTGCTGCCGTTCATCCTGCTGTTTCGCCCGGCGGGGTTCGTCGCCAGCACCTATCCCAAGGTGCGCGTGCTGCGCGCCGCCGCCTGGGGGGCGGTGGGCATCTCGCTGGGGATCACCGCGGCCTACTACCTTGGCCACTTCTGGCTCGCCTTCGCCATGACGCTGGCGCTGGCGGTACAGTCGGCCTTCTACTCGCCGGCCAAGTACGCGATGGTCAAGACGCTGTTCGGCAAGCCGCGCCTGGCGGAAGCCAACGGGTTGGTGCAGGCGGTGACCATCGTGGCGATTCTGGCCGGCACCCTGGCGTTCACCGCGCTGTTCGAAGTCATGCTCGGCGCCCGTGACGGCGACCCGAGCGCTCTACTGCACCGGGTCGCGCCGCTGGGCTGGCTGCTGGTGGGCAACAGCCTGCTCCAGGCGCTGCTGCTTTACCGCCTGCCGCTGGACGCCGCTCCCGCCGCCGAGCCGGATACGGTGCCTGCGCCCCGCTCCACCCGCGAAACGCTGAGTGCCATCGCTCGCCAGCCGGTGCTGAGGCTCTCGATCATCGGGCTTGCGACCTTCTGGTCCGTGGGCCAGGTGCTCCTGGCGGCGTTTCCCGCCTACGCCAAGCAGGCGCTGGCCATCGACAACACCCTGGTGCTGCAGGGCATTCTCGCCGCCAGCGGCGTGGGCATCGCGCTGGGATCGATGCTCGCCAGCCGCTTCTCGAAAAACCGCATCGAGACCGGCCTGATTCCGGTCGGGGCGCTGGGCGTGGCGCTGGGGCTCGGCGCGCTGTCGTTTCTCTCGACGCCGCTCGCCCAGGCGCTGAACTTCGTGTTCATCGGCATGATGGGCGGGCTGTTCATCGTCCCGCTCAACGCCTTGATCCAGTTTCACGCCGAGGAGCGCACGCTTGGCACGGTGCTGGCCGCCAACAACTGGTTCCAGAACCTGTCGATGCTCGGGTTTCTCGTCGTCACCGCGCTGGTGGCGCTGGCGGGCCTGGACAGCCGCTACCTGCTCTGGCTGATCACCGCCGTGGCCCTGGTGGGCGGTGCCTACACCGTGGTCAAGCTGCCCCAGAGCCTGGTGCGCTTCGTGTTGAGTTTCCTGCTCACCCGCCACTACCGCGTGGCGGTGCACGGGCTCGAGAACATGCCCGCCCAGGGTGGCGTGCTGCTGCTGGGCAACCACATCAGCTTCGTCGACTGGGCCATGGTGCAGATCGCCTCGCCTCGACCGGTGCGCTTCGTGATGCTCAAGAGCGTGTTCGATCGCTGGTATTTGCGCGGCTTTCTCAAGGCGTTGGGCTGCATTCCCATTGAGCGGGGCGAAAGCGCGGCGGCCTCCCTCGAGGCGGTGGCCGAGCAGCTCAACGCCGGCGAGGTGGTGTGCCTGTTCCCGGAAGGCGCGATCAGCCGCACCGGTCAGCTCGGCGAATTCCGTCGCGGCTACCAGCGCGCCTGCGAGAAGGCCAACCCGGACGTGGTCATCGTGCCGTTCTACCTGCGCGGGCTGTGGGGCAGCCAGTTCTCGCGCTCCTCAAGCAAGCTCAAGACCCTGCGCAACGCCCCGCTGCACCGCGCGGTGACCGTCGCCTTCGGCGAGCCGCTGTCGAAGGACACCCCGGCGGACGTGCTCAAGCGGCGCATCTTCGAGCAGGCCACCCGCTCCTGGCAGCACGCCCTGGAAGATCTTCCCACCCTAGGTGAGACGTGGATCAAGAGCGTCAAGCGCCGCCCTGGCGAGCTTGCCCTGATCGACTCGATCAGCCGTCCGCTCTCGTCGGCCAAGGCGCTCAGCGCCAGCCTGCTGCTCGCCCGGCGCTTTCGAGCCCTCGCCCCGGAGCAGAACCTGGGCCTGCTGCTGCCCACCAGCAGCGCCGGGGTGCTGGCCAACATGGCCACGCTGCTGGCGGGCAAGACGGTGGTCAACCTGAACTACACCGCCGGCCTCGAGGCGCTGGGCTCGGCGCTCGAACAGGCCGAGATCACGACCGTGATCACCTCCGAGCGCTTCATCGAGAAGCTCGCGGCGCGCGGACTCGATACCCAGGCGCTGCTGGCCGACACCCGTGTGGTGACCCTCGAATCCTTGCAGGCGCAGATCAGCGGCGTGGCCAAGGTGGCGACCTGGCTTGGCGTGCGCCTGCTGCCTGCTCGGGCGCTGTGTGCGCTCTTCGACCGGGCGCGCGGCGCCGAGCAGACGGCGGCGATCCTGTTCTCCAGCGGCAGCGAAGGCGCGCCCAAGGGCGTGATGCTCAGCCACCGCAACCTGATGGCCAACATCCAGCAGACCTCGGATGCACTCAACACCGAGCATGACGACGTGATGCTCGGGTCGCTGCCGCTGTTTCACGCCTTCGGGCTGACCGTCACCCAGTTCCTGCCGCTGATCGAGGGGCTGCCGCTGGTGTGCCACCCGGACCCGACCGACGCTCCCGGCATCGCCAAGGCGGTGGCGCGCCACCGGGCGACGATCATGTGCGCCACCTCCACCTTCCTGCGGCTTTTCAACCGCAGCGCCAAGGTGCATCCGCTGATGCTGGAGAGTTTGCGCGTGGTGGTCGCCGGCGCCGAGCGCGTCGACGACGACGTGCGCCGCGCCTTCCAGGAGAAGTTCTACAAGCCGATCTTCGAAGGCTACGGCGCGACGGAAACCGCGCCGGTGGCGGCGGTGAACCTGCCGGACGCCCTGGATCTCAACTATCTGCAGGTGCAGCGCGGCGCCAAGAGGGGCAGCGTCGGCATGCCGCTGCCCGGCACCAGCATCAAGATCGTCGACCCGGACTCCTTCGAGGAGCTGCCTACCGGGGAGGCGGGCATGGTGCTGATCAGCGGCCCGCAGGTGATGCAGGGCTACCTGAACGACTCCGAGCGCACCGAGGAAGTACTCGTCACCCGAGAGGGCCAGACCTGGTACGTCACCTTCGACAAGGGCGTGCTCGACGAGGACGGGTTTCTGACCCTGATCGACCGCTACTCGCGCCTGGCCAAGATCGGCGGCGAGATGGTCAGCCTGTCGGCGGTGGAGCGCGCGGTGAAGGCCGCCCTGCCCGACCCGGACATCGAGGTGATGGCGGTGAACCTGCCGGACAGCGCCAAGGGTGAGCGTATCGTGCTGCTCTCGACGAGCCCGCTCGAGACGCAGGCGGTGCGAGCCGCGATGCGCGAACAGGGCGTCTCCCCGCTGATGATCCCCTCGCACTGGCTGAGCGTCGAAGCGCTGCCGCGTCTGGGTGCCGGAAAGCCCGACGTGGCGGCGGCCAAGCGGCTCGCCCGCGAGCGCCTCGAGACGGAGGATTTTATCGACCGGTAGCGCTGAATTTTCGCCATGGATGGCACCGGCGACTTGGGGTAGATTACTGAAACCTAAAATGGGCTCGCGAACCAGCGAGCCTCATCGATTCGCACGCGTTACTCAAGGAGAGAACCCCGTGGCCAATTCTGCCATCGAAGCATTCGAGAACCGTCGTAGCCAGTACGCCATCGGCAAGGACATCCCGCTCGACCAGGACGCGACCGCCGAGCTGATCCAGAAGGCGGTGAAGCTGGCGCCGACCTCGTTCAACTCGCAAAGCTCGCGCGCGGTGATCCTGTTTGGCGAGCACCACGACCGCTTCTGGCAGATCGTTCTGGACACCCTGCGCGAGATCGTGCCTGCCGATGCCTTCGCCCCGACCGAGAAGAAGATCGCGAGCTTCGCCGCCGGCGCCGGCACGGTGCTGTTCTTTGAAGACCAGGACGTGGTCAAGAGCCTGCAGGAGAAGTTTCCGCTCTACGCCGACAACTTCCCGGTGTGGTCGGAGCACGCTACCGGCATCGCCCAGTTCGCGGTATGGACCGCGCTGTCTGATGCCAACATCGGCGCGAGCCTCCAGCACTACAACCCGATCATCGACGAGGCGGTGGCGAAAGAGTGGGACCTGCCCGCCACCTGGACGCTGCGCGCCCAGATGCCGTTTGGCTCCCACGAAGGCGAGTTCGGCGAAAAGACCTTCATGGACGACAGCGAGCGCTTTCGCGTCTTTGCCTGAGCGCCCCTGAGAGCCGACGCTGCATGCGCGTCACCAAGAGCCCCGCTGGCGCCTGCCGGCGGGGCTTTTTAGTGCTCAGTCGTCGCTTTTCGGCTTCGGCTCGGAGGTGGCCATGATGGTCTTCTGCATCTTGGCGCCCTCGCCCTTGGCGATGTCCTCGTGGCTCATCACCATGATATCGCGCGGCCACCACTCAGGATGATGATCGCGAATGAAGGTGAGCATCTTCTCGCGCAGTTCGACCTCGGTGTACCAGCCCAGCAGCGGCTCGGCGGTGACGAAGTAGCAGGTCAGGGTCTGCTGCGAGCCGTTTTGCGCCGTCACCGCGCACATCAAGCGGTGGTTTTCGACCACGTGCTCCTGCTGCTCGGCGTACTCCAGGAATTTCTTGCGCAGGGTGTTGATGTTGGCGCTGATGTGCAGCGTCAGCTCCACGTAGCGGTAGAGCTTGGAGCTCTTGACCGAGAGGTTCTCGAAGGGCTTGGAGACGAAGTAGGTCACCGGCACGATCAGGCGCCGCTCGTCCCACACCCGCAGGCGGATGTAGGTGTAGAAGATCCCCTCGACGTAGCTCCACTGCCCCTCGAACATGACCAGGTCGCCCACGCGGATGGGCTTGGCCAGCGACAGCTGAAACGACGACAGGATGTTACCCAGCACCGCCTGCCCCGCGATACCCACCAGCACCGCCAGCACGCTCGCCGAGGCAAGAATGGAGAGGCCCAGCGTCTCGAACAGCTGGATCTGCCCAAGCACGTAGAGCGAGACGACCACGACGGTCAACAGGATGATCGCCCGGCGCGCGGCGTAGAGCGAGGTCAGAAAGCGGCGCTCGTCGCGGGATTTGGTATCGTCGATTTCACCCACGAGCTTGCGCGCCATGTTGAGCATGATGGTATCGACCAGGCGCAGCGCGATGGAACCCAGGCTCCAGGCGATGATCATCACCAGCAACACCCGGAACGTGGTCGTGGCCATGGCGGAAAACGACACCACGTAGTCCAGCATCGTGCGCGTGATGAAGGCGATCACCAGCAGCGATACGGGCAGCTTGATGCGCGTGACGAAGATGCTGACCCCCCCCGCGGGGAGCAGGTGTGCCAGAAACGCGACGATCTTGTTGATGATCCAGCCAAGCGCTGCGATCAGCAGCAAGAACAGCGGAATGGCGATCCACTCCCACACCATGAGCGGCCCGAGTGACACCTTCAAACGCTCGGGAAGCTGCTGTTCGAACCACGAGGGGCCGTAGGCGTCGTACAGCGTCGAAATGGACGCCACGCTTTCCGGCATGATCAACCAGACCGGTTCATTGTCCGCGAGGGAGTAGCGCCCCATGCGGATGTCGTAGGCCTCGCCGCCGGACTCGAGGGCGGTCAGCTCGATGTCGCGACGCGGCTGTCCGGCCAGAGGGTTCTCCCCGGCGGTGCTCTCGATCGCCGCGTCCTGGCGCGAGGAGAGGCTCGAGGCGGTCAACCAGTCCCCCCGTTTGAACACCTCGGCGAGTTGCCTGGCGAGCTCGGCGCCCCGCTCGCGCTGATCGACGGCGTCGATGTCCGCCAGGTTGAGGATATGCGCCGCATCGGCGTACTCCTCCTGGTCGGTGAGGGTCAAGAAGCTTCTGATCGCCTCCCTCGGGGTGGAGCGGCTCACGCCTTCGGGCGGCTCCCCCAGCCCCTCGTTGAGGGTATCGACGTTGAACCACAGTCCGTCGCTTTCGCCGTCGGTCTGCGCTTGGGCCTGGGCGATGCCCAGCAGCAGGCAGGCACTCATGCCAAGCGTCACGACGACTCGCCAGATACTTCGTCTCATTGCTGTCCATCCCTGGTGTACTCAAGCGGTCACGACGCCCGGCCGTGGCCGAGGCGTCTCGCATCGCGCCAAGGTTAGCGCATTTCGGCCTCGCCCGCGCTCCCGCCCGGGGCCTATTCGAGCTTGGTCATGCGCAGTCGCGCGATCTGCGCGGGCGGCTGGAAGGAGTCGGTGCGCGCCTGCTTCCAGTAGTGGCTAAAGACCGTGTGCTCGGGTTCACCCTCGAGCAGCTCGTTGGGCTTGAGGAAGGTGAAGATCTGATCCAGCGACTGCACCTCGTTGTCCGAGACGCGGCGAATGATGTGTTCCGGGCCCAGCTCCAGCGGATGCTTGAGCCCCGCGGCGGCGAGCATTTCGGCCAGCGCTCGCAGCGTGTTGTCGTGGAAGTGATAGACCCGGGCGCTCTTGTCCTCCACGTCCAGGTGCCGGCTGCGCCGCGGGTTCTGGGTCGCCACGCCGCTCGGGCACTTGTCGGAGTGGCAGTTTAGCGCCTGGATGCAGCCCAGCGAGAACATGAAGCCCCGCGCGGCGTTGCACCAGTCAGCACCCAGCGCCAGGGTGCGGGCGATCTGGAAGCCGGAGGTGATCTTGCCCGCCGCACCGATGCGGATCTCATCGCGAAGTCCCGTGCCCACCAGGGTATTGTGGACGAGCGTGAGCGCCTCGGTCAGCGGCACGCCGAGGCGGTTGATGAACTCCAGAGGGGCGGCGCCGGTGCCACCCTCGCCGCCATCGACGACGATGAAATCCGGGCGCTGGCCGGTCTCGAGCATCGCCTTGACGATGGCGAACCACTCCCAGGGGTGGCCGATCGCAAGCTTGAAGCCCACGGGCTTGCCGCCGGAGAGCTCGCGCAGCCGGCCGATGAAGGCCATCAGCTCGAGCGGCGTGGTGAAGGCGCTGTGCGCCGCCGGCGAGATCACGTCCTGGCCCATCGGCACCTCGCGCGCCTCGGCGATCTCGCGGGTCACCTTGGCAGCGGGGAGAATACCGCCGTGGCCGGGCTTGGCGCCTTGCGAGAGCTTGATCTCGATCATCTTGACCTGATCGGCGCGCGCATTCTCGGCGAAGCGCTCTGCGTTGAAGGTGCCGTCGTCGTGGCGACAGCCGAAGTAGCCGGAGGCGATCTCCCACACCAGGTCGCCGCCGTGCAGGCGGTGGTAGCGCGAGATCGAGCCCTCGCCGGTATCGTGGTAGAAGCCGCCGCGACTCGCCCCCTTGTTGAGCGCCTCGATGGCGTTGCCGGAGAGCGAGCCGAAGCTCATCGCCGAGATGTTCAGGATGCTGGCGGAATAGGGTTTGCGACAGTGCCGCCCGCCGATCTCGACGCGAAAGTCGTGATCGTCGATGGTGGTCGGCGCCAGCGAGTGGTTGATCCACTCATGGCCCGGGTGATACATGTCGAGCAGCGAGCCGAAGGGTTTCTTGTCGGATTCGTTCTTGGCGCGCTGATACACCGCCGCGCGCTGCTCGCGGGAGAACGGCCGCTCGTCGAGATCCGACTGGATGAAGTACTGGCGAATCTCCGGCCCGATCGATTCGAGAAAGTAGCGAAAGTGGGCCAGTATCGGGTAGTTGCGGCTCACCGTGCGGCGCTTCTGAGACACATCGTAGATCCCCACCAGCGTCAGCGCCCCGAACACCACTACGCCGATCCACCAGGGCCACGCCCGGGTGGCCCCGACAAGCGATACCACCAGCAGCACGCTGCAGGTCACGAACACGGCGTTGCGCCGCGCGATACGTGTCAATCCGATTGCCCTGACCATGGCGTTGGTTCTCCCCGGGTTGAAATTCGAGCGGCTATGCTGCCTGCCTCGCTC
The DNA here is from genome assembly GCF_024158715.1 of Halomonas sp. 707D7. GTDB lineage: Bacteria > Pseudomonadota > Gammaproteobacteria > Pseudomonadales > Halomonadaceae > Vreelandella. The sequence goes on along the minus strand of NZ_JAMZBC010000086.1, from coordinate 1,498 downwards.
AGCATAGCCGCAAACCCGCCGGCGCAGCGACGCTTGGCGCGCGCCAAGCGGACACCACCGAGATAACCGACTACCATGACTACTCATCGCCCTTCACTCACGCAAGGTTGTCATGGGTCTTCAGGAAATCGCCATCGGCGGCATCTTCATCAGTCCGCTGCTACTTTATGCCCTGCTGGGCTTCATCGCGACGCTTTTGCTGCGCACGCTCCTGCACCTTCTAGCACCCACCCGCCCGCTCTGGTTCGAGGCGTGGTTCGACGTTTCGCTGTTCGTGATCGCGACCGCGCTGATCACTTTCGTCTTCACCGTCTTGCTCGAGAATCCCTGATGCGACCTTCCCTGCGTATTCTGCTGACCTTGGTGGTGGTGGCGCTGGCCATCGCTGCGGGCACCTGGCTCTGGCGCTACTACCTCTACACGCCCTGGACCCGCGATGGCCGCGTGCATGCCGACGTGATCACCATCGCCCCGGACGTCGCGGGCTGGGTGCGCGAGCTCTCGGTCACTGATGCCGATCACGTCGACGAGGGCGACCCGCTGTTTCAGATCGACGCTGCCCGCTACCAGGCGGCGGTGAACCAGGCCCAGGCGGAAGTCACCCACCGCCAGGCCACGCTGGAACTCAGCCGCGCCGAGGCCAACCGGCGCAACCAGTTGGGCAACAGCCGGGCGATCAGCCAGGAGAACCAGCAGATCGCCCAGATCGATGCCCAGGTGGCGGCAGCGGATCTCGAGCAGGCCGAGGCTGCGCTGGAGGCCGCCCAGCTCGACCTGGAGCGCGCCAGCGCCACCGCTCCCGCGAGCGGCCACATTCTCAACGTCCAGTTCACCGCCGGCAACTACGTCAACCGTGGCACTCCGGTGATGGCGCTGATTCGCGACGACTCCTACTACGTGGTGGGCTACTTCGAGGAAACCAAGATGGCCGACATCCGCGTCGGCGACCCGGCGGACGTGACGCTGATGCAGGGCAACACGCCGCTTCAAGGGCGCGTGGCGGGCATCGGTCGTGGCATCGCCGATGCCAACACCGCGCTCAACGCTCAGCTCCTGCCCCAGGTGGCCCCCACCTTCAACTGGGTACGCCTGGCCCAGCGCATCCCGGTGCGCATCGCGCTCGACGAGGTGCCGGACCAGACGCTTCTGAGCGTGGGCATGACCGCCACCGTGCGTATCCGCCCCGCCGACGCCGCCGAGTAGCCCGATGCCGCCGCTGCTCAAAACCTACCTGATGCCCGACGTCACGGCGGTGCAGTTCGCCATCAAGACCACCGTGGCGATGATGCTCGCACTCTACATCGCCTTCTTTTTCGATCTCGAGCGCCCCTACTGGGCGCTCATCTCGGCGGCCTTTCTCCAGGTGCGACCGATGAGCGGCATGGTGATCGAGAAGGGCATCTGCCAGCTCGGCGGCACCTCGTCGAGCGCGATGCGCACCGGGATGCGCTGGGCCAGGCGTACCCAGTTGAAGGTGGGGGCCACCTGGGGCAGGAGC
>NZ_JAMZBC010000085.1 GCF_024158715.1 Halomonas sp. 707D7 | reverse complement strand
GGCGGAAGCTTCGGCATTGGGGTCGATGCTCATTCCTTGGCAGAAACGGGAAGGCTACCCCGGTGCGTTTGGTGCGGCGGTGACCTCGGCATCCTCGGTCATCGCGGGGCTAATGCCGCCGTCGATTCCGCTGATTCTGTTTGCCACCGTTTCCAATAGCTCGATTGCATCGCTGTTCATTGCCGCGGTCATACCCGCGCTGATGCTGGCGGCGGGCATGATGCTGGCGTGTTATTTCGTGGGTAAGCGCCGCGGCTTTCCGCGTCTCAAGCTCAAACATACCCGCGCCGAGATGATCAATACGCTGTTCACCGCGCTGCCTGCGCTCCTGATGCCGGTGTTCATCGTGGTGCTGCTCAGAGCCGGTATCGCCACGCCCACCGAGGTCAGCATCATCGCCGTGGCCTACGCGCTGATGGTCAGCGGTATCATCTACCGTGATTTGACCGGCAGCCGCGTCATGGCGGCGCTGGTAAACACCGTCATCACCACGGGGATCGTGATGTTGATCATCGCGGCCGCCAACATCATCGCCTATATCCTGACCTCTGGCGGCGTACCGCAAGCCGTGGCCCAGTGGGCGGTGGAGTATCTCAAGCATCCGCTGTTGATCATTCTGGCGATCAACCTGCTACTGCTGCTGATCGGCATGTTCTTGGATCTGCCCGCCGCCATTCTGCTTCTGGGGCCAACCCTTGTCTCCATTGCCAACGCGATCGGTCTGGACCTGGTGCAGCTGGGCATCATTATGTGCGTGAACCTGAGCATCGGCCTGTTTACGCCGCCCATCGGCACGACGCTGTTCGTCTCCGCGGCCATTGCACGTGAACGCATTGGCGCAGTAGTCAAGGAGCTCCTGCCTTTCTATCTGGTCGCCCTCATCGTGCTTCTACTGGTCTCTTACGTACCGGCGCTGATCATCTACTGAGGTTCGCTATGCATAACATCGTTTTTGCAGGACTCGGCGCCATGGGCCGCCCCATGGCAGCGTGTTTAAAGAACGCCGGATTCGACGTACTGGGCGTCGATGTGTTCGAGCAGGTCGAAACTGCCTTCAACGGCCAGCCCACTTCCCGTGAAACGAAGCAGCGCTACCTCAACGAAAGTGAAGCGCTGTTCATCATGGTGGTGAATGCCGAGCAGGTGCGCGCCGTTTTGTTCGGTGATGCGGCCGCTCAGGATGCGGCCTCGGGCGTAGTGCATTCGCTGAAAGAGGGCGCCTGTATCGTGCAGATGTCAACTATCGCGCCGGACGACGCCGCCGGTATCGCCAGTGAGGTGGCGGCGGTGCGCCCGGACCTTCACTATGTCGACGCGCCGGTATCCGGCGGCGTGGTCGGGGCCCAAGCCGGTACGCTGACCATCATGGCCGCTGGCAGTGACGAAGCGCTTGGCCTTTGCTCGAGCGCGTTCGAGGTCATGGGCAAGGCGATATTCGTAGCCGGGCCCACGCCTGGCCAGGGCGCGGCCATGAAAGCCGTTAATCAGCTGTTGTGCGGCGTGCATATCGCCGCGGCCGCCGAAGCGCTTGCGCTGGCGGAAAAGAGTGGTATCGAGGCCTCGGTCATGCTCTCCATGGTGCAGGGCTCGGCGGCGTCGAGCTGGATGCTGGGCGACCGCGGCCCGCGCATGATCAAAGAGCCCGGTGATGTCACCAGCGTCGTCGATATCTTCTGCAAGGACATGGGCATCGTCTGCGACTCCGCCAAGGCCGCCAGGGCGTTCACGCCGCTGGCGGAAACCGCCCGGCAAATGTTCGTGGCAAGTTCCGAGCGCGGCGAGGGCAAACTCGATGACAGCCAGGTCATTCGCACCTACCGCCTGCTCAACGGCAAGGGGTGAGGCGAGTCATGGCGACGAGTTTCATATCCGTCAGCACCGCCGCCTTCGATGGCTACGGGTTTGATGTCATCCTGCCCTCGCTTGCGCGTTGCGGGGTGAAAAATGTCGAGTTCGCGTTCATCGATGGCTACGTCGAAGCGTTCACCGACAGCGATTTCACCCAGTCCTTCGCACACGACTTGAAAAGCGAAATGCGCAGCCATGGCCAGCAGTGCCGCTACTTCTCGGGTCATATCGATTTGGGGCTCGAAAACGCTGCCGCCCGGCTCGAAGCGCGCTGCCGTTTCGCGGCGTGGCTGGGGGCCGAGTTCATCATTACCAATGCAGCCGTGCGCGAACGCGAGCACACGTTCTTCAAGCAGGCCGATACCCTGGCTGCCATTGCACGCGACCACGGCGTGCGTATTCTGCTTGAAAACCCAGGTAACGGGGTCCCCAACGTCTTTAATAGCGCAAGCGATGCCCAGGCGCTGCTCAAGCGCCTGGGTGATGATGTTTTCGGCATCAACTACGATATGGGCAACCTGCTCTCACACGCTCCGCAGTTGAATGCGCTCGATGACGCCCTAACGGCGTTGCCGTTGGCCGCCCACGCTCATCTCAAGCCCTGCCTACGCCAGGCGGAAGGCATCGATTTCGTGAGCTTCGGCGACGGCGACACGGACGACGCAGCACTTGCCCGGGCACTGCTCGAGCAGGGCAAGCCGTTCTCGCTGGAGCTGCCGTTTCGTTTGCACCGCGATGCGGGCGCTCAACCCTGGCGTGACGAACATCCTTTAGAGCTCGATGGAATCGAGTCGCTCATTGTACGCTCCTTCGAGGAGCTGGCTTTACTTACCCAAGATCAATAAGAGGAACACGTCATGCTGCTTAAAGACAAGGTATGTATCGTGACCGGCGCGGCCGGCGAGAAAGGCATTGGCCTGCGGACCGCACGGCTTTTTTATGAGCATGGCGCTTCCGTCGTAATTTCCGATATCAACGAGCAAGCTTGCGAGGCGATCCGCGAGGAGTTCGATGCCGAGCGCTCGCTGGTCGTCATCGGTAACGTCGCCAATCGCGACGATTGCTTCGAGCTGGCCCGCGCCGCGATGGAAAAGTTCGGTAGAATCGATGTGCTGGTGAACAATGCAGGCGTTACCCAGCCGGTCAAGTTCGAAGAGATCAAGCCCGAGGACTACGACCGCATTCTGGACGTCAACCTGCGCGGCATGATGTACATGTCCCAGGCCGTGGTGCCGCACATGAAGCAGGGCAAGTCCGGGTCGATCATCAATACGTCATCTGTATCAGCCCAGCGCGGCGGCGGTATTTTCGGCGGCCCGCACTACAGCGCAGCCAAGGCGGGCATGCTGGGTCTGGGCAAGGCCATGGCGCGGGAGCTTGGCGTATCCGGTATTCGCGTCAACTCCGTCACGCCGGGTTTGATCACCACCGAGATCACCGCCGGTAAGCTCGACGATGAGATGAAAGCCAAGATTATCGAAGGCATTCCGCTGGCTCGCCTGGGGGCACCGAAGGATATCGCCAATGCCTTCCTGTTTCTGGCAAGCGATCTTTCCAGCTATATCACCGGTGCCACGCTTGATGTGAACGGCGGTATGCACATTCACTGACTATGATAAGCTGCCCCTGTACTTATACTACGTACTTTTATTGCATTAGCGATGACGACAGGGGACAGGGGTGGCACTTGGAAGACGCTATGAGCCAAATTGATCCTAACCTCTTGGATAGGCTTAAGGAGTTTGTTTCCGTTTCCGAACTGTCCAAAGATGGCCGGTTGAAACTTCCGCCTGAAAGAGCGCTCTGCGAGCACTTCGACATGCACCGCACCTCGGTTAGAAACGTTCTGTCGGTGCTGCAAAGCCTTGGATTCATCGAGCGCAAGCAGGGAAGCGGTACTTTCTTGAAGATGCCCGAACCGGTTTTCATTCAGCTCTATTTCGAGCTGGCGCTGAAGCTCAACTATATCTCGGTAGATCATCTCGAAACCGCTCGAGAAATGTTCGAAAAAGAGATCGTTCAGGCCGCTGCGGTCAATCATCAAGCGCACGAACTGGCCCGGCTAGAGGTGCTGTGCGGCAAGATTATACACTCGACCGACGTGTTGGACGGTATTCAGGCGGATTACGAGTTTCATGAACTGCTTGCGGTTATGGCCAAGAACCCCGCCGTGCTGATCATCTTTCAAGGACTTTCCTCGGTGCTCAAGAAGGTGCTGCACCAGCGCCGCGTGCTGGCCCGCCAGTCCAAAGAGGCGCAAATGAAGACCAACGAGACCCACATCGCTATCGTGGACGCGGTCAAGACCCGCGACCGCGAGCTTGCCCGTCAGGCCATGCACGACCATTTTGAAACCTGGAATGAGCATACTTTACGCACATTCAAGGAGATGAGAGCGCCCATCGAATTATTAGATTGATTGGCCTAGCGTCTACTGCTTTTGTTCACCGGCTTCAACGCTTATCTGCCTCACTATCCTGCCATTAACGACTTTTCTGTGATCGGCTCCAGAATCGCAAGAGAGTAGCCCCAACTCGTGCAATTCATCATTCTTGCGTTGACCTGGCTGGTGATCGATTTCACCCTGATGTCGAGTTATGCGGGGCTCGGCGCCGGCATCAGCCGCTGGTTCCAGAACCCGCGCCGCTACCAGCGGTTCAACCGGGCGACCGGGGGCCTGTTCATGGCCGCCGGCGGGACGCTGATCGCCTCGAACCGGTAGGCAGCGTCGACACTGGTGATGCTCACTCGCCCGGGCGTCAAGGAGTGACATCATGGCCCATCTCGTCATCTGCGCCGACGGCACCTGGAATCAGCCGGAAGAGGATCTCGAGGAAGACTACCCGACCAACGTGTTGAAGCTTGCCCGCGGCATTACTCCGGAGCACGAAGGCGTGCGCCAGCAGGTGTTCTACGGCTGGGGCATCGGCTCCTACCGCAACCACTTGAGCGGAGCGCTCACCGGCGTTGGCATTCAGAAGAACATCCTGGATGGCTACCGCTACCTGGTGCACAACTACGCCCCGGGCGACGACATCTACCTGTTCGGTTTCAGCCGCGGCGCCTACAACGTGCGTGCGCTTTGCGGGCTGATCAACAACTGCGGCATCCTCACGCGCGAGCACGCCTCGCTGATCACCCGCGCGTGGGAAATCTACAAAAGCGACGCGCAGGGCGACAGGCCCGGCGGCGAGAAAGCCCGGGCGTTTCGCGCTCGCCACAGCCACCCGAGCCGGCGCATTCACTTCATCGGCGTGTGGGACACGGTGGGGGCGCTGGGCATTCCGCTGAGCCTGCTGGGCGGGCTGTTCAACAACGATAACGAATTCTACGATACCAAGATGGGGAGCAATATCGCCACCGCCCGCCATGCGCTGGCGATCGACGAACACCGCAAGGATTTCGAGCCCACGCTCTGGGAAACACGCGGTGGCGTCGATCTCAAGCAGGTATGGTTCGCCGGCGTGCACAGCGACATCGGCGGCGGCAAGGCACCGGACGAGCAGGGCCGCCAGGCCTCGGACGCGCCGCTTGGCTGGATGCTCACCGAGGCCAACGCCGCGGGCCTGGCAACGGATGCCCACCTGCAGGCCCGCCTGACCGACGGCGCGCGCGGGGCGCTGCACCACTCGCGCCGGCACATCTACCGGCTGCGCCCGGAGTACGATCGGCCGCTGATCAACGAGGGCCGCCCCACGCTGATCCACGAAAGCGTGAAGACGCGCTACGAGCGCGACGAACGCTACCGACCGAACAGGCTGGAGGCGCTAGTGGACGAGCGCGGCTGGGCCAATATCGCGCTCGAAACCACTCACGGCTGAATGGGTCGCGCGCCTCGAAAATTCAGCCCGCTTTATAGCCTCGAGGAATAGAGGCTTGTGTTTTGATTTCTTTTTGATACGCCCTGATTGCACTAATATAGTGCGCCCTTCGCACAGGCCGGGCCCGTGTGAAGACCAATTCGCAATCATCAGGACGTATCATGAACGAGCAAGAGGGCGCGCACTTCAAGCGCAGCATGCAGACGCGCCATTTGGTCATGCTGTCGCTCGGCGGCGTGATCGGCACCGGGCTTTTCTTGAGTTCCGGCTACACGGTGCAGCAGGCGGGCCCGTTGGGGGCGGTGCTGGCGTATCTGGTGGGCGGCATCGTCGCCTGGCTGGTGATGATGTGCCTGGGGGAGCTGGCCGTGCACATGCCGGACTCCGGCGCGTTCAGCGCTCACGCCACGCGCTACATCGGCCCCGGCACCGGCTACATGGTGGCGTGGATGTATTGGCTCACCTGGACAGTGGCGCTGGGCTCGGAGTTCACCGCGGCGGCAGTGTTCATGGGCCGCTGGTTTCCGGATATCCCGGGCTGGTACTGGAGCGCGCTGTTCGCCGCCATCGTGTTCGGCGTCAACGCTTTCACTTCGCGCTTTTTCGCCGAATCCGAGTTCTGGCTTTCGTTGATCAAGGTGCTGGCGGTAGTGACGTTCGTGCTGATCGGCGCGGCGGCGATCATCGGCTTCGTGCCGCTTCAGGACGAGACCGGCGCCGCCGTGGCCTCCCCCGGGCTTTCGGCACTGTGGGGCGAGGGCGCGATGCCGCCGAGCCTTCTGACCATCGGCATGACGCTGCTGGCGGTGATGTTCGCCTTCTCCGGCACCGAGCTGATCGGCATCGCCGCCGGCGAGGCGGTGGACCCGGCGCGCAACGTGCCCAAGGCGATTCGCGCCACGCTCTGGCGGCTGATCCTGTTCTTCGTCGGCACCATGATCGTGATCGCGGCACTGCTGCCGCACACCGAGGCCGGGCTCAGCCAGAGCCCCTTCGTCGCGGTGTTCCAGCGCATCGGCGTGCCGGGGGCGGCGGACATCATGAACTTCGTGATCATCACTGCGCTGCTCTCGGCGGCCAACTCCGGGCTCTACGCCTCGGCGCGGATGCTCTGGACGCTCTCGGACCAGGGCACGCTGCCCAAATCGCTTGGTCGGCTCAACAAGCGCGGCATTCCCATGAACGCGCTGCTGTTGAGCATGATCGGCGGCTTCGGGGCGCTGTTTTCGAGCGTCTACGCGCCGGAAACCGTGTACCTGGTGCTGGTGTCCATTTCAGGGCTTGCGGTGGTGATCGTGTGGATGGCGATCGCGCTGAGCCAGTTCAACTTCCGCCGCCATTACCTGCGCGAGGGCGGCCGGCTCGAGGATCTGGTCTACCGCACGCCGGGCTACCCGTTCGTGCCGCTGATCGCCTTCGGCGCCTGTTTGGCCGCCTGCATCGGCATCGCCTTCGACCCGCATCAGCGCGTCGCGCTCTACTTCGGCGTGCCGTTCATCTTCTTGTGTTACCTGGTGCACTTTCTGCACCGCCGCAAGACGGCCCGGCATCGCGCCGCCGTCGAGGAGACCGTTTAATGAGTGCCCGCTCGACCAATCCGATCACGAACCTGCTGCAGGACGTGCCCTTCATGGTGATCGACGGGGCGCTGGCCACCGAGCTCGAAGCGCTGGGGTGCGATCTCAACGACAGCCTCTGGTCGGCGCGGCTTCTGAGCGAAGCGCCGGAGAAGATCCGCCAGGTCCATCAGGCCTACTTCGAGGCCGGCGCCGACTGCGCGATCACCGCAAGCTACCAGGCGACGGTTCCCGGCTTCATGCGCGCGGGGCTCTCCGAAATCGAGGCGCGCGCGCTGATCACGCGCTCGGTGACGCTGGCGTGTGAGGCCCGCGACACTGCCTGGCAGTCGGACAGCGGGCGCCCGAAACCGCTGGTGGCGGCCTCGGTCGGCCCTTACGGGGCGTATCTGGCCGATGGCAGCGAGTACCGCGGTGGCTACGACCTGGACCGCGCGGGGCTGGTCGATTTTCACCGCGAGCGCCTTGCGCTGTTGCTGGAAGCCGGCGCCGACCTGCTGGCGGCGGAAACCCTGCCGTCGCTTGATGAGGCACTAGCGATCACCGATCTGCTCGCCGAGCACCCGGGAGCGCAGGCGTGGATCACCTTCTCGGCGAAGGATGGCGCGCACATCAGCGACGGCACGCCGATTGCCGAATGCGCCCGGGCGCTGGCAGGGCGCCCGGGCGTGGCGGCGATCGGCGTGAACTGCACCGCACTTGCCCATATCGCGCCGCTGATCGAAGCCATCAAGCGCGAGTGCGATCTGCCGGTGCTGGTCTACCCCAACTCCGGCGAGCAGTACGACCCGGTGCGCAAGACCTGGCAGCCGGCGGCGTGTGATCACCAAGGCGCACCCTCGGGGCTCGTTCAAGGCGCGCCAGCATGGCTGGCGGCCGGGGCGTCGGGCATCGGCGGATGTTGTCGCACCACACCCGAGGACATTCGGGCGCTGGCCATGTGGCGCCAATCGCTAGCGTGACGTTTTCAGCTCGCGGTCGAGCCAGGCCGCGAGCCGCTCGCCTGCATCGCTGTGGCGTGCGTCCGCAAGCCACAGGCAGAGGCGAGCGGACGTGGTGACGCTTCCCCAAGGGGCGATCAGCCGCCCGCTCTTGAGATCATCCCCCACCAGCAATCGGGGCGCGATCGCGACCCCGAGGCCCGCCACCGCCGCCTCCATCAGGTAATAGAGGTGCTCGAACCCCTGGCCGCGTGCCAGGGCACCCTCGAGTGCCGCCGCATCGAGCCCGTGGGCGCGCCCCCAGGCCGGCCACGCCTGGGGGCGCGAGGCGGTGCTCAGAAGCCCATGCTCGAACAGTGACGCCGGCGCGTGGGCATCGAGGCGCGCGGCCAGCGCCGGGCTTGCCACCGCGCAGATCTCCTCTGCCATCAGCTCGATCGTCTCTCCTCGTTCGGGCCAGGGGGGCTCCAGAAACGCGAGCGTGGCGCTGGCGCCTTCCTGACCGCCGGGCTGCTCGGTATCGCTGACCACCACCTGGATCTTGAGCTCGGGCAGCGCCTGGCGCAGCGGCTCCAGGCGTGGAATCAGCCAACGCGCCATCAGGCTGCCCGGGCAGGCCAGCACGAAGGGCGCGCCTTCTACCTCACGTTTGAGCAGCGCGCAACTGTCATGGAGCTTGGCGAAGGCTTCGGCAAGTCCTGCCTGCAGCGTCTCGCCGTGGGCGGTCAGCGCCAAACCTCGACCGGCCTTGGCGAAAAGCCGCGTTTCGAAATGCGCATCCAGGCTCTTGAGCTGGCGGCTCACGGCGCCGTGGGTCACGTTGAGCTCCTGAGCGGCGGCGGTCACGCTGCCCAGGCGGGCAGTGGCTTCAAAAGCGCGCAGGGCGCTCAAGGGGGGAAGGCTCTGGTTCATCGATCGGTGATCCTGGCTCACGTATGAGTGACATCTTATCGATTTTTCCTCCGTCTTGCCTGGGTTAGCGTAAGGGCATTCGCCTACTACCTGAGGTCGCCATGAATCAATTCGCCACTCCTTCACCGCTTCTGCCCGATGCCCAGGGCCTGTTCGGCAGCTTCGGCGGGCGCTTCGTGGCCGAAACGCTGATGCCGCTGATTCTCTCGCTGCAGGAGGAGTACGACAGCGCCAAGCAGGACCCCGACTTCCAGCGCGAGCTGGCCTACTTCCAGAGCGACTACGTGGGCCGGCCGAGCCCGCTCTACTTTGCCGAGCGGCTCACCGAGCACTTCGGCGGCGCCAAGATCTACCTGAAGCGCGAGGAGCTCAACCATACCGGCGCGCACAAGATCAACAACTGCATCGGCCAGGTGCTGCTCGCCAAGCGCATGGGCAAGAAGCGCATCATCGCCGAGACCGGCGCGGGCATGCATGGCGTGGCCACGGCCACCGTGGCGGCGCGTTTCGGCCTCGACTGCGTGATCTACATGGGCTCCACCGACATCGAGCGCCAGCAGCCCAACGTGTTCCGCATGAAGCTTCTGGGCGCCGAGGTGATCCCGGTCACCTCCGGCACCGGCACGCTGAAGGACGCCATGAACGAGGCGCTGCGCGACTGGGTGACCAACATCGACGACACCTTCTACATCATCGGCACCGTGGCGGGGCCGCACCCGTACCCGGCCATGGTGCGCGACTTCCAGGCGGTGATCGGCCATGAAACCCGCCGCCAGATGCAGGAGAAGGAAGGGCGCCTGCCGGATTCGCTGGTTGCCTGCATCGGCGGCGGCTCCAACGCCATGGGGCTTTTCCACCCGTTCCTGGGCGATGAAAGCGTGCAGATGATCGGCGTCGAGGCCGGCGGCAAGGGCGTGGCGACGGGCCAGCATGCGGCGAGCCTGAACGGCGGTACGCCCGGCGTGCTTCATGGCAACCGCACCTATCTGCTGCAGGACGAGGATGGCCAGATCATCGACGCCCACTCGATCTCTGCCGGGCTCGACTACCCGGGCATCGGCCCCGAGCACGCCTGGCTTCACGAGCAGGGCCGCGTCGAGTACGTATCCGCCACCGACGACGAGGCGCTCGAGGCGTTCCAGATCTGCTGTCGCGAAGAGGGCATCATTCCGGCGCTCGAAACCGCCCACGCCCTGGCCGAAGTCGCCAAGCGCGCGCCCACGCTTCCCCGCGATCACCTGATGGTGGTCAACCTGAGCGGGCGTGGTGACAAGGACATGATGAGCGTTGCTCACTATCTAGGAGACAAGTTCCAATGAGCCAAGCCAACGCGACTGCCGGCATCTCACGTATCGAGCGCTGCTTTACCGCACTGAAAGCGCAAGACCGCTCGGCGCTGGTGAGCTTCTTGACCGCCGGCGACCCCAACCCGGAAACCTCCCAGCGCCTGCTCGATGGCCTGCCGGACACCGGCGTGGACATCATCGAGCTGGGCATGCCTTTCAGCGACCCGATGGCCGACGGTCCGGCGATCCAGAAAGCCGCCCTGCGGGCGCTGGAAGCCGGCCAGACCCAGGCCAAGACGCTGACCATGGTGAAGCGCTTTCGTGAGAAGAACCAGCACACGCCCATCGTGCTGATGGGTTACTACAACCCCATCTACCGTTACGGCGTCGAGCGCTTTCTTACCGATGCCCGCGACGCCGGCGTCGACGGGCTGATCGTGGTGGACATTCCGCCGGAGCACGATGACGAGCTCTGCACCCCCGCCGCCCGCCACGGCATCGACTTCATCCGCCTGGCCACGCCCACCACCGACGCCAAGCGCCTGCCGCAGGTGCTCGAGCGCGCCTCCGGGTTCGTCTACTACGTGTCGGTCGCCGGCGTGACCGGCGCCGGCGCTGCCACGGCGGAGACGATCGAGCGCGCGGTGGGGACACTCAAGTGCCACACCACGCTGCCGGTGGCGGTGGGCTTCGGCATTCGCACTCCGGAGCAGGCCGCTTCCATTGGGCGCTTCAGCGACGCGGTGGTGGTCGGCTCGGCGCTGGTCGACTGCATCGAGCGCGCCCAAACGGCGGAGGAGGCCGTGGAAAGCGTGCACGGGCTCGCCCGCGAGCTGGCCCAGAGCGTTCGTCGCTGTCGAGAAGCGCAGGCGGTGAGCTAGACGGTACCGCCGTTGGCCCTGAGCGTCTGGCCGTTGATCCAGCCGCCGGCGGGGGAGGCGAGAAATGCCACCACGCTTGCGATGTCCTCGGGCTCGGCCAGTCGTTCCAACGGCGGCAACTTTGCCATGCGCTCGATCAGCGCATCCGACTTGCCGTTCAAAAACAGCGCCGTGGCGGTCGCGCCCGGGGCCACCGCGTTGACGGTGATGTCGCGCCCGCGAAGCTCCTTGGCCAGAATGCCGGTCAGGGTTTCCACCGCCGCCTTGGTCGCCGCGTAGACGGCGTAGTTCTCGAGTTTCAAACCCACCACGCTGGTGGACAGGTTGACGATGCGCCCGCCATCGCTCAGCCGGTTGGCCGCCTCGCGCAGGGTGTTGATCGTTCCCTTGAGGTTGATGTCGATCTGCTCGTCCACCACGCGCGGTGGCATCTCGGCCAGCGGCGCCAGCGTCATCACGCCGGCGTTATTGACCAGCACGTCGAGGCGCCCCCACTCGGTCTCGATCCTGTCGAACAAGGCGCCCACCGCCTGCACGTCGGCCACGTTCGCCTGACACGCCATGGCCTGGCCGCCCTGAGCCTTTATCTCTTCGACCACCTGGGCGGCGGCGTCGGTACTTCCCGCGTAGTTGACGACGACCGCGAAGCCGTCGGCGGCCAGCGCCTTGGCGATCGCCGCACCGATCCCCCGTGAGGCGCCGGTCACCAGCGCTACCTTTGCTTCGATCATGATGTGACTCCTGTTCCGTTGTCATGGGTGGGCCCCAGCATAAGCGAAACCTCGTACGCTATAATCAATCCAATTCCGCCATCACTTGTCGGAAAGGGGGAACAATGGATCGACTCGATACGATGCAGGCGTTTACTCGGATCGTCGAGCGGCGAAGCTTCACCCAGGCGGCGCAGGACCTGAACATCTCGCGCTCCACCTTGACCGAGGCGATCAAGGCCATGGAGGCGCGCCTGGGCGTGCGTCTTCTGCAGCGCACCACCCGTTCGGTCACGCCCACCCAGGAGGGCGAGGCGTACTACCACCGCTGCCTGAGCATTCTGGCCCAGGTGGAAGAGGCCGACACCCTGGCCGCCGACGCCCCGCGCGGCGTGCTGAAGGTGGATGTTCACGGCACCCTGGCCCGGCACTTTCTGCTGCCCGGGCTTCCCGCCTTTCTGGAGGCGAACCCGGAGCTGGACATCGTGCTCAGCGAAGGCGACCGGCTGGTGGATCTGGTGGGCGAGGGCATCGACTGCGTGCTGCGGGTCGGCATTCTGCAGGATAGCGACATGGTCGCCCGCCAGGTGGCCCTCCTCGACGAAGTCACGGTGGCCTCCCCCGACTACCTGGCCCGCCACGGCACGCCGCAAAGCCCGGCGGCGCTGGCCGGCCACGCGATCGTGGGTTTTCACTCCAGCCGGGTGGGGCATACGCTGCCGCTGGAGCTGATGGAGGAAGGCGAAGCGCACTACGTGGTGCTGCCGGCCCACGTCACCGTGACCGGCGCCGACACCTACCGCGCCGCTGCCCTCCAGGGCCTCGGCATCGCCCAGCTGCCGCGCTATCACGTCGCGCAGGCGCTTCGCGAGGGTCGGCTGGTCGAGCTTCTGCCCGATACCCCGCCTGCCGGCTCCCCGGTCTCCCTCCTTTACCCCAGCAACCGCCAGCTCTCGCCGCGGGTGCGGGTGTTCATGGACTGGGTGGCGGCGGTGTTCGAGGAGCACGAGCCGTAGAGCACATCGCTACAGCACGTCCAGCAGCGACAGCTGGCGCATGGCGTCCTGGGCTTCCGGGGCGTCATCGGCGGCTTCGAGCACCTTCTGGTAGCCGCGTGAGGACTGGATGGTCGACTCGTCGTCGAGCCACATCATTGCCTGCTCGCGGGAGTCGGCCAACTGGTGCTTCAAGCCGCCGAACTGGGTACCGATCTGCCCCCAGGCGCGGCTGAAGATCCAGTCGCCGAACATATCCTGGTGAATATGCACCAGCACATAGTCATGGTCGGTTTCCCAGCGTACGATCACTTCTGTCTCCTTGAACCCCTCGTCACGCTCGATCGCGCGCCTTCGCCGTATTGTAAAGCTCGGATACTCAAACGCCTATGAAACTCGTCATCGATGCCAACATTCCCGCCGCCGACCACTGCTTCGCCCCTCTGGGCCGCGTCATTCGCCTGCCTGGGCGCGAGATCACCGCGCAGGACGTGCGCGACGCCGATGCGCTGATCGTGCGTTCGATCACCCGGGTCGACGAGGCGCTGCTCGCGGGCAGCCGGGTACGCTTCGTCGGCAGCTGCACCATCGGGGTGGATCATGTCGACACCCGCTGGCTTGCCGCGCACGGCATCGGCTTTGCGAATGCCCCTGGCTGCAACGCCGAGGCGGTGGTCGACTACGTGCTGAGCAGCCTCGTCACGCTGGGCGAG
>NZ_JAMZBC010000084.1 GCF_024158715.1 Halomonas sp. 707D7 | reverse complement strand
CTCCATGCTGCACGGCGACGACGGCGTGGCCCGCAGGCGCTCCTCGAATCCCTCGATGATCGCCCTCGACAGCGATGCCCCCCTTGGCGACGAGCTGCGCCATCGCCTGCGCCAGGCCAAGCAGGAAATGGCCGCGCTGCGTGAAACCAGCCTGGAGTGGTAGATCGCGACGCGCTCAAGCGCTCGAGGCCCGGGCGTTTGAACCCATGACCATCCGTCGTCGACAGCGACCCGCCAGAGCGAAGTCGGGCGCCTCGGCGGCTCGAGTACCCCGAGGCGCCTTTTTAACCGTCGGGCACTGACAGGGCCACGACCGATAGGGTATAAACGTCCCTAGCCATTTTGTCTCTCGGCCGATCGTTTTTGGCCCGTACCGAGAATTGTCCGATGCCTTTGAACCGTCGTCGCTTTCTAGCGCTCGCCATGGGCTGGCCTGCCATGGCCAGTGCCTCCGTCAACGCGCCCGCCTCCACGTACCAGCCCAGCGACTTGATCCGAACGTTGCTCGACAGCGCCGCCAAGCCGCGTCACAGCAACGAACTCTGGGTGCTGATCGACGACCGGGAATCGGTATTGAGCGTTTTCCGCGGCGACGCCTTGATCGAGCGTTACGCGCCGATTTCGCTGGGGCGGGGCGGGGCTAGAACGCAGCGGGTACGCGGTGACAACACCACGCCGCTGGGCGAGTTTCGCGTTTATCGCTTCAACCGCGAAAGTCGCTGGCATATCTTCATCGGTATCGATTATCCTACGCCGCCTCACGCGCGCATGGCGCTCGAGGCCGGTATCTACTCCCAGGCCGATTACGAGGCGTATTTCGACGCCTACCGCCGCTTCGGGTACCCCCCGCAGGAGACTGCCCTGGGGGGCGCCATCGGCATACACGGGCTGGGCTCCGCCGACCCGGAAATTCACGGGCGTTATCACTGGACTCAGGGTTGCATCGCGGTCACCAACGAACAGATCGAACGCATCGCGTCGCTCGTAGATGTTGGCACCCGCGTCGTGATCCGCTAGTATGATAGCGGTCCATAAGGAAGTTTCAGGTTTAAAACAGGTGGCTATGGACAAGCGCTGTGGACTAATATAAAACAGCGTTTGACTTGAGCCGGATGACGTAAGTCATTGGCGCCAGTCACTGTAAAGAACCTGCACCGCAGGTAGACAAAACCAAGCTGACCTTCTAGCCTTCGTTTTGTCATACCTTCAACGTAGTACCCAAGGAAGACTCAAGGAGAACATCATGACTCTGAAGACTGCTCTGAAAATGACCGCTGCTGCTGCTTCTCTGGCCGTTCTGGCTGGCTGTGCTTCTACCAGCGCTCTGGAAGAAGTTCGCATGACTGCCGAATCTGCCCAGGCTGACGCCGCAGAAGCTCGCAGCATGGCTTCACAGGCTCTGAACACTGCAAACCAGGCTCAGCGCGACGCGCAAGCCGCTCTGCAGATGTCCGAGCAGAACCGTGAAGAAATGAGCCGTCAGTTCCAGCGCTCCATGCAGAAGTAATTCTGCATGGACCACTGAGTACCCACTGGGCTCAGCGGTCTGCGTAAGCTGTGAAAAACCCCGCCTTGTGCGGGGTTTTTTATTGCCCATTCTTTATTGCTCGTTCAAGGCAGCGCCATGAAGCGGGGATGAAAAGGGAAGCTGGGGTGAAAAGGAAGCGGGCATGAAAAAGCGGCTACCGCTGAGCGGTAGCCGCTGATCACTTCAGGGCTCGTCAGACGTCGCTGTCGCGCTCGACCACGGCGCTGAGCTCCACTTCCTGGAAAAGGCCTTCGCGCTCGGAAGGAGCCTGCTCGGCGGGCGATTCGGCTTCCGCCGCCGGCGCCTGCGGACCGTACAGGGCCACGAAGCGACCGTTGGGTGATTCCACCGCGCGCTTCACCTGGGCGTAATCCACCTCGATCTCTTCCTGGGTGAGGGCCTCGATGCGCTCGATGGCGTTGAGCAGCGGTTCGAAATCGCCTACGTTCTCCTCGAGCTGCGGGTAGGACTGCACGTAAAGCGTGCCATCGGCGCCCCAGCCGGCTTTGAACGGCGCATCCATCAGGTTGACCTGGGTGCCGCTCGGAACCCGCTCCCAGAGCGACTCGATGTCTTCCGGATACATGCGAATGCAGCCACGGCTGGCGCGCATGCCCACGCCGTCGGGGCGGTTGGTGCCGTGAATCAGGTAGCTCGGCATGCCCAGAAGGATCGCGTGACGACCCAGCGGGTTGTCCGGGCCGGCGGGCACCACCGCAGGAGCGGGCTCACCACGCTCGGCGGCCTCGCGGCGCATGGAGGCGGGGGGCGACCAGGCCGGATCCTTCACCTTGACGGTAGTGCGGGTCAGGCCCACTGGAGTGGCGAACTCCTCGCGACCGACGCTGACCGGGTAGGTCTCGACGATGCCGGGGTTGTCCTCCGGGTAGTAGTAAAGGCGCAGCTCCGACAGGTTGACCACGATGCCCTTGCGCTCCGCCGGCGGCAGGATGTACTGGGCAGGAATCACCACCTCGGTGCCTTCGCCGGGTACCCAGAGGCTCACGTCCGGGTTGGCCATGCGAATCTCTTCGTAGCCGATGTTGTGGCGTCTGGCGATGTCGAGCAGCGTCTCTTCCGGGTTTTCCACGGTGACGGTGTAGTACTGGCCGACGATGTCGCCTTCGTCCGGCAGACGGTAGTGGCCGCGCGGCAGCTCGCGCTGGGCCTCGACCTGCTCGGCGCTGGCCAGCGCCTGGGCGTCCAGACCCTGGGTGGCGACGGTCGGTGCGTCACCACTTTGCTGTGCGTAGACCGGCCCGGCGAGGCTTGCGGCCATCAGGACCGCAAGGCTCGTGGGTCCCCAGAGAGTAAAGGTGCGTCGTGTGTTCATGGTCGTTCCTAATGAGTTAATCCACCGCTAAGTCGCGTCTTCAGTCGAGCCAATCCGCTTGTCATGCGGCTTAGGTCTAAGTGTGCCCCAAGGCTTACGCCGCCGCTACTTTTTGGTTGAGCTTCCCCAGCAGGTTTTCGATGACCTCGAAGCGCTGATCGAAGGTTTCCATGGGAAATTCGAACCTCAGCGTGTCCGCGCCGTCGAGGCGATAGTGCTGCGAGGAGGTCTGGATCAGGTTGACCAGCGTCAGCGGGTCGACCTGCGTCGTGTTCTCGAAGAGCACGCGTCCTCGGGTATCACCGGCCTCGATGCGCGCGATGCCCAGCGGTTCGGCCCGATGGCGAAGCCGGGTCTGGCGAATGAGGTTCTTGAGCGCAGCGGGCAACAGGCCAAAGCGATCGATCAGTTCCACCTGCAGCTCCTTGAGCTCGGCGTCGCTTCGGGTGTTGGCGATACGCTTGTACATCACCAGTCGCTGCTGTACATCATGAATATAGTCGCTGGGGATCAAGGCGGGTAGGTTCAGGCTGATTTCCAGGCCGCTATCGAACGGCGCCTCGATGTTGGGCGTCTTGCCGGCCCGAATCGCCTTCACCGCCCGGTCGAGCATCTCCATGTAGAGAGTGTAGCCGACGGTCTCCATCTGGCCGCTCTGCTCGTCGCCGAGAAGCTCGCCGGCGCCGCGAATCTCCATGTCGTGACTGGCGAGCGTGAAGCCCGCACCCAGGTCGACGGAGGCACTGATCGCTTCGAGGCGCTTGACCGCGTCCCGGGTCATCGCCTTGGGTGGGGGAGTGAGCAGGTAGGCATAGGCCTGGTGATGGCTTCGGCCCACGCGCCCGCGCAGCTGGTGAAGCTGGGCGAGGCCGAACTTGTCCGCGCGCTCGATGAGGATGGTGTTGGCGCTCGGAACGTCGATGCCGGTCTCGATGATGGTCGAGCACACCAGCACGTTGAAACGACGGTGGTAGAAATCCGACATCACCCGCTCGAGGCTTCGCTCCGGCAGCTGGCCGTGGGCCACGCCGACGCGCGCCTCGGGCACCAGCTCGCGAATCTTCTCGGCGGCGTTCTCGATGGTCTTCACTTCGTTGTGCAGGAAGTAGACCTGGCCACCGCGAAGTAGCTCGCGCAGAAGCGCTTCCTTGATCAGGCTTTCGTTGTGCTGCTGCACGAACGTCTTCACCGACAGCCGCTTGGCCGGCGGGGTGGCGATGACCGAGAGATCGCGAATGCCGCTCATCGCCATGTTGAGCGTGCGCGGGATCGGCGTGGCGGTCAGCGTGAGAATGTCGATCTCGGCGCGCAGGCTCTTGAGCTTCTCCTTTTGCGCGACGCCGAAGCGGTGCTCCTCGTCGATGATCAAAAGCCCCATCTTGGGCAGTTCGACGCTCTTCGACAAAAGCTTGTGGGTGCCGATGACGATATCCGCGTGCCCCTCCTTGATGTTCTCGAGCGTCTTGGTCATCTCCTTGCCGCCGGTGAAGCGCGAGATCAGGCTGATGTTGACGGCGGTGTCGGCGAAGCGGTCGCGGAAGTTCTCGAAGTGCTGGCGGGCGAGCAGGGTGGTGGGCACCAGTACCACCACCTGGCGGCCGGACTGCACCGCCAGAAACGCCGCGCGCATGGCGACTTCGGTCTTGCCGAAGCCGACGTCGCCGCACACCACGCGATCCATCGGCTGGGGCGAGACCATGTCGTCGATCACCGCCTCGATGGCGGCCTTCTGGTCCGGCGTCTCCTCGAAGGGGAAGCTCGCCGCGAAGCGGGCGTACTCCTCGTCCGGTGCCTGGTAGACCGTGCCCTCGCGGGCCTCGCGACGGGCGTAGATGTCCAGAAGCTCGGCGGCGGTATCGCGAATCTTCTCGGCGGCCTTGCGCCGCGCCTTCTCCCACTGGTCGGAGCCTAGCTTGTTGAGCGGGGCGTGTTCGTCGTCGGCGCCGTTGTAGCGCGAGATCAGGTGCAGGCTGTCGACGGGCACGTAGAGCTTGGCGCCCCCGTCGTACTCGAGCGCCAGGAACTCGTTGGCCTGGCCACCGGCTTCCAGAGCCTCGAGGCCCAGGTAGCGCCCCACGCCATGAGCCTGATGCACCACCGGTGCGCCCTCCTTGAGCTCGGCCAGGTGGCGTACCGCCAGCTCGTTGTCGTCGGTCGCCTTGTCCTGGCGGCGGCTCTGGCGCACCACGTCGCCGAACAGCTCGGTCTCGCTGATCACCGCAAGCGACGGGTCACCGAGCCACAGGCCGCTGGTGAGCGGGCTCTCGGTGATCGCCGTGCGGGCTTCGCTGTCCAGAAACGCCGTGAAGCCGGCGACGTAGGGCAGCGCGAGGCGCAGCGGTGCCAAAAGCTCCTCGAGCGCCTCGCGCCGGCCGCGGGATTCGGCCACGAACAGCACGCGGGTCTCGGCGTGCTCGGCGAGAAAGCTTTCGAGCGCCCCGAGCGGCGCCTTGGCACGGGCGTTGACGGCAAGCGAAGGCAGCGCCTGGGCCTTGGGCGCGTGGGCATGGCGCTGGTCGCTCTCCGCCTCGACGAGCTCGACGCGCGGGCGCTCCTTGATCGCCGAGAAGATCTCGTTGACCGGAAGAAACGCGCGATGCGGCGGCAGAAGGGGGCGGGTCGGGTCGACGCCGAGGTTCTCATAGCGCGACTCGATCGAGCGCCAGTGCTGCTCTGCGGCCTCGAACACGCCGGGCAACAGCGCCACGCGGGTGTCTCGGGTCAGGTGCTCGAACAGTGAGGCGGTCTCATCAAAAAACAGCGGCAGATAGTGTTCGAGCCCCGGCGAGGGGATCGCCTTGAGCGCGTCGTTGTAGAGCGGGCACTGGCGCGGGTCGACGTCGAACAGGGTCTCGAAATGCTCGCGAAAGCAGGCGATGGCGCTGCGACTGAGCGAGTACTCGTGGGCGGGCAGAAGCTCGATGCGCTCGACCTTCTCCGTGGAGCGCTGGCTGCCCGGGTCGAAGTGGCGCAGGGTGTCGATCTCGTCGTCGAAAAGATCGATACGGATCGGATCGGGAACACCCATCGGGAACAGGTCGATCAGCGCGCCGCGCATGGCGTACTCGCCGGGTTCATAAACCGTTTCCACGGCGCGATAGCCCGCCCGCGACAGCGATTCGCGAAAGCTCTCGCGCTCCAGGGTCGCGCCGGCCTCGAGGGTCATGACGCGCCCGGCGATGTAGGAGACCGGCGGCAGGCGCTGCATCAGGGTGTTGATCGGTACCAGCACGATGCCTTTCAAGCCATCCTGCAGAAGGCGCAGGGTGCGCAGCCGGGCGGAGACGATATCCTGGTGCGGCGAGAAACTGTCATAAGGCAGCGTCTCCCAGTCCGGAAAGGGCAGCACCGGTACCTGGCTGTAGAACGCCAGGTCCTGCTCCAGCCGCTGGGCGCTGGCGGTGCTGGGCGTGATGACCAGCAAGGGCGCGTCATCGGCGATCCGGGCAAGCGTCAACGCCGGCGCGCTTCCGGGCGGGGCCGTCAGGTAGAGCGTGTCGCGAGCCCCTTGGGGCTCGGGCGGGTCGAGCGGGGTGAAAGAGGGCATAGTCGTGTCTTGCGCCTGGACAAAGGCTTAATCATACACGACACGGCGCTCGTTAGGGGCGACGCGCGCATAACCCGGTTTCGTGTTTGTAGTCAAATGGGCAGTTGTGTAATACCCCTACACGGCGTGCGACTATCCTTTGATTGCGGGGAAGAGGCGGGCTTTGGATAATACGCGCTGATTACCATCACCACGCAAAGGGGCCCTACGTGAGTCAGCAAACGCTCGAGAACGTCTTTCAGAAGTGGCAAAGCGACGAAGCGCTTGCCGAGCAGATGATTCCGCTGGTCGGCAAGCTGTACCGCCAGAACAACGTCGTGGCCACCATGTTCGGGCGTTCGCTGATCAAGAAGTCGGTCATCCGCATCCTCAAGGACCACCGTTTCGTGCGCAAGATCGAGGGCACCGAGCTCTCGGTCCAGGACACCTTCCCGATCGTCGAGGCGATGGCGGCGCTGAACCTCGGCCCGGCCCACGTCGATATCGGCAAGCTGGCGGTCGCCTTCAAGCATCAGGGCGGTGGCGACCTGGACGCGTTCTTGAAGCGCGAGCTTGCCGAGATCATCGACGGCCACCAGCCCGGGGCGAGCACCGGCGAGCCCAAGGACGTGGTGCTCTACGGCTTCGGGCGTATCGGCCGGCTGCTGGCGCGCGTGCTGGTCGAGAAGGCCGGCGGCGGCAACCTGCTGCGACTTCGCGCGATCGTCGTGCGCGGGCGCGGCGATATCGCCAAGGACCTCGAGAAGCGCGCAAGCCTTCTGCGCCGCGACTCCGTCCACGGCCCCTTCGAGGGCACCATCGGGGTCGACGCCGAGGCGCGCACGCTGACCATCAACGGGAACGTGGTGCAGGTGATCTACGCCGACTCGCCAAGCGAGATCGACTACACCGTCTACGGTATCCACAATGCCGTGGTGGTCGACAACACCGGCATCTGGCGCGACGAGGCGGGCCTGGGTCAGCACCTGGAGTGCAAGGGCGTGGCGAAGGCGCTTCTGACCGCGCCGGGCAAGGGCGACATCAAGAACATCGTCTTCGGCATCAATCATCAGTCGATCAGCGATGATGACCGCATCGTCTCGGCGGCGTCGTGCACCACCAATGCCATCGTGCCGGTGCTCAAGGTGATCAACGACGAATTCGGCGTGAAGACCGGTCACGTCGAGACCGTCCACGCCTACACCAACGATCAGAACCTGATCGACAACTACCACAAGGGCGACCGTCGCGGGCGTAGCGCCGCGCTCAACATGGTGTTGACCGAGACCGGCGCCGCCAAGGCCGTTTCCAAGGCGCTGCCGGAGCTCGAGGGCAAGTTGACCGGTAATGCCATTCGCGTGCCCACGCCCAACGTCTCGATGGCGATCCTGAACCTGACCCTCGAGAAAGAGACCGACGCCGCCGCGCTCAACGACTACCTGCGTCGCATGTCGATCGACTCCAACTTCCAGAAGCAGATCGACTTCGTCGATTCCGCCGAAGTGGTGTCGTCGGATTTCGTCGGCAATCGCCACGCCGGGATCGTCGATGCCAAGGCGACCATCGCCAACGGCAACCACGCGGTGGTCTACATGTGGTACGACAACGAGTTCGGCTACAGCTGCCAGGTCATCCGCATCCTGCAGCACATGTCCAACGTCGAATTTCTGAAGCTGCCGCGCGGATAATCTTTCGCGCTTCGCTCCAGACGACAACGCCACCGCAAGGTGGCGTTTTTTTATGGGTAAATCAGGAGGGGCTTCACGTATATAACACTTTAGGCGACGGTCGGGGATGTGGTCATTGGCCGCGCTTGTCTTTATAATGCTGGGGATTTTTCGGGGTGGTTCAAGCATGCTTGGGCCTGACTGGTAACGATCTGCACCGCCAACAAGAATTCCCTCTGCAGAAAATGAGCATTCGAACCCCTTACCTTCGTATATCCGATCCATCAACTGGGCGAGACTATGATCGAAGTCAAAAAAGGCCTGGATCTCCCCATCACGGGAGCGCCCGAGCAGCGTATTGACGATGCGCAGCCTGTGCGCCACGTGGCAATCCTGGGTACCGACTACGTTGGCATGAAGCCAACCATGGAAGTTCAGGAAGGGGACAAGGTCAAACTGGGCCAGCTACTTTTCACCGACAAGAAGATCGAAGGCGTACGCTTTACCGCGCCTGCCGGTGGTGAAGTGGTGGCTATCAACCGTGGCGAAAAACGACGTCTGCTCTCCGTGGTCATCAAGGTCGACGAGAACGAGGAGGCCGAAACCTTCGCCTCCCACGATCGCGACGCCCTGGCCACGCTCGAGCGTCAGCTGGTCGTCGACCAGCTCATCGAAAGCGGACTCTGGACGGCCCTGCGCACGCGACCCTTCTCGCGCACGCCGGCGCCAGGCAGCAAACCCGCCGACATCTTCGTCACCGCCGTGGATACCCATCCACTCAGCGCTGACCCTGCCTTCATCATCAAAGAAAATGCCCAGGCATTCGAAGACGGCCTCAAGGTGCTAACCCGCCTGACCGAGGGCAACGTTTTTCTGTGCACGGGCGAAAACGCTGCCATTCCCGGTAGCGACGTAAGCGGTGTCAAGACCGAAAGCTTCAAGGGTCCGCATCCGGCAGGCCTGGTCGGTACGCACATTCACTACCTCTCGCCCGTGGCCCTGCACAAGCAGGTATGGCACATCGGCTATCAGGACGTGATCGCGTTCGGCAAGCTGTTCGTCGAGGGGGTGATCGACAATCGTCGCATCATCGCCGTGGGTGGCCCGCGTGCCGAAAAGCCCCGCCTCGTGCGTACCCGTGTCGGTGCCAGCCTCGATGAGCTGCTCGCCGGCGAGATCATCGAGCCGCAGGGCACCCGGACCATTTCCGGTTCGGTGTTCTCCGGATTCGCTGCCGAAGGCAAGCTGACCTACCTTGGCCGCTTCCACAACCAGATCAGCCTGCTCGAAGAGGGTAACAAGCGTACCTTCATGGGCTGGCTCTCGCCGGGCGCCAACCGCCACTCGGTCATGGGTATCTACCTGTCCAAGTTCAAGGGCCTGCACAACTTCGCGCCGACCACCTCCACCAACGGCTCCGAGCGCGCCATGGTGCCGGTGGGCAACTACGAGCGCGTGATGCCGCTGGACGTAATGCCGACGCAGCTTCTGCGCTCGCTGATCGTGGGTGACATCGAGTCCGCCATGGACCTGGGCTGCCTGGAGCTCGACGAGGAGGATCTCGCCCTTTGTACTTACGCCTGTCCCGGCAAGTACGAGTACGGCCCTATCCTGCGTGACAATCTCACCATGATCGAGAAAGAGGCCTGATATGGGTATTCGACAGACACTCGACACGCTCGAGCCGCACTTCCACAAGGGTGGCAAGTACGAGAAGTTCTACCCGCTCTATGAAGCGGTGGACACGATCTTCTACTCCCCGCCGAGCGTCGCCAAGACCACCGCGCACATTCGTGACGGCATCGACCTCAAGCGGATCATGATCACGGTGTGGCTATGCACCTTCCCGGCCATGTTCTTCGGCATGTGGAACGCCGGCTGGCAGGCCAACGTCGCCATCGATGCGGGCTACGCACCGCTCGAGGGCTGGCGCGAGTCGCTGTTCATGCTGCTGGCCGCCGGCCACGACCCGGGCAGCCTGTGGTCCAACTTCGCGTTGGGCGCCGTGTATTTCCTGCCGATCTACCTGGTGACCTTCGCCGTGGGCGGCTTCTGGGAAGTGCTGTTCGCGCTCAAGCGCGGCCACGAGGTCAACGAAGGCTTCTTCGTCACCTCGGTGCTCTACGCCTTGATTCTGCCGGCGACCATTCCGCTTTGGCAGGTGGCGCTGGGCATCACCTTCGGCGTGGTGATCGGCAAGGAGATCTTCGGCGGTACTGGCAAGAACTTCCTGAACCCGGCGCTGACCGGTCGTGCGTTCCTCTACTTCGCCTACCCGGCGCAGATCTCCGGCGACGCGGTGTGGGTCGCCGCGGACGGCTACACCGGTGCCACGGCACTGTCGGTCGCCTTCCAGGACGGCATGGACACGCTCTCCAACACCTTCAGCTGGAGTGATGCCTTCTTCGGCTTCGTCCCGGGCTCGGTGGGGGAGGTGTCGACCCTTGCGATCCTGCTCGGCGCAGCGGTGCTGTTGTGGACGCGCATCGCCTCCTGGCGAATCATGCTCGGGGTGTTCCTCGGCATGGTGGCGACCAGTACGCTGTTCAACCTGATCGGCTCCGAAACTAACCCGATGTTCGCCATGACCTGGTACTGGCATCTGGTGATCGGCGGTTTCGCCTTCGGCATGGTGTTCATGGCCACCGATCCGGTCTCGGCATCGATGACCAACCATGGGCGTCTGGTCTTCGGCGCGCTGATCGGGGTGATGACGGTATTGATCCGCGTGGTGAACCCGGCCTTCCCGGAGGGCATCATGCTGGCGATCCTGTTCTCCAACCTGTTCGCGCCCTTGATCGACTACTTCTTCGTCCAGGCCAACATCAAGCGTCGTGTCAAGCGCACTGGCGTACCGGCTGAGGAGACCGCTAATGGCTGAGAGCAACAACACCGTCATCATGGCAAAGAGCAACAACTCCATTAAGAAGATTCTAATGGTGGCGTTCTCGCTGTGTATCATCTGCTCGGTGATCGTCTCCACGGCGGCCGTGGCGCTGCGTCCGGCGCAGCAGCTCAATCAGGAGCTCGACCGCAAGACCAACATCCTCAACGTCGCCAAGCTCTATGAGCCGGGTATGGATGTAGAGGAAGTCTTCGCCGAGCAGATCACCGGCCGCGTGGTCGAGCTCGAGACCGGCGACTACACCGATCAGTTCGACCCGGACGAGTACGATGGCTTCGAAGCCGCCCGTGACCCGGCCACCGGCCGCACGCTCTCGGGTGATCGCGACATCGCGGGTCTTACACGCGTCGAGAACTATGCCACCGTCTATCTCGTGGGCGACCCGGAAGATCCGGAGCAGATCGTTCTGCCGATCCGTGGTCAGGGCCTGTGGGGGCGCATGCGCGGCTTCCTGGCGGTCGAAGGCGATGGCAACACCATCGTGAGTATCACTTACTTCGAGCACAGCGAAACTCCCGGGCTTGGTGGTGAGGTCAACAATCCGCGTTGGCAGGCTCAGTGGGAGGGCAAGGAGATCTACGATGAAGAAGGCGATCTCACCCCGGCGATTCACTTGAGCAAGAGCGCAAGCGGCGAGTACGAAGTGGACGCGCTTTCCGGTGCCACGCTGACCAGTAACGGCGTGACCAACATGCTGCAGTTCTGGCTCAGCGAAGAGGGCTTCGGTCCCTACCTGGCCAAGTTCCGCGAGGGCACCGAGCCGGAAGACGCCGACGACACCGATACCGACTTCAACGACGTTGAGGGGGCTTGATCATGGCGGATGTAAACGTAAAGGGCGTACTGGTAGGCCCTATATTCCAGAACAACCCCATTGCGCTTCAGATTCTCGGAATCTGTTCCGCTCTGGCGGTCACCACCAGCATGAGCGTGTCGCTGGTCATGGCGTTGGCGGTTATCTTCGTGACCGCCTTCTCGAACCTGTTCGTATCGCTGATTCGTAACCACATCCCCTCGGCGATTCGTATCATCGTGCAGATGACCATCATCGCCTCGCTGGTCATCGTGGTGGACCAGATCCTGAAGGCGTACGCCTACGAGATGTCCAAGCAGCTGTCGGTGTTCGTCGGTTTGATCATCACCAACTGCATCGTGATGGGTCGTGCCGAAGGTTTCGCCATGTCCAACACCCCGGGCATGTCGTTTCTCGACGGTATCGGCAACGGTCTGGGCTACGGCTTCGTGCTGCTGGTCGTGGGCTTCTTCCGCGAGCTGCTCGGTGCCGGCAGCATCTTCGGCTTCACCGTGCTGCCCACCGTGCAGGATGGCGGCTGGTACATCTCCAACGGCCTGCTACTGCTGCCGCCGTCCGCCTTCTTCATCATCGGTCTGCTGATCTGGGTGCTGCGCTCGATCAACCCCGAGCAGGTGGAGGAGAACGAGTTCAAGATGAAGGAAAACACCAAGCCGAAGGAGGCCGTGTAACATGGAGCACTATCTGAGCCTTTTCGTCGCTTCGGTCTTCGTCGAGAACATGGCGCTGGCCTTCTTCCTGGGGATGTGTACCTTCCTCGCGGTTTCCAAGAAGGTCTCTTCCGCCATCGGCCTGGGTATCGCGGTCATCGTGGTGCTCACCGTCACCGTACCGGTCAACAACCTGGTCTACACCTACCTGCTGCAGGAGGGTGCGCTGACCTGGACCGGCATCGAAGGCGCCGAGAACATCGACCTGTCGTTTCTGGGGCTTCTGTCCTACATCGGTGTGATCGCGGCCCTCGTCCAGATCATGGAGATGTTCCTGGACAAGTACGTGCCGTCGCTCTATAACGCGCTGGGCGTCTTCCTGCCGCTGATCACCGTGAACTGCGCCATCCTCGGTGGCGTGCTGTTCATGGTCGAGCGTAGCTACAACTTCGGTGAAGCCGTGGTCTACGGCTTCGGCGCCGGCACCGGCTGGGCGCTGGCGATCGCGGCCCTGGCGGGTATTCGCGAGAAGCTGAAGTACAGCGACGTGCCGGGCGGACTGCAGGGCCTGGGCATCACGTTCATCACCGTTGGCTTGATGTCCCTGGGCTTCATGTCCTTCTCTGGCATCCAGCTTTAATCGGCCGGTCGTGTCGCGGCCAAGACCCGCGGCACGACCCCAGCAATAGGAAACCGACATGATCGATACATCCGTCATCTTGCTCGGTGTTGTCATGTTCACGGTCATCGTCATCAGTCTGACGGCGATCATTCTGGCAGCGCGCAGCAAGCTCGTGAGTAGCGGGGACGTGACCATCGAGGTCAACGACGACCCCCAGAACACCCTGACGACCCAGGCCGGCGGCAAGCTTCTCAACACCCTGGCGGCCAACGGCATCTTCCTGTCTTCCGCCTGCGGCGGCGGCGGCTCCTGCGCCCAGTGCAAGTGCCGAGTGGAAGAGGGCGGCGGCTCGATTCTGCCGACCGAAGAGTCGCACTTCACCATGCGCGAGAAGAAGGAAGGCTGGCGCCTCTCCTGCCAGGTACCGGTCAAGCAGGACATGAAGATCGAGGTGCCCGAGGAGGTGTTCGGCGTCAAGAAGTGGGAGTGCGAGGTCACCGCCAACCCCAACGTCGCCACCTTCATCAAGGAGCTGAACCTGAAGCTGCCCGAAGGCGAGGAAGTCGCCTTCCGCGCCGGCGGCTACGTCCAGCTGGTGGCACCGCCCTACGACATCAAATTCTCGGACTTCGATATCGATGAGGAGTACCGCGAGGACTGGGAAAAATTCAAGTTGTTCGACGTGTCGCACAAGAACAACGAAGAGGTCATCCGCGCCTACTCGATGGCGAACTACCCGGAAGAGAAAGGGCTTCTGAAGTTCAACATCCGTATCGCGACGCCGCCGCCGAACTCCAGCCACCCGCCCGGTTTGATGTCGACCTACGTCTTCAGCCTGAAAAAGGGTGACAAGGTCACGGTCATGGGGCCCTTCGGCGAGTTCTTCGCCAAGGACACCGACGCCGAAATGGTCTTCATCGGCGGTGGTGCCGGCA
>NZ_JAMZBC010000083.1 GCF_024158715.1 Halomonas sp. 707D7 | reverse complement strand
GTCTGGCGGTGCTGCTCAACCACTCGCGCCCGGAAGAGCCGCCGACGGTGCCCGGCGTGACCGCCAGCGAACAGACCCTGACGCTGACCCTGCCCGCCACCTGCGAGCCGACGCTCTTGAGCACCGACCTCGAGCAGGAGCAGGCCTACCTGCAGGCGGCGGGCTTCTCGCTAACCCTCGTCTAGCGCCGCCCTGAAGGTCACCCCGCGCGCCGCGAACAGCACCTCTCCGAAGGCATCGACGGCGCCCAGGCAGCGCTCCCCCTGCATGACGACCACCACCCGATCGCGCTCCCAAGAGGGCACGTCCGCCTCCTGCAGCAGGCGCTTGAGATCGCGCCGCCCGCGCCCGGCGAGCGCGATGACCTCCCCTCCCTGGCGATAGCGCAGCGTCACCGCCGCCTGCGGGCACATGGTCAGCGCAAGCGGCCCGTCGGGGGTGATGATCGGCTCACGGCCGCCCCAAGGCATCTCCCAGTGCGCGGGGCGCTCGCGCGGTGCCATCAGATAGAGCCTTTGCCGCCAGAGCCTGGCCTCGGCCCCGGGCCAGGTGACGCGCACCGAGGCATCCCGCGCGGCGCCGAGCTGCGCCAGCAGGCTCTCGAGCCGCGTCGCGGGCGGGGTGGGCAGCGCCTGGCGCTGACACAGCGTGCGCACCAATAGCCGCTGGCGCGCGGGCGCCATTCGCCCAAGCGCCCGCGCATCGATGCAGCCCGGCGCGATGGTCAGGGCGTCGAGGTCCTGGCCTGCGTACTGCGCCAGCAGCGTATCCGCCTCGCCCGCCAGCGCCGCGCTGCGCGCCAGGGCGGCAGCGGCACCGGGCCAGCGCGAAGCGAGCGCGGGCAGCACGTCATGGCGCAGGTAGTTGCGATCGAAGGCGAGGTCGTCGTTGGTGGGGTCCTGGCACCCGTCCAGGCCGATGCGGCGGGCGGCATCTTCGAGTTCGCGGCGAGAGACGCCGAGCCAGGGGCGCACTAGCGCAACACCCTGCCAGAGGCGTCGACGGGGCATGGCGGCGAGCCCGCGCACGCCGCTGCCGCGCAGCGCGCCGAGCAGGAAGGTCTCCGCCTGGTCGTTCTGGTGCTGGGCGAGCCACAGCGTGTCGCCAGCGGGCACGACGTCGACGAAGGCTTGGTAGCGTGCCCGACGGGCGGCGGCTTCCAGCCCCTCGCCGTGTGTCTCGACCGTTACTCGGGCGACGTGCAGGGGAATGTCGAGCGTGCGGCACAACGACTGGCAGTGGGCCGCAAATGCCGAGGCGGCGGGCTGCAGGCCGTGATCGACGTGCAGCGCGGCCAGCGCCCGCCCCGCCCGGCGACAGGCCGGGGCAGCGAGGCTCACCAGCAGCGAAGAGTCGAGCCCGCCGGAGAGCGCGACCCAAACGCAACGCCCCGGCGGGGTCTCCGCCAGGGCGTCGTCGAGCAGCCGCGAAAGATCAGGCGGCGGGGGCGCCATAGCTCATCAAGCGATCAAAACGGCGCTCGAGCAGCGCGTCGGTGTCCATGCCCTTGAGCCGATCCAGGCTTTCGGTGAGTGCCTGCTTGACCCGCTCGGCGGTGGTCTGGGGATGACGATGGGCGCCGCCCAGCGGCTCCTTGATCAGTTCGTCGACGAAGCCCAGCTCCTTCAGGCGCTCGGCGGTGATGCCCATCGCCTGGGCGGCGTCCGAGGCGCGCTCGGCGCTCTTCCACAGAATCGAGGCGCAGCCTTCCGGCGAGATCACCGAGTAGGTGGAGTACTGCAGCATGTGCAGCTCGTCGCACACGCCGATGGCCAGCGCCCCGCCGGAGCCGCCCTCGCCCACCACGGTGGAGATGATCGGCGTCTTGAGCCGCGACATCACCGCCAGGTTGTAGGCGATCGCTTCGGATTGGCCGCGCTCCTCGGCGTCGATGCCGGGGTAGGCCCCGGGGGTGTCGATGAAGGTGAGTACCGGCATCTTGAAGCGCTCGGCCATCTCCATCAGGCGGCACGCCTTGCGGTAGCCTTCCGGGCGCGGCATGCCGAAGTTGCGGCGCACCTTCTCCTTCACGTCGCGGCCTTTCTGGTGGCCGATGACCATCACCGGGGCATC
Source organism: Halomonas sp. 707D7 (assembly GCF_024158715.1). Classification (GTDB taxonomy): domain Bacteria; phylum Pseudomonadota; class Gammaproteobacteria; order Pseudomonadales; family Halomonadaceae; genus Vreelandella. The sequence goes on along the minus strand of NZ_JAMZBC010000083.1, from coordinate 11,916 downwards.
GTCGAGACGCGCCACGCCGCCGACCAGCGCGGCGTCGTCGGCGAAGTTGCGATCACCGTGCAGCTCGTCGAAATCGGTGAAGACCGACGCGAAGTAGTCCAGCGCGTAGGGGCGCTGGGGATGGCGCGAAATCTGCGACACCTGCCAGGGGGTGAGGTCCTTGAAGATCGATTCCGTCAGCTTGCGACTCTTCTCCTCGAGCCGGGTGATCTCGTCGGAGAGGTTGACCTGGCTGCCGGAGCTCACCAAGCGCAGCTCTTCAATCTTCGCCTGAAGCTCGGCAATGGGCTGTTCAAAATCGAGATAATTGGGATTCATCGGCTCTGCCTGTAAGCTGCCTGTAAAAAACCTGATCGAAGACGTCAGTTAAACGTGCATTATCGCACCTTGGCCTACGCGCGCAAGGCGCGCAGCCCAACGCTACCGGTAGCGAAGCTGGATACCCACCTGCCCCTCGACGTCGCGTAGCGCCTGAAGCAGGTCGTCGCTCGGGGTCACGCTCCAGCTCTGGTCGAGTGCCAGCCACCCGGTCGCCGCGCTGTGGCGGTAATGCAGATGCACCGGAAGCCCTTGCGGGTCGCGGTAGGGGTCGAGGCAGTCGCGCAGACTCTCCACCAGCCGGCCGTTGATCTGCGCCGCGTCGAGGGCGACCTCCACCCCCTGACCATAGCACAGCCGCGCCGCCACCATCGGCGTGACCTCCTTGCCGCGAAGCTTGAGCCCGCCGGAGAAGTCGTCGCTCGACACGTCGCCCTCGACGATCAGCACCTGGCCGTCGAGGTTCTGGCCTCTGAGCTGCTCGAACAGCTCGCCGAACACCGAGGCCTCGATGCGCCCGGTGCGATCGTCCAGCGTCACGAAAGCCATGGTGTCGCCACGCTTGGACTTCATGGTACGCATCGCCACTACCAGCCCCGCCACCCGCTGGGGTTCGCGGGAGGGTTTCAAGTCACTGATACGCGTCGAGACGAAGCGCTTGAGCTCGCGCTCGTACTCGTCGATGGGGTGACCGGTGAGGTAGAGCCCGAGGGTATCCTTCTCGCCGGAAAGCCGCTCGCGGTCGGACCACTCCCGAGCGTGGCGATACTCGGCGTAGACATCCACCGCCGTATCTTCCTCAGTAGCGGCGAAGGCGTCGCCGAACATGTCGAGCATGCCCAGGCTCTGGTTGGCGTGGTTCTGCGCCGCCGCCTTGAGCGCATCCTCCATGGCGGCGAACAGCACCGCCCGGTTGGGGCCGAGATTATCCAAGGCGCCGGAGCGAATCAGCGCCTCCAGGGTGCGCTTGTTCATGCGCTTGGGGTCGATGCGCCGGCAGAAGTCGAACAGATCCTTGAACGGCCCGCCCTCCTGGCGTGCGGCGACGATGGCGCCGATCGGCCCCTCGCCCACGCCGCGGATCGCGCCGAGCCCGTAGACCACGCGGGCATCGGTATCGACGGTGAACTTGTAGCCACCGACATTGACGTCCGGCGGGGTCACGGTGAGCTTGAGGTTGCGACACTCCTCGATCAAGGGCACCACCTTGTCGAGGTTGTCCATCTCGGTGGACATGACCGCCGCCATGAAGGGGCCGGGATAGTGCGCCTTGAGCCAGGCAGTCTGGTAGGAGACCAGCGCGTAGGCCGCCGAGTGCGACTTGTTGAAGCCGTAGCCGGCAAACTTCTCCACCAGGTCGAAGATGTTGCCCGCCAGGTCCTTGTCGATGCCGTTGGCCGCGCAGCCGTCCATGAAGCCGGCGCGCTGCTTGGCCATCTCCTCGGGCTTCTTCTTGCCCATCGCCCGGCGCAGCATGTCCGCCTGGCCGAGGCTGTAGCCGGCCATCACCTGGGCGATCTGCATCACCTGCTCCTGGTACAGGATGATGCCGTAGGTGGGCGTGAGCACGGGTTTCAACAGCTCGTGCTGGTAATCCGGGTGTGGATAAGACACTTCCGCCCGGCCGTGCTTGCGGTTGATGAAGTCGTCCACCATGCCGGACTGCAGGGGCCCGGGACGGAAAAGCGCCACCAGGGCGATCATGTCGTCCAGCGAATCCGGCAACAGGCGCTTGATCAGCTCCTTCATGCCTCGGGATTCGAGCTGGAACACCGCCGTGGTCTCGGCGCGCTTCAACATCTCGAAGGTCTTGCCGTCGTCGAGCGGAATGGCGTCGATGTTGAGCGGGCCCTGGCCCGCGGCGTCACGCACCTTGTCGACCATCTCCAGCGCCCAGTCGATGATGGTCAGCGTGCGCAGGCCCAGGAAGTCGAACTTGACGAGCCCCGCGTCCTCGATGTCGTTCTTGTCGAACTGGACCACCAGCCCCGAGCCGTCCTCGTCGCACAGAAGCGGCGAGAAGTCGGTGAGCTTGGTCGGCGCGATCACCACGCCCCCTGCGTGCTTGCCGGTGCCGCGGGTGGTGCCCTCGAGCTTGAGCGCCATCTCCCAGATCTCTTCGGCCTCCTCGTCGGTCTCGACGAACTCCTTGAGCGCCGGCTCCTGCTCGATCGCCTTGGCGAGCGTCATGCCCACCTCGAACGGGATCAGCTTGGAGAGCTTGTCACCCAGCGAATAGGGCCTGCCCTGGGCACGGGCGACATCGCGCACCACGGCCTTCGCCGCCATGGTGCCGAAGGTGACGATCTGGGATACCGCGTTGCGCCCGTAGCGATCCGCCACGTACTCGATGACCCGGTCGCGCTTCTCCATGCAGAAGTCGACATCGAAGTCGGGCATCGAGACCCGCTCCGGGTTGAGGAAGCGCTCGAACAGCAGGTCGTAGCCGATCGGATCGAGGTCGGTGATCTTCTGCGCGTAGGCCACGAGTGACCCCGCACCGGAGCCGCGCCCCGGCCCCACCGGCACGTCGTTGTCCTTGGCCCACTGGATGAAGTCCATCACGATCAGGAAATAGCCGGGAAAGCCCATCTGGATGATGACGTCGAGCTCGAACTCCAGCCGCTCGCGGTAGCGCGCATCGATCTCCTTGTACTCGTCGCCGTCGCGCGGGTAGCGGTCCACCGGAAACAGGAAGTCGAGGCGCTCGGTGAGGCCATCGTGGGAGACCTTCCTGAAGAACTCGTCCTGGGTCATGCCCTCGGGGATCTCGAACTCCGGCAGGAAGATCTCGCCCAGGCGCACGTCGACGCTGCAGCGCCTTGCGATCATCACGCTGTTCTCGAGCGCCTCGGGGATATCGGCGAACAGCTCCGCCATCTCCTCGGGGCTCTTGAGGTACTGCTCCTCGGTATAGCGGCGTTCGCGGCGCGGGTCGTCGAGCGCCTTGCCCTCGCCGATCGCCACCCGCGTCTCGTGGGCCCAGAAGTCGTCGCGCTCGAGAAAGCGCACGTCGTTGGTCGCCACTACCGGCGCGCCGGACTCGAGCGCCAGCGCCACGCTTGCATGTACGCAGTCCTCCTCCAGCGGGCGGCCGGTGCGGGTGAGTTCGAGATAGAAGCGGTCGGGAAAGGCGGCCTGCCACTCGTCGAGCAGCGTGCGGGCCTCGCGGGCATGGTCGCTGAGCAGGTGACGACCGATCTCGCCTTCGCGCCCGCCGGAGAGCGCGATCAGGCCCTCGCTCTGCTCGATCACCCACTGCTTTTGCAACAGCGCCCGGCCCTGGCGCTGGCCCTCGCTCCATCCCTTCGAGATCAACTCGGTGAGGTTGCGATAGCCGACATCGTTCATCGCCAGCAGCGTCAGACGGTAGGGGTGCGTCTCGTCGTGGGGGTTGGCGAGCCACAGGTCAGAACCGATGATCGGCTTGAGCCCCGCGCCCTGAGCGGCCTTGTAGAACTTCACCAGGCCGAACAGGTTGGTCTCGTCGGTCAGCGAAGTCGCCGGCATGTCGCGGCTGGCGGTGGTGCTCACCAGCGATTTCAGCTTCACCAGGCCATCGACCAGGGAGTACTCGCTGTGCACGCGCAGATGAACGAAAGGAGGCGTCATGGGAAATTCACCACTGGTAAAAATGAGTGTGCCTAGAAAAGCGCCAGCTGCCGCTTGACCGGCCCGAAGCTTCTGCGATGCTCGTCGAGCGCCCCGTGGGCCGCGAGGGCCGCCAGGTGCTCCCGGGTCGGGTAGCCCTTGTGACGGGCGAAACCGTAGTGCGGGTAGCGCGCATCGAGCGCCACCATCTGGGCGTCGCGGGCCACCTTGGCGAGAATCGACGCCGCCGCGATCGCCGGATGGCGGGCGTCGCCCTTCACCACCGCCTGGCCGGGAAGCCGGTGGCCGGGCAGCCGGTTGCCGTCCACCAGCAGATACTCCGCTTGCGGCGCGAGGCCGTCAACCGCCCGGCGCATGGCCAGATGCGTGGCGTGGTAGATGTTGAGCGCATCGACCTCGGCCGGACTCGCCTCGGTCACGCAGAAGGCCAGCGCCCGCTCGCGAATCAGCACGTCGAGCGCCTCGCGCTTCTTGGCGCTCAAGGTCTTGGAGTCGCCGAGCCCTTCGATCGGCCGGGCCGGATCGAGGATCACCGCCGCGGCCACAACGCTTCCCACCAGCGGGCCGCGACCGACCTCGTCCACCCCGGCGAGGTGATCGCCGGCGTAGGGAATCTCCAGCGGCGGGTACTCGATGGGCGTCTTCGCTCGCCTGGCCATCAAGCATCGCCCTCGTCAGGCAGCGCCAGGCCCGCCGCCACCGCCTCGACCGCCAGCGCCGCGCGATGGCTCGCGCCACGCTGCAGCGCGGCGTGCATTTGGGCGAAGCGCATCTCGAGGGCCTGGCGGGCGGTCTCGTCGGCGAGCAGATCGTCGAGCGCGCAGGCGATGGCTTGCGCCGTTGCCTCCTCCTGGATCAGCTCCTGGACGAGGGCCTCCTGGGCGATTAGGTTGGGCAGCGAGATCCAGCGCGTCTTGACCAGCTTCTTCGCCAGCCAGTGGGTGGCCGGCGCCATCTTGTAGGCCACCAGCATCGCCCGGTGGCACAGCATCGCCTCGAGCGCGGCGGTGCCGGAGGTCAAGAGCACCGCGTCGCTCGCCACCATCGCCTCGCGGGCGCGACCCTCGATCAGCGTGACCCGCTCGCCCAGTGCCGGGTAGCCCGCGAGCAGCGCGGCAAGCTCGCGCCGGCGCGCTGGCGTGGCGGCGGGAATCACCACGCCGAGCGTCGGATGGCGCTGGCAAAGCGTTTCGATGGCATCGAGAAACGTCGCGCCCATGAAGCGGATCTCGTTGGCTCGCGATCCGGGAAGCACCGCCAGCAGCGGCCCCTCGGGCGCAAGGCCGAGCGCCTGTCGAGCTGTCGCACGGTCGGTGGCCAGCGGCATCTCGTCGGCCAGCGGATGGCCGACGAAGGTGACGGGCACCCGGTGGCGCTGGTAGAAGTCCGCCTCGAAGGGCAGAAACGTCAGCATGGCATCGACGGCGCGGGCGATCTTCTTCACCCGCCCCTGCCGCCAGGCCCACACCGAGGGGCTCACGTAGTGCACGGTCTTGATGCCCGCACGGCGTAGCTTGAGCTCGAGGCCGGTGTTGAAGTCCGGCGCGTCGATGCCGATCATCACGTCCGGCTGCCAGGCGAGCGCTTCGCGGTAGAGGGTGCGGCGCACGCCGACCAGCTCCGGCAGATGCTTGAGCACCTCGACCAGTCCCATCACCGAGAGGGTCTCGAGCGGAAAGCGGCTCTGCATGCCTTCGGCCTGCATCCGCGGGCCGCCGATGCCGCGAAACTCGATGTCCGGGTGGCGCGCGCGCAGCGCGCGCATCAGGCCGGCGCCCAGAAGATCACCCGAGAGCTCGCCGGCAACGATGAAGACACGCGTCAAGGCCATGATCGATCGTCCTGAAGGGGCGTTTCGTGAAGCGAGAGCGGGCGGCGCACGGCGCCGCTCGGAAATATCCGGCGTCGACGACGCCGCTAGCGGACGATGCCGCGGGTGGCACGCTCGATCGAATCGGCGAAGTGCTTGACCTCGTCGAGATCGAAGCGCTCGCGCATCTGCTCGAGGGCCTGCTCGACGGTCAGCCCCTGGCGGTAGACCAGCTTGTAGGCGACGGTCAGGGCGTTGATCGCCTCGCGGCTGAAGCCGCGGCGCTTCAAGCCCACCAGATTGAGCCCGCGCGCCTCGGCCGGGTTGCCGTTGATCATCATGTAGGCCGGGGTGTCCTTGGTGATGATCGAGCCGCCGCCGGCCATGGCGTAGTCGCCGAAGTGGCAGAACTGGTGTACCGCCGAAAGACCGCCGAGGATCGCGAAGTTGCCGACGGTGACGTGGCCGGCCAGCGTCACCTGGTTGGCGAGGATGCAGTCGTCGCCGATCACGCAGTCATGGCCGACGTGGACGTAGGCCATGAACAGGTTGCGCGAACCGATGGTGGTTTCACTGCGATCCTGGACCGTACCGCGATGCAGGGTCACGCCTTCGCGCACCACGTTGTCGTCGCCCATCACCAGGCGCGTGGGTTCGCCGGCGTACTTCTTGTCCTGGCAATCCTCGCCGACGGAGGCGAACTGGAAGATGCGGTTACGCTCGCCCAGCACCGTCGGCCCCTTGATCACCACGTGCGGGCCGATGACGGAGCCCGCGCCGATCTCGACGTCAGGGCCGATGACGCTGAACGGGCCGACCTCGACATCGTCGGCCAGGCGCGCCGCTTTATCGATCAGTGCAGTAGGATGTATCAAGCCACCTTCCTCTCGGCGCAGATGATTTCCGCCTCGCAGGCAAGCTCGCCGTCGACCGTCGCCTTGCAGGCGAACTTCCAGATGCCGCGCTTGCCCTTGATCACGTTGGCCTCAAGGCGCAGCTGGTCGCCGGGCATCACCGGGCGCTTGAAGCGCACGTTGTCGCTGCCGACGAGATAGTAGACGTAGCCATCCGCGGGCAGCTTGTTGACCGTCTTGAAGCCGAGGATGCCGCAGGCCTGGGCCAGCGCCTCGACCACCAGCACGCCGGGCATGATCGGGTGATGCGGGAAGTGGCCGTTGAAGAAGGGCTCGTTGATGCTGACGTTCTTGAACGCGACGATGGTTTCGCCCACGGTCAACTGCGTTACTCGATCCACCAGCAAGAACGGATAACGGTGGGGCAAGTATTCGCGAATCTCGTTGATATCCATAACCATCGTCAGACCTCAAAAAAGACAAAAAACCCGATGCTTGATCGGGCAAACGCCAGCACGCCCGCTGGTATCGAGGGCGAATTATACCCCCGCCTTCGGGCCCAGAACCACCGATGACCCGCTTTAAAACGCCGGGTCACTCGCTTCGGCTATTTTTTTCCAATTTGTTCAAACGTTTGGCAATGTCATCGAGCTGTTTGAAACGCACGGCATTCTTGCGCCACTGGGTGTTGTTCATCGCCCCGGTGCCCGAGGAGTAGACGCCGGGCTCGAGGATCGAATTGGTGACCAGGCTCATGCCGGTGACCTGGACCCCGTCGCAGATGGTCAGGTGCCCCGACAGGCCGACGCCGCCGCCGAGCATGCAGTGCTTGCCCACCCGGGTGGAGCCGGCGATGCCCACGCAGCCCGCCAGGGCGCTGTGATCGCCGATGGTGACGTTGTGGGCGATCTGGACCTGGCTGTCGATCTTGACGTCGCAGCCGATCAAGGTGTCGCCGAGCGCACCGCGGTCGATGCTCGAGCAGCTGCCCACCTCGACGTCGTCGCCCAGCACCACGCCCCCGAGCTGGGCGATCTTGTGCCAGCCGGCGCCGTCGTGGGCGAAGCCGAAGCCGTCGCCACCGATCACGCAGCCGCTTTGCAGCACCACGCGCTTGCCGATCACCACCCCATGGCAGACGGTGACGTTGGCGTGAAGGCGCGAGCCGTCACCGATGGAGCTGTCCGCCCCTACCACGCTGCCGGCGCCGATGACCACGTGTGCGCCGAGCGTCACGCCGGACTCGATCACCGCGTTGGCCTGGATGACCACGCCCTCGCCCAGCACCGCGTCCTCGGCGACCACGGCGGTGTCGTGCACGCCGGGCACGTCGCGGGCGCGCAGCGGATCGAAGAGCTGGGAGATCCTGGCATAGCCAAGGTAAGGGTTTTCCGTCTCGAGCCGCGGTACCGGGCAGTTCTTGCCGTGCTCCGGGTGCAGCAGTACCGCGGCCGCCCGGGTCGAGGCCAGATCCTTCAGATAGGCACGGTTGGCCAGAAAGGCGACCTGGTCGGGCCCGGCCTCCTTGAGCGTCGCCAATCCACGAATCGGCCGACTGGCATCGCCGTCGAAGGCGATATCCAGGTGGCGAGCGATATCAGCCAGCGTGATGGGGTGAGAAGCGTGCGTCATGGGAGCCCACAATAACGTTGGTGCGACCACGTCGCACCGTCCATTCGATGAGTTTAGAGCGAGTCGAAGATCTGGGTGACCTCGTTGGTCACATCCGGCAGATCCGTCGAGGAGTGCAGCACGCCGTTGGGCTCGACCAGCACGTCGAGGTTATGGCGGGCGAGCACCTGTTCGACGGCCTGCTCGAGCTTGGTCTCGGCGCCTTGCAGGAACTGCTGCTCGGAGGCCTGCTGGGCCTGGAGCACCTCGCGGCGCAGCTGCTCGAAGCGGCTGCCCTTCTGCTGAAGCTCGGCGATCAGGGCGTCGCGCTGGGCCTGGCCCATGGTCTCGCCTTCGTTTTGCAGGCGCTGCTGGAGCTGCTGGAGCTCGTTGCCCAGGCCCTGGGCCTCGCGCTGCTGGCTACCGATCTGGCTTTCGAGCTGACTCAGCGAACTCTGTGCCGACTGGGTGTTCATCAAGGCGGCGCGCCAGTCGAGCACGGCGACCTCGGCGGCGTAGGCAGGCAGCGCCATCGCCCCGAAAAGACACACCGCTGCCGTCAATTTACGCATGTTAACTCCTTTTCAAGGCGAGGGGCGCACGGCGCCATCCATGTTAGAACGTCTGAGTTAGAACGTCTGACCCAGCGAGAACTGGAAGAACTGCGTGTCGTCGCCGCTTTCGTCGTTGAGCGGCTCGGCGATGCTGAAGGTCAGCGGGCCCACTGGCGTCAGCCAGGAGAGGCCGATACCCGCGCTGTAGCGCAGATCGCCCAGGTCCACGCCGGAGCTGCAGCGCTGGCGGTCCGCATCCTCGTCGAGCACGTCGTAGCAGGAGCTCAGGAAGGTGTTACCGGCATCGACGAACAGCGACGTCTGGATCGAGCGCTGATCCTCGATGAAGGGCAGCGGGAAGAGCACCTCGGCGCTACCCTCGACCAGCACGTTACCGCCGAGCGTACGGTCGCGGCCGCCTTCGCGGGCCGGCGTGGTGCGCTGCCCCAGGGTGTTGGAGGTGAAACCGCGCACCGAGCCGAGGCCGCCGGCGTAGAAGTTCTCGTAGAACGGGAACGGGTCGCTGGTGCCGAGCGTATCGGCGTAGCCGAGGTTGCCGGAGAACTTCAGCGCCCAGGTCTGCTCGTCGTTGATCGGGAAGAGCTGCTGGGCGCGGGCGCGCACCTTGTAGTACTCGGCATCGCTGCCCGGCACGCCGGTCTCCAGCGACAGGCGCTGGTAGTTGCCGGCAGTGGGCATGATGCCGCGGTTCAGGTTGTTGCGCGTCCAGCTGGCGGTGAGCTTCAGGCTCTGGGCGTCCTCGCCCTGCTCCTCGACGTAGCGACGGATTTCCGAGGCGGTGTCGAAGTAGGTCTTGACCGTCAGGTCCTCGATGCTGGCGCCGAAGTTGAGCCTTGAGAGCTCGCTGACCGGGTAGCCGAAGTTGATGCCGGCACCGTAGGCGTCGGTCGAGAACGTCGAGATATCGGAGTCGGCGTAGTCGGTCTCGCGGTAGAAGACGTTGTAGCCGCGCGAGATGCCGTCCAGCGTCCAGTAGGGATCGGTGAAGGCGAAGTTGACGCTGGTGAAGGTGTCGCTTCGCTGGGCGCCGATGTTGACGCGGTTACCGGTACCCAGGAAGTTGTTCTGGGCAAGCCCCACGCCGTAGATCACGCCGGCACTCTGGGAGAAGCCCACGCTCGCCGAGACCGAGCCAGACGGCTGCTCCTCGACGTTGTAGGTGACGTCGAGCAGATCCGGCTGGCCCGGCACCGGCTGGGTGTCCACTTCCACCTGGCTGAAGAAGCCCAGGCGCTCGAGGCGCTGGCGCGACTGGGTGATCGACTCGGTGGAGGCCGGCGCGCCTTCCATCTGGGTCATCTCGCGACGCAGCACCTCGTCTTGCGTGGTGGTGTTGCCGAAGAACTCGATACGGCGCACGTAGGTGCGCTGGCCCGGTTCGACGGCGATCACCAGATCCACCGCGTCGCCGCTGCCGGTCGGTTCGGGCACGCCGCGCACCTCGGCGAAGGCGAAGCCCTCGGCGCCCAGGCGGCTGCGCAGCGCCTCGGTGGAGGCGTTGACCTGGGCGCGCGAGAAGACGTCGCCGCTCTGCACTTCCAGCAGGTTGCGCGCTTCGCTTTCGCCGATCTGGAGATCGCCGGCGAAGCGAATGTCGCCCACCCGGTACTGCTCGCCCTCGTCGATGTTCAGGGTGATGTAGATGTCCGACTGCTCCGGGCCGATGGAGACCTGAGTGGAGACGACGTCGAAGTTGATGTAGCCGCGGTCGAGATAGAACGAGCGCAGGCGCTCGATGTCGCCGGACAGCGCCTCGCGGGAGTACTCGTCGTTGGAGAACCAGCCGAAGAAGCGCCCCGGACGGTCCTCGAGTTCGAAGACGCGGCGCAAGGTCTCCTCGTCGAAGGCCTCGTTGCCGACGATGTTGATCTGGCGGATGGTCGCCACTTCGCCTTCGTTGATGTTGATGTTGACCTGCACGCGCCCTTCGTCGATCTCCTCGACCTCGGTGCGAATCCGCGCGCTGTAACGTCCCTGGGCTTGATAGACCCCTTCGAGCTCGCGCTGGATCTCCTCGAGGGTGGAGAGCTGCAGCACCTGTCCTTCGGACAGGCCGGATTCGCGCAGGCCACGACGTAGATCCTCGGTGGAGATCTGGTCGTTGCCGGCGATGTTGAGGCGCGCGATGGTGGGCCGCTCGATGACCTGGATGACCAGCACGTCGCCTTCGCGGGCGAGCGAGACGTCCTCGAAAAGGCCGGTGGCGAACAGGCTGCGCGCCGCCTCTGCCAATTGCTGCTCGCTGACGCGGTCGTTGGTGCTGACGGGGAAGGCATTGAAGACCGAGGCGGCGGATACCCGCTGAAGCCCTTCCACACGAATGTCCGAAACGTCAAAGGATTGTGCCTGGGCGCTACTTGCACCTGCCAGCAGCAGTGCCGCCATTCCAAGGGTCTTGATTTTCATGCAGTCAGTTCGCTCGCGTTGGTCTGCCGGTTTTTCCAAACAGGCACCATATACATTTGTGCAGGCGGATGACAAGGCATCCCACGCGCTACACGCGTCATTACCAGAGGCGCATCAGATCGAAGTAGAGAGCCATCACCATGAGCGTCCCTATCATGGCGAGCCCGATACGCAGTCCCATTGCCTGAGCTCGCTCCGACACCGGACGCCCGCGCACGACCTCGATGAAATAGTAAAGCAAGTGGCCACCGTCGAGCACGGGAATCGGCAGCAGGTTCAACACGCCCAGGCTGATCGAAAGGTAAGCCAGAAAACCGACGAACGCTTCCATTCCCGCGCGGGCAGAGTCACCGGAAATCTGTGCGATGGTGATCGGCCCGGAGAGATTCGAGGGTGAGATCAACCCGACCAGCATCTTGCGTATCGCATCCACGGTGAGCACGATCATCTCGCCGGTGCGCGAGAACGCCTGCCCCACGGCTTCGAGCGGGCCGTAGCGAACCTCGCGCAAGAGCGCCTCGGGCCAGTCGACCGGCGTCACTCCTGCGCCAATGTACCCAACCTCGGCGCCGTTCTCCAGTGGTTTGCGTTGCGGCACCAGCGACAGCGTCACCGGCGCGTCGTCGCGCTCGACGCCAAGTTCCAGCGTGCGACCGCCGCTTTCGCGAATGATCGAGACGAACGCCGTCCAGTCCGCCACCGGCGCGCCGTCGATGGACACGACGTGGTC
>NZ_JAMZBC010000082.1 GCF_024158715.1 Halomonas sp. 707D7 | reverse complement strand
CCGACGCCCCAGGCCGCCCCCGCCCAGGCGAGTACCCCGGATCGCTCTTCACGGACCTTTACCCCGGTCGACAATGTCCAATGGCAATGGCCCACAGATGGCCAGGTCAGTGGCGCCTTCGGTGAGGGAGGAACCATCACCGCCGGGATTGATATCACCGGCCAAAAGGGGCAACCTGTGAAGGCAGCCGGCCCCGGCATCGTCGTCTACGCCGGCAGCGGTGTACGAGGTTACGGCAACCTCATACTACTGAAACACAACGACCAGTATCTCAGCGCCTATGCCCACAACGATAGCTTGCGGGTCAGCGAAAACGATGTGGTCGAAGCGGGAGAAGTCATTGCCACCATGGGCGATAGCGACACCGACAGCGTCAAACTGCATTTTGAGGTGCGCCGCGACGGCCAGCCTCAGAACCCCTTGGACTTTTTACCATCGCGCTAACGCGTTCTATATCCATAAAATCGGCTTGGAGAGAGCGGTTAACGCCTCGAAAAGAACCCGGATAGCTTGATTGGAGCGTCATATAACAATAACGGTGCACGCGCACATGCAGTGCGACCACCCTTAATTTTCTACATGGCGGTTGGCAAGACAACGGGGGTAAGACCATGAGTATGCTGGAGAAGGACCTGCAGGAGGTTGACCTGGAGACCGCAGAAGAGGCACTGGACGACGCCGATGACACGGTCGTCGAAGAGGAAGATGCCTTCGAGAAAGCCCTGGGGCGCGAGGATCGTCAGTCGACCCAGAGCCTGGATGCGACACAGATCTATCTCAACGAGATCGGTTTCTCGCCGCTTCTGACGCCTGAGGAGGAGGTCTACTACGGTCGTCTGGCGCGCAAGGGCGACCCGCTCGGGCGCTCGCGCATGATCGAGTCGAACCTGCGCCTGGTGGTCAAGATCGCCCGGCGTTATCTGAACCGCGGACTGACGCTGCTCGATCTGATCGAGGAGGGCAACCTGGGGCTGATTCGCGCGGTGGAGAAGTTCGACCCCGAGCGCGGGTTTCGCTTTTCGACCTACGCCACCTGGTGGATTCGCCAGACCATCGAGCGGGCGCTGATGAACCAGACCCGCACGATTCGCCTGCCGATCCACGTGGTCAAGGAGCTCAACATCTACCTGCGCGCCGCGCGGGAGCTGACCCAGAAGCTCGATCACGAGGCCACCGCCGAGGAGATCGCCGAGCACCTGGACAAGCCGGTGGACACCGTCAAGAAGATGCTGGGGCTCAACGAGCGGGTCTCGTCCGTCGACTATCCGATGGGTGGGGAGAGCGACAAGCCGCTGATCGACACCCTGGCGGACGACGAGGTCTCCGGCCCCGAGTCGTCGCTGGTCGACGGCGATGTGCGCGAGCACGTCGACCATTGGCTCGACGAGCTCAGCGAGAAGCAGCGGGAGGTGGTGGTACGCCGCTTTGGGCTGCGCGGTCACGAGGCGGCGACCCTCGAAGAGGTGGGCGCCGAGATCGGCCTGACGCGTGAGCGGGTTCGCCAGATCCAGGTGGAAGCCTTAAAGAAGCTTCGTCGCTCGCTGGAGAAGCAAGGGCTGTCCCTCGACGCCATCTTCGAAAGCTGAGCCTCACTGCCTTGCCCAGGCAAGGACGATGCACCGGATCGACGCCGGTGCGTCGTTTTCCAGTACCAACGTTTTCCGGTATCAAGCATCACCACAGAGCCCACTACGTGGGCATTTTTATACCCAAGCAATCAGTGACAGGCCGCTGCGGCCGGCCTGCTAAGCGAGAATCCGTCATGCGCCCGTTAGCGGCCCATATCGACCTGGACGCGCTGCGTCACAACTACCGCATCGCCGCCGACTGCGCTCCGCAAAGTCGCTCCGTGGCGGTCATCAAGGCCGATGCCTATGGCCATGGGGCGCTGGCCTGTGCCCGAGCGCTCGAACCCCTCGCCCCGGCCCTGGCGGTCGCCTCGATCGAGGAGGCGCTCGCGCTTCGCGCCGGCGGTATCACCAGGCCCGTCGTGCTGCTCGAGGGGTTTTTCGACGCCGACGAGCTCGCCCTCATCGACGAGCACGGCTTCTGGGTCAGCGTGCACAGCGACTGGCAGGTCGAGGCGCTGCTCGCCTTCACGCCGCGGCGGCCCATTCCGGTCTGGCTGAAGGTCGACTCCGGCATGCACCGGCTGGGCTTCGAGCCCGCCCGGGTGGAGCGGGTCTGGCGTCGCCTGGCCGCCGCCTCCCAGGTCGGCGAGCTTCACTTGATGAGCCACTTCGCCACCGCCGATGCCGGCGACAGCGGCTACTTCGAGACCCAGCTCGAGACCGTGAAGGCGCTCTCGCGTACCCTCGAGGCACCGCTTTGCCTGGCCAACTCCCCGGCCACGCTCGCTCACCGCGCCGCCCATGGCGCCTGGAACCGCCCCGGGGTAATGCTCTACGGCAGCAACCCCCTGGAGGTGGACAACGCCATCGCAACGTCGCTGCGCCCGGTGATGAGCCTGCGTTCGCAGATCATCAGCCTGCGCGAGATCGCCGCTGGCGAGCCGGTGGGCTACGGCGGCCGCTGGCGGGCCGCGCGGCCCTCGAAGATCGCGGTCGTGGCGGCAGGCTACGGCGACGGTGTCGATCGCCACGCCGCCGACGGCACGCCAGTGCTGGTCGATGGCCAGCGCTGCGCCATTGTCGGGCGCGTGTCGATGGACATGCTCACGGTGGACGTGACCGAGGTGGCCAGTGCCGCCATCGGCAGTGAAGTGGTGCTGTGGGGAGAAAGCGCAGGCGGGGCGAGGCTCTCGGTGGACGAGGTGGCTCGCCACTGCGATACGATCAGCTATACGCTGCTGACCGGCGTACTTCCCCGCGTGCCGCGCTATTATAGCGGCGCTTGATTGAGACGGTTGCCCCCAACACGGTTGTCGGAATGTCGAAGAAACCCTTTCCCCGTTCGCTTGCCCACCCGCGCTACTGGCCGACCTGGCTCGCCATCGGCGCGATGTATGTCGCCGCCTGGCTCCCCTGGCGGCTGAAGCTCGCCGTCGGCCGCGGCCTTGGCCTTCTGGCCTGGCGGCTGGCCGGTCGCCGGCGGCGCATCACCGAGACCAACATTGCGCTGTGCTTTCCCGACAAGAGCCTTGAAGCCCAGCGTCGGCTGGTCAAGGAGACCTTCATCGCCAACGGCATCGGGCTGGTCGAGACCGCCACCGCCTGGTGTCGGCGCGCCGAGGGCTTTCGCCATCGGGTGGCCTATCACGGCCAGGAGCACCTGGCGCGTGCCAAGGCCCAGGGCAAGGGCGTGCTGGTGGTGGGTATCCACTTCTCGACGTTGGATCTCGGCGGGGCGCTGCACTCGCTGTTCTTCCCGGCGGACGTGGTCTATCGCCCGCACAACAACCCGCTGTTCGAGCGTTTCATGACAAGGGCACGCTCGCGCATCTTCGGCCAGGCGATCGACCGTCACGACCTGCGCGGCGTGGTGCGTCGCATCAAGGCAGGGCATATCGTGTGGTACTCGCCGGACCAGGACTTCGGCCGCGACGTCAGCGTCTTCGCGCCGCTGTTCGACCAGCAGGCGGCGACCATCCGGCTGACCGCGAAGATCGCCCGCATGACCGGCGCGCCGGTGGTGCCCTTGATGTTCCACCGCAACCCGGACGATCGCACCTACACCATCGAGTGCCTGCCGGCCTTCGAGCACTTCCCGAGCGGCGACGAAGTGGCGGACGCCACCCGGGTCAACCAGTTCATCGAACGGGCGATTCGCAAGCACCCGGAGCAGTACCTGTGGCTGCATCGGCGTTTCAAGACGCGCCCGGAAGGGGAGCCGAGTCTCTACTGACCCACAAAAAAAGCCGACGCATGCGTCGGCTTTTTCGTCTCGGGCGCTTGTTTCAAACGCCGGCCTAGTCCAGGTTGCGCGAGTAGAAGATCTCCAGCATCTCCTTGCGCAGGCGGCTCTCGATGTCGCGGGCCTCCTCGAAGGTGATGTCGCGCCGCGAGGTGCCGAACAGGTAGTTGTCGAGTTCGAAGTCCTTGAGCAGCATCTTGGTATGGAACATGTTGTCCTGATACACGTTCACATCCATCATCTGATACGCCTGCTTGGTATCGTCGGCCAGGTAGTCCTGGATCGAGGCGATGTCGTGATCGATGAACAGCTTCTTGCCGTCCACGTCGCGAGTGAAGCCGCGCACCCGGTAGTCCATGGTGACGATGTCGGAGTCGAAGCTGTGGATCAGGTAGTTCAGCGCCTTGAGCGGGCTGATGTGACCACAGGTCGAGACGTCGATGTCCAGGCGGAAGGTGCTGATGCCGTTGTCCGGGTGCGATTCCGGGTAGCTGTGCACCGTGACGTGGCTCTTGTCCAGGTGCGCGACCACGGTTTCCGGCAAGGGGCCCGGGCCTGGCTTGGTCTGGCCGGGCAGCGGCTCGTCGAGCTCGTGCTCGGCGATCAGGATGGTCACGCTCGCGCCGTGAGGCTCGTAGTCCTGGCGGGCGATGTTGAGCACGTGAGCCCCGATGATGTTGGTCACGTCCTTGAGAATCTGCGTCAAGCGCTCGGCGTTGTAGAGCTCGTCGATATAGTCGATATAAGCGGCGCGCTGCTCTTCGGTCTTGGCGTAGCAGATATCGTAGATGTTGAAGCTTAACGAGCTGGTGAGGTTGTTAAACCCGTGGAGTCGGAGATTGTCTGACACGTCCGCACCTCCCTATGGCAGTGAAAACACCCCGACGAGCCAGCGCCGGAACCGTGCGTACAAAAGATCCCTCGGCATCGAGTGCGCGAGGCGGGCGTATTATGCCCGCCTCAAGGGTGCGTTGCATCCCGCCCGGGCACTTTTTTGCCGGGACGCCTTTTCAAGCGGCGTCCGTCTGGAGGATCTCGAAGGAGTGGGTCACCTCCACGCCCCCCTTGACCAGCATGATCGAGGCGCTGCAGTACTTCTCGGCGGAGAGCTCGACGGCGCGCTGCACCTGCTTCTCCTTGAGGTTGCGCCCGGTGACCACGAAGTGCACGTGGATCTTGGTGAAGACGGCGGGCACCTCATCGGCGCGCTCGGCGTCGATCTCGGCCACGCAGTCACTCACCTCGGCCCGCGCCTTGTCGAGGATGTTCAGCACGTCGAACGCCGTGCAGCTGCCCATGCCCATCAACAGCATCTCCATCGGGCGGGGGCCGGTGTTGCGTCCGCCGTGATCGGGCGGTCCATCGATCACCACGCTGTGGCCGCTGCCCGATTCCGCCACGAACTGGCGCCCGTCTGTCCATTTTACCCGTGCTTTCACGCGGCTCTCCTTCTCGTTGGGTGGGGGGTGGATTCGCCTGGCAGTACGCCGGGGGTCGTGGCGCGCAGCATAGCACGCCCAGGCCGCGGTGCTCGCGTGCCTGGGGCGTCAGGACGATATCCTCGCAAGGCTCATGGAGCCTTTGCCGTCAGGTGGCGCTCGAGCTGCTCGAGCCTTGCGGGCGTGCCCACGTCGACCCAGTGGCCGTCGAGTCGTTCGGCGCCCACCCGGCCATCAATGATCGCCCGCTTGAGAAGCGGTGCCAGGGCGAAGGCGCCGGGGGAGCAGCCGGCGAACAGCGCCGGGTCCAGCACCGCGATGCCGGAGTAGGTCAGCGCGGGCTTGTCGAGGCGCGCCAGGCCGTCGTCGAGGGCAAAATCGCCCTCGGGGTGGTGGAGCGGGTTCTCCACCAGCAGCAGCCTGGCGAGCTGCCCGGGGGCGAGCGAGGGCGTGGGCAGCCGCTCGCACCAGACGTCGCCGTTGACCAGTAGAAAGGGCGTCTCGCCCAGCAGCGGCAGCGCGTTGAAGATACCGCCGCCGGTTTCCAGCGGCGTCTCCTCCACGCTGTAGCGCAGCGAAAGCCCGTATCGGGCGCCGTCGCCAAGCGCTGCCATGATCTGCTCGCCGCGGTAGCTGACGTTGATCACCACCTCCTCGATGCACGCCCGGAGCAGGCGCTCCAGGTGGTGCTCGATCAAGGCGCGACCGCCCACCCTCAACAGCGGCTTGGGGCAGTGGTCGGTGAGCGGGCGCATGCGCGTGCCGAGCCCGGCGGCCAGGATCATCGCCTTCATGAGGCCTGCTCCAGCCGGGCGGTGATGGCCGGGCGCAGCGTCGTCGCCACCCAGCGGGCGAAGGCGGCATGGCCTGGAAGGGCCGCCAGGCTGTCTTCCAGGTGATCGAGAAAGTGCGGCAGCCGGGCGAGATAGCCGGCCTTGTCGTCACGCAGCGTCAGCCGGCAGAAGATGCCCAGCACCTTGAGCGAGCGCTGCGCGGCCAGGGCGCGGCAGGAAGCGAGAAAGTCCGCCTCGCTGGTGCTCGCGCCCAGGCGCCCGTCGCGGCGCGCATGTTGGTAGAACTCCCCGGCCAGGGCATCGAACTCGGCGGGGGTGAAGCGCCAGTAGCGCCCGCAGAGAATCGAGATCGGGTCGTAGGCAAGCGGGCCCGCCACCGCGTCCTGGAAATCGATCATGTACAGGCGCTCGTCGTGGCGCATGAGGTTCATGGCGTCGAAATCGCGATGTACACTGACCACCGGTTGAGCCAGTGCCTTCGCCACCAGATCGTCGCACAGCGCGTCGAAGGTCGTGGGCGGGGCGAGCTCGAGCCAGCGGCCGAGGCACCACTCGGGAAACAGTGCGAGCTCGCGGCGCAGCAGCGCCTCGTCGAAGGCGGGCAGCGCGCTCGGGTCGGTGGCGTTTTGCAGCCGGGCGACGAGCGTGAGCGCCTCCCGGGTGGCGGACACGACGTGGGCGGCGTCCTGGTACTCCTCCTGCAGCGGCCTGTCGCCCAGGTCCTCGAGCAGCAGAAAGCCCGCGTCCAGATCGGCCTGGTGAATGACGGGCACCGGCAGGCCCGCGGCGCGCAGCCGCCGGCCGATGGTGACGAAGGGGGCCGAGTCCTCCTGGGCCGGCGGGGCGTCCATGACGATGCGGGTCTCGCCGCCAGGCAGCGTCAGGCGAAAGTAGCGGCGAAAACTGGCGTCGCCGCCGGCCGGGGCGAGCATGACGGCGGCGGGGTCGAGACCGCAGGCGTTCGCGGCCCAGCGGGTAAGAGCGTCGATTCGGGTAGGGGACATGCAAGCTCCTGGCTGGTCGGGCATGATGCGAGCTGTATAATACCGATTCTGGATGCCAAGGATAACGAACATGGGCAAGCGATTTGCGCGAACCGCGCCGATGGGACACACGCTGCTGGGCGTGGTGGCGCTGACCTCGACTCACGCCTTCGCGCAGAGCGAGGCGCTGCCCTTCGAGGCGCTCGACTGGCAACCCTACAGCCGAGAGGAGGCCGCCGGCCAGCTGTGCCGCGGGCGCTACGTGATGCCCGGCTACCGGCTGCCCGGCGAAGCCGACCCCGAGACGCTGTCGGTCGAGACCGCGAGCGCCGACTACGCCCAGGACGGCGAGGCGCTCTTGCGCGGCGACGTGGTGCTGCGCCGAGGCGACAGCGAGCTGCAGGCCGAGCAGGTGTTCCTGCCGGGCAGCCGCGAGCAGGTCGATGCCGAGGGCAACCTGGTGCTGCGCAACGGCCAGGCGCTGGTGCGCGGTGACCAGGCGATGCTGCGCCTGAACGAGGACAGGGCCACCGTCGACAACAGCCACTACGTGCTCTACGAGTCGCACCTGCGTGGTCAGGCCGCGCAGCTCGAGCAGACCAGCGAGAACCAGTACCGTCTTCACAGCGCGAGCTTCACCACCTGCGATCCGGGCGAAAACACCTGGGAGCTGGTGAGCAGCGACATTCGCCTGAACCAGGCCAAGGGCTTCGGCACCGCGCGCAACGCCCGGCTCAAGGTCAAGGACGTGCCGGTCTTCTACTGGCCCTGGGTGCGCTTTCCGCTCGACGACCGGCGCCATACCGGCCTTCTATGGCCGACGCTGGGCTTCTCGACCGACGGGCTCGATTACGCCCAGCCGTTCTACTGGAACATTGCCCCCAACCACGACGCCACCATCACGCCGCGCTTCATGAGCGACCGGGGGCTCTTGCTCAACGGCGAGTACCGCTACCTGTTCGAGCAGAGCCAGGGCATGATCGAAGGCGGCTACCTGGCAAGCGATGGGGGCACCAGCACCGGCGACAACCGCTTCGAAGGCGAGGATCGCTGGTACATCGACGCCCAGCACCAGGGACGGGTGAACCCGCGCAGCAACTATGCGCTGCGCTATGGCGCGGCCAGCGACGGGCGCTACTTCGACGACTTCGGTGCCGAGTTCGGGCGCAGCGACCGGGTCGCGATGGAACGGCTGGCGCAAATCGACTACCGCGGCGATCTCTGGCAGCTCGACGCCCGCGCCCAGGGCTTCCAGCGTCTGGAGGACCCGCTCAGCGACAGCGACAAGCCCTTTTACCGGCTGCCGAGTTTGACCGCCAATACCACCGATTGGCAGTTCGGCGGAGGCTTCTACGGCCAGTGGCGCTCCAACGCCACCTACTTCTGGCGCGACATCGACGAGACCCTGGTACCCGAGCGCGAGGCCGCCACCGGCTCGCGGCTTCACATGACCCCGGCGCTGGGCTGGCGTTTCGAGCGGCCCTGGGGCTACATCGAGCCGCGCACCGAGCTCTGGAGTACCGCCTATGAGCTCGACTACGGCGCCCGCGAGACCGACCGCGCTACCTCGCCCACCCGCAACGTGGCGATCACCTCCATCGATGGCGGTCTGGTGTTCGAGCGCGAGCTCGACCTGGGCAGCCGAGGCTATCGCCAGACCCTGGAGCCGCGGCTCAACTACGCGTTCGTGCCGCGCACCGACCAGACCCAGCTGCCGGAGTTCGACAGCCGCGAGCGGGCGTTCTCCTGGGATCAGCTCTGGTCGCCGCACCGCTTCTCCGGCGCCGACCGGGTAGGCGATCTCAACCGGATTTCCTACGGCGTGCAGTCGCGGCTGATCGAGGATGCCAGCGGGCGCGACCGGCTCACCTTCGGCATCGGCCAGAGCGCCTACTTCGCCGATCGGCGCATCGATGAAAACGGCGACCCGGACACCCTGCCGGATCGCCCGGAGGACAACCCCTTCGTCAATCCCCAGAGCCGTTACCAGGCGACCCGCGACCGCTCGCCGCTGGTCACCCGCCTCGAGTGGCAGATCACCGACCGTTTCAGCACCGGCTACGAGTGGCTCTACGACGACCAGCGCGAACAGACCGAACGCTCCTCGGTCGACCTGCGCTATCGCCACCCTGAAGGCCATGTAGTGAACCTTGGCTACCGTTGGGAGATCGAAGGCTTCGATCCGGGCGTGGTGCCCGGCGATGACGGCTTTCGCGACTACAGCCGCGAGGAGTGGGATCTCTCGGTGGGCTACAAGGCCACCCCGCAGATCGACCTGATCGGCCGCTACCTGTACGACCAGACCAACGACCGGGCGCTGGAGCAGCTCGCCGGCATCCAGTGGAACGACTGCTGCTATGGCGTCCAGGTGGTCTGGCGCGAGTGGATCGACGACAACGACACCGCCCAGGTCGGTGACGATTTCAGCGATCGCGGGCTGTTTCTGCGCTTCGTGTTCCGCGGCCTCGGTGGCGTCGGGCAGGGCGCGAACACCTATTTCGACCAGGCGATCCCGGGCTACCGCCCCACCGCGCTGTAACGTTTTCATCACGAGCCCCGCTGTCACTGGATGGCGACGACGAGAGAGTTTTCTATGACGATGCAACACAGCCTACCGCTGCGAACCCTGTCCAAGCGCGCCAGACGGCTATCCGTCGGCGCCACCCTGGCGTTGTGCCTGGGCGCGAGTGCGGCGATCGTGAGCGACGCCGTTCACGCCCAGACCTTCCAGTCCTCCCAGCGCCAGGCGCTGGACAGCGTGGTGGCGGTGGTCAACGACGGCGTGATCATGAAAAGCGAGCTCGAGGATCGGGTGCGCCAGATCGAGCAGCAGGCCAATGCCCAGGGCGGCCAGCTGCCGCCGCGCCGCCAGCTCGAGGAGCAGGTGCTCGAGCGCATGGTGCTCGACGAGATCCAGCTGCAGATGGCCCGCCAGGCCAACCTGAGCGTCGACGACACCCAGCTCAATCGCCAGCTCAGAAGCATCGCCGAGTCCAACGGCATGACGCTGGACGCCTTCGCCGACGCCGTCGAGGCGGACGGCATGAGCCTGGCCGAGGTGCGCGAGGACGTGCGCCGCGAGATGCTCATGCGCCAGGTCCAGCAGCGCCAGGTCCAGCAGCGCGTCAACATCAGCGAGCGCGAGGTTGATCGTTTCCTCGAGCAGCAGGGCGGCCAGCAGGGCCAGTCGTTCATCGAGGAGAGCCAGGCGCGCCATATCCTCGTCGAGCTGACGCCCACGCGCAGCGAGGAGCAGGCCCGCGCGCGCGCCGAAGAGGCCCGCGCCCGACTGCAGCAGGGCGAGGCGTTCGCCGCCGTGGCCCGCGAGTACAGCGATGACAGCGGCAGCGCCATGAATGGCGGCGAGCTTGGCTGGGTGCGTCCGGGCCAGACCGTACCCGCCTTCGAGGAGGCGATGAACGCGCTGAACCCGGGCCAGATCTCGGCACCGGTGCGCTCCCAGTTCGGCTACCACATCATCGAGGTGGAGGATCGCCGCCGCCAGGACGTCACCAGCGAGAGCCGTCGCGAACAGGTACGCCAGGCGATCTTCCAGCGCCGCGCCAACGAGGAGCTGCAGAACTGGCAGCGCGAGATCCGCGAGCAGGCGTTCGTGGACATCCGCCTGTAATGAGCGCGGTGACGCCGCTGCTGATCACCACCGGCGAGCCCGCCGGCATCGGCCCGGAGCTCGTGCTGATGCTCGCCGCCGAAGGCCGGCTGGGAGCGGACGTCGTCGCGGTGGGTGATCCGGCCATGCTGGCCGAGCGCGCCGCGCGGCTCGGCCTCGAGGTCGAGATCGTCGTCGCCGGGAGGGGCGAGCCCGCCGCGCGCGGGGCGCACCTGGCGGTGATGCCGGTGGCGCTGCGCGCGCCTTCGACCCCCGGCGTGTGCGATCCCGCCAACGCCGCCTACGTGATCGAGACGCTGGCCCTCGGCGTACGCGAATGCCTGGCCGGACGGGCCGGGGGGATCGTCACCGCGCCGATCAGCAAGGCGGCGATCGTCGAGGGCGGCTACCCCGGCTTCACCGGCCACACCGAGTGGCTGCGCGATGCCTGCGGCGTCGACGAGGTGGTGATGCTGCTGGCCACCGAGTGCGCCCTGCACGCCCAGGCGCCGGACTGGCGCGCCAGTCGCGATCTTCGCGTGGCGCTGGCGAGTACCCACCTGCCGCTTCGCGAGGTGGCCGATGCGATCACCTTCGAGGGCCTGACGCGGGTCACGCGCATCCTGGCCCGTGACCTGAGCCGCCAGTTCGGCATCGCGCGCCCGCGCATCGCCGTATGCGGACTCAATCCGCATGCCGGCGAGGGCGGGCACCTGGGTCGCGAGGAGATCGATACCATCATCCCGGCCATCGAGCACCTGCGCGGCGAGGGTCTCGACGTGCGCGGCCCTTATCCTGCCGATACGCTGTTCACCCCGCGCCACCTCGCCGAGGTGGACGCGGTGCTGGCGATGTATCACGACCAGGGACTTTCGGTGCTAAAGTATGCAGGGTTCGGCCAGGCCGCCAACATCACCTTGGGCCTGCCCCTGGTGCGCACCTCGGTGGACCACGGCACCGCGCTCGATCTGGCCGGCAAGGGCGTGGCCAGCGCCGAGAGCCTGGCGGTGGCGGTCAGCCTCGCCCGACGCCTGAGCGCGCGCGCCAAAGTGCCGTCGTCCTGATGTCGACACCCTTCGCCCTACGTTAAAGCCCATTCAAGGATCTTCGTTAGATGTCTCAAGCGCCCCTTCAACACCGCGCCCGAAAACGCTTCGGTCAGAACTTTCTTCGCGACCTCGGCATCATTTCGCGCATCATTCGCGCCATCGGGCCTGCGAAGGGTGACCGGCTGATCGAGATCGGCCCGGGCCAGGGGGCATTGACCGCACCGCTTCTCGAGGCCACCGGCGAGCTCGAAGTGGTCGAGCTCGACCGCGACCTGATCCCGGGTCTGCGCGTGCAGTTCTTCAACTACCCCGGTTTCGTGATTCACGAAGGCGATGCGCTGAAGTTCGACTTCAAGGCGCTCAAGGGCGACGGCCCGGCGCTGCGCGTGGTGGGCAACCTGCCCTACAACATCTCCACGCCTTTGATCGTGCACCTGCTCGGCATGGGCACGGCGATCCGCGACATGCACTTCATGCTGCAAAAGGAGGTGGTCGAGCGTCTGGCCGCCGAGCCCGGCGGCACCGACTACGGGCGTTTCACGGTGATGGCGCAGTACTACTGCCAGGTGGAGCAGCTGTTCATCGTGCCGCCGGAAGCCTTCGTGCCGCGGCCCAAGGTGGACTCTGCCATCGTGCGCCTCACGCCGTTCGAGACGCTGCCGCATCCGGCGAGCGACCCGGCGCTGCTGTTCGAGCTGGTCAAGCTCGCCTTCGGCCAGCGGCGCAAGACCCTGCGCAACAACCTCAAGGGGCGTGTGAGCAGCGAAACCCTCGAGGCGCTCGAGATCGATCCGGGGCGTCGTCCCCAGACGCTGACGGTGGCGGAGTACGTCAAGATCGCCAACCACGTCGCCCAGGCAGAAGCGCTCGAGGCCGAGCGGGGAGAGCAGGGGTGAGCCAGCTTGCGATCGAGGTCAGCGTCACGCCGGAGTATCGCGCCGAGGAGTCCAGCGACAGCGAGGCGCGCTACGTGTTCAGCTACACCGTCACGGTGCACAACCAGAGCCCGCACAGCGTCCAGCTGATGGCGCGCTACTGGAAGATCACCCAGGGCAGCGGCGATGCCCAGGAGGTGCGCGGCAAGGGCGTGGTCGGCCAGCAGCCGCTGATCGGCCCAGGCCAGCGCTTTCGCTACACCAGCCGGGCGATCCTGCAGACCCCGGTCGGGGTGATGGAGGGCGCCTATACGCTGCTCAACACCTATACCCAGCGCGCCTTCGACGTGCCGGTCGATGCGTTTCGCCTCGCCGCACCCCGCAAGCTCCACTAGGCGCGCGTGAGCGCCTCGTCCAGGTGCACGCTCAGGCGCAGGGCGAGCTGGACGATGGTCAGCGTCGGATTGGCGTGGCCCGCGCTTGCGAACACGCTGGAGCCTGCCACGTACATGTTCTGCTGGGCGAACAGGCGGCAGTTGCGGTCCACCACGCCCCGTCGCGGGTCATCGCTCATGCGCGTGCCGCCCATGTGGTGGCGCCCGGCGATCTCGCCCTCCTCGGGAAGCTCGACGGGCTCGCGCGCCAGCCAGTCGGCGAGCTGTACCCGGCCGATATCGCGCTCGAGCAGGTACTCTCCCAACAGCATCAGGCTCTCGCGAATGGTGTGGCGATCCAGCGCCGACTGCTGCCACACCAGCCGGCTCAGCGGCACGCCGAGGGCGTCGCGGGTGCTTGCAAGTTCCACCGCGTTGGAAAAGCGTGGCTCCTGCTCCCAGGCGGCGCGCAGGTAGACGCCGTGCATCACGCGCCCTCGGGCGCGGCGCGCGGCGATCTCCGGCGCCAGCGCCGGGGCCTGGCGGGCAAGCGCCTCGGCGAGTTCGGCAGTGGCCTCCGGCGCCATGCGATGCAGGCGCAGCCCGCAGTTGAGAATGCCGCGCTCGCCCATCGCGTCGGCGGTCGGCGAGAGATAGACGTTGTAGTCGCGCTCGAGCCCGAACGCGGCGGGCTCGAACAGCAGCGCCTGGCCGATGGTGGCGTGAGGATGCTCCATCCAGTAGCGCCCGAGCGTGGTGTCGTCGGGCACCAGGCGCTGGCCGCTTTGCTGGTTGCACCACAGCAGCAGCCGCGAGTTCTCGATGCCGCCGCAGGCGAGCACGAAGGTGCGCGCTCGTACCCGCTTGCGCCGGCCGTCGAAGTCGCTGAAGGTGGCCGCCTCGACGCGCCCCTCGCCCACCTCGAGCCCCACCAGGTTGGCGGTCAGGCAGTAAGTGAGCGTGTCGAGCCCGTTGAGGGTGGCGGCGAACTTGTCCTTCATGCGGGTGGGAGGCCCCAGCGAGAAGTGGATGCGGGCAAGCTGGGCGCCGTCGACGGGTACGTCGGCAGGGATCGTCTCCAGGTCCAGCAGCGCGGCGGCGGCGGTGAAGTAAGGATCCAGCGCCTCGCGGCCGATCGGCCAGCGGGTCTCGGGAGCG
>NZ_JAMZBC010000081.1 GCF_024158715.1 Halomonas sp. 707D7 | reverse complement strand
CGCTGGATGCGCTCGACGCGATGCCGCCCCGGTGAGCGCGCCTTCGGAGCCTGCGCCCCGAACGCCCTTGGTGGTGGTCGGGCTGCCCTCGCACAGCGTCGCGCCGGTGCGCACGCGGCTCGGCGAATGGGCGGCGCTCGAGCGCCGCTGGGCGGCCACCCCGGAAAGCTGGGAGATCTTGCCGGTGCGCGTCGATGCGGATCTCGCCACGCTTGGCCGGCGCTACACGCGCTGGGCACTGTGGGTGCAAAGCGATGCCGATGCCTTCGCCGCCATGTACCGCACGCTGCGCCAGCTCAAGGAGCACGGCGGCCCGCGCCGGCTGCTGGCGCTCCATGAACCGCGCCTGCCGCGCCAGGGACTGCTCGACAACCTGCAGCGCGCGGCGGCAAGCTATCTTGATATCGACCTGCTGCTGCTGGCGCGCTGAGCGCATGACGAGAGGCCATCGATGACCGGTACGAGCTTGAAGCGCCTGGGAATGTTCGCCCTGGCGGGTATCATCTGGATGGGGGGAGCGCTGCCCGCGCTCGGCGGTACCGGTAGCTGGAGCCGCGAGGCGACTGGCGTGATGGTCGCCATGAGCGATCGCGCGACCCGAAGCCAGACGCTTGCGCCGCCGGCCGCGCCGCTGGCCGGAGGGCGCATCGAGCGCGTCCAGTGGCGTTTCGAGGCGCCCCCCGGGGCGCCGCTGCGCGCCTGGCTCTGCCACCCCGAGCGCTGCGTGGCGCTGAGCGGGCAGCGCGGAAGCCTCACGGGGCTCACCGGGCTCGCCGCCGACGCGCCGCTCGAGTTTCGCTTCGCGCTGGCGCCGGGGCAGCGCCCGACCCGGGTGCAGGGGCTGCAGGTGATCGTGAACTACCAGTGACCAGTGTATAGCCACGAGGCACGAGGATGTATACAGCACAAGGCAGGATTCAACACAGCGAGCTGGTCAGCCAGTACATGCCGTTGGTCAGGCGCCAGGCGCTGGCCCTTCAGGTGCGCTTGCCGGCCAGCATCGAACTCGACGACCTGATCCAGGCAGGCATGGTCGGGCTTCTGGAGGCGCTCGGGCGCTTCGATGCCGCCCAGGGCGCGAGCTTCGCCACCTTCGCCAGCCAGCGCATTCGCGGCGCGATGGTCGACGAACTGCGCACCCGCGACTGGCTGCCGCGCAGCGTGCGCCGCTCCGCCCGGGCCATGGACGAGGCGATCCGCCATCTGGAGCAGAGCCTCGGCCGCGCCCCGGAGGAGGGCGAGATCGCCCGCCACCTGGAGATGCCGCTGGCCGAGTACCAGCAGCTTCTCAACGATACCAACAGCGGCCACCTGCTGCCCTTCGAGGAGCTGCTCGAGGAGGGCAGCGAGCCCGCCCAGGAAGCCCTGAACGCGCCCTTCGAGGAGCTGCTCGACGGCCAGCAGCGCGCCACGCTGATCGCGGCGATCGAGGCGCTGCCCGAACGCGAGAAGCTATTGATGGCGCTCTACTACCAGGAAGAGCTCAACCTCAAGGAGGTCGGGGCGGTGCTGGGCGTGACCGAATCGCGCGTCTCCCAGCTGCACAGCCAGGCGATCAGCCGCCTGCGCGCGCGCCTGCACGAGGCCGAGTGAGCCGCTTCGCTTTTTCAACCCCACGACCGGCGAGGAGCCGTTGATGAACCCCTCTACCCTGATCGGAATAGGCGCCAGCATCCTCTTGCTGGTGAGCGTGCTGTTCTTTACCGCGGAGTCCCCGGAAAGCTTCATCAACCTGCCGGGGCTTGCCATCGTCATCACCGGCACCCTGGCGGCGACGTTCATCAGCTACCCGCTCAAGGAAGTGGTGCGCGTGGTGCGCCTGGTCGGGCTGGTGTTTCGCCGCGAGAACACCTTCGTGCGCGACGACATCGACGAGCTGGTGGCCATGGCCCGGCTGTGGTTCAAGGGCGACGTGCGCGCGGTCGAGCGCGAGCTCGAGCACACCCGCAACCCGTTTCTGCGCACCGGTATCCAGCTCGTGATCGCCAACACCAAGGAGGACGAGATCTTCGATATGCTGCGCTGGCGCATCGCCCGGCTCAAGGCGCGCGAGCACGCCGAGGCGCAGATCTTTCGCACCATGGCGACCTACGCCCCGGCCTTCGGCATGATCGGCACCCTGGTGGGCCTGGTCAACATGCTGGAAGTGATGGACGCCGGTGACCTTGAGGTGATCGGCCCGCGCATGGCGGTGGCGCTTCTGACCACCTTCTACGGCATTTTGCTTGCCAACCTGGTGTTCAAGCCGATCGCGGTGAAGCTCGAGCGGCGCACCGAGGAGCGCCTGATCACCATGAACATGGTGCTCGAGGGCATCTCGCTGATCACCAAGCGTCGCCTGCCGTCGTTCATCGAAGAGACGTTGAACTCCTTCGTCGCCAACTACCACGACGAGATTCGCGACCCCCACGTCAAGCCACGCCCGGACGACGGCGCGACGGCCAAGGGGTAGCACCATGCTCGACCACGACGCCCGTCACGCGCTGGAATCGCCCTTCACCGGCAACGAAGGCGACGAAGGGTGGCTGACCAGCTACCTGGACGTGCTGACGCTTCTGATCACGCTGTTCGTGCTGTTGCTGGCGCTGACGCCGGCGGGCACCGGCGAGCGCGCCCGCGAGGTCGCCGAGGCGGGCAGCGGCCTGATGCCGTTCGCCTCCGGGCTCGCCCCGCGCGACAGCGGCATCGGCCCGGCGATGGCGGGCCTCGATATCCAGGGGGTGAGCGTCTCCCAGGGGCGCGAAGGCGTGACCCTGCGCATCGACGACAGCCTGCTGTTTCAAAGCGGCGCCGCCGCGCTGACGGCCCAGGGGGAAGCGGTGCTGGAGGGGCTTCGCGAGGCGATCGGAAGCTTCGACGGCGAAGTCTCCGTGGAGGGGCACACCGACGACGTGCCCATCGCCACCGCGGCGTTCGCCTCCAACTGGGAGCTCTCGACCGGACGGGCGATCGCCGTGGTGCGTTACCTGGAAAGCGAGGGCGTGGCGCCGTCGCACCTGCGCGCGGTGGGCTACGCCGATACCCGGCCGCTTCAAAGCAACGCCACCGCCGACGGGCGCGCCGCCAACCGGCGCGTCGAGCTGCTGCTGCGCCAGCCCCTCTCCGCCGACGCTACCCCCTAGGCGTCGGCGCAGCGTCGGCGCATCTCGTCGATCGCCTCCCCGGCGCCGTCGAGGGCGAAGGTCATGGTCCAGGGCTCGGCTTCACCCTGATCGAAGCCGATGAAGAGCTTCTCGCCGCTGCCCATCTGGGAAAGCAGCGTCTCGAGCTCGCCGAGATAGAAGTGGCTGTAGAAGCCGTCGTCGCCCCGCTCGACGATGAACTCCGCCATGGTGTCCACCAGGGGCTCGCGATCGACGCGCAGCCGCGCCGGCACCAGGTTCACCGCCCGGTCGTCGGTCTGGGCTTCTGCCAGAGTGACGCGCATCTCGAGCCAGGGCAGGTGGCACACGCCCTGGGTGGCGTTGACGCTGAGCGTGGCGTCCGAGTAGCTCGTGGCCTCGACGGCGCGAAAGTGGCGCTTGTCGCCGTCATCGAGGGTCAGCGCCTGCCAGGCGCCATGGTCGCGCGGCTCGCTGATGGTCAGCGACGCCGCCGAGGCGCCGGCGGCGAACAAGAGCCCCGCCGCGCCGAAGGCGAGAGGGGCGATAGAGCGGTACATCGGTCGGGTCATTCGGACGAATCCAGCAGCGGGCGTACGTTGTCGCTCAGGTAGCAGTCGTCGAACTCGCCCTCGGCGGCCAGCGCCGCGAGATCGGGGATGTTGACGTGATGGCGGTCACGGTAGACCAGGCCATCCTCGCTGAGCGCGGTGAAGGTGCGGCTGACGTGCACCGGGCTCAGGCCCAGCACGTCGGCGAGCTGCTCCTGGGAGAGCGGCAGGCGAAACTGGCCGCCGAGCCCCGGGTTGGTCTGGCTCAGGCGTGCGTGCATCTCGTTGAGAAAATGCGCCATCTTCTGGCGCGCGCTGCGCCGGGCGAGATTCACCAGCCGCTCGGTCATCATCGCCTGCTGGCGGCTGCTGATGGCGAACATCACCGAGGTGAGCGGAAGCGACTGGCGGAACAGGTCGATCATCCGCTTGTGCGGAAAGCGACACGCCACCCCGTCGGTGATGAAGCGCACGTTCTCCAGGTGCTGGGAGAAGGCGAATTCGCGCAGCCCGATGATGTCGCCGGGCAGGAAGATATCGAGAATGTGGCGATCGCCGTTCTCGAGGTGGCGGTAGGAGTAGGCCCAGCCGCTCTTGATGGTGCAGAACTCGTGGGCGCCATCCTTCACTTCCCACAGCAGCGACCCCGCCTTGTAGTCGACGGGGCTGTCCTCCAGTGAATCCAGCAGCTCCTCGTCTTCCTTCGAGATCGAATAGTAGTGATCGAAGTGACGTGCCAGGCAGCTTCTTTGCTTTCCCATGTTACTGCTCCTTGTCGCAAGCGGGTCGATCCGAAAACCATGACGTGTTCCAGCGCCGCCATCCCTGGCGGCGCGTGCAGGCTATCGGCGCTTCAAGAGCGGCGCCAGGAACCGCCCGGTGTGCGATACCTGCTTTTTCGCCAGCTGCTCCGGCGTGCCTTCGGCGATGATGCGCCCGCCGCCGGAGCCGCCTTCCGGGCCGAGATCGACGATCCAGTCCGCCGTCTTGATCACGTCGAGGTTGTGCTCGATGACCACGATGGTGTTGCCGTGATCGCGCAGGCGGTGCAGTACGGTCAACAGCTGGCGAATATCCTCGAAGTGTAGCCCAGTCGTGGGCTCGTCCAGAATATACAGCGTCTGGCCGGTATCGCGCTTGGCGAGCTCCCGGGCGAGCTTGACCCGCTGCGCCTCGCCGCCGGAGAGCGTGGTCGCGCTCTGACCCAGGCGAATGTAGGAGAGCCCCACGTCCAAAAGCGTCTGCAGCCGCCGGGCGATGGCCGGTACCGGGCTGAAGAATTCGAGGCCCTCTTCGACGGTCATCTCGAGCACGTCGTGGATGTTCTTGCCCTTGTAGTGGATGTCCAGGGTCTCGCGGTTGTAGCGCTTGCCCTTGCACACGTCGCAGGGCACGTAGATGTCCGGCAGAAAGTGCATCTCCACCTTGATCATGCCTTCGCCCTGGCACGCCTCGCAGCGCCCGCCCTTGACGTTGAAGCTGAAGCGCCCGGGCTTGTAGCCGCGCGAGCGCGCCTCCTGGGTACCGGCGAACAGCTCGCGGATCGGCGTGAAGATGCCGGTGTAGGTGGCCGGGTTCGAGCGCGGCGTGCGCCCGATCGGGCTCTGGTCGATGTCGATCACCTTGTCGAGCTGGTCGAGCCCCTCGATCGCCTGGTAGGGCGCCGGCGTCATGGTGGTGGCGCGGTTCAGGTCGCGCGCGGCGATCGGCATCAGCGTGCCGTTGATCAGCGTCGACTTGCCCGAGCCGGAAACGCCGGTGATGGCGATGAACAGCCCCAGCGGAAGCGACAGCGTGACGTCCTGCAGGTTGTTGCCGGTGGCGCCGCGCAGTACCAGCTGCTTTTCCGGGTTGCCGGGAATGCGGTGCGGCGGCACCGCGATCTCGCGGGTGCCGCACAGGTACTGGCCGGTCAGCGAGTCCGGGTGGTCCATGATCTCTTGCGGGGTGCCCTGGGCGACGATCTGGCCGCCGTGGACGCCGGCGCCGGGGCCGATGTCGAGCACGTGGTCGGCAGCGCGGATGGCATCCTCGTCGTGCTCGACCACGATCACGGTGTTGCCCAGGTCCCGCAGCCGCTCCAGGGTCTTCAACAGGCGGTCGTTGTCGCGCTGGTGCAACCCGATCGAGGGCTCGTCGAGGATGTACATCACGCCCACGAGCCCGGCACCGATCTGGCTCGCCAGACGGATGCGCTGGGCCTCGCCGCCGGAGAGCGTGTCGGCGCTGCGCTCCAGGGTCAGGTAGTCGAGCCCGACGTTGACCAGGAACTCGAGCCGCGAGTGGATCTCGTTGACGATCTTCTCGGCGATCTCGCCGCGTCGACCGGGCAGCGCGAGCTCGGCGAAGTAGTTCCAGGCCTCGCCGATCGGCGTGCGCACGATGTCGGCGATGTTGCGATCGTCGACGAAGACATGGCGCGACTCCCGGCGCAGCCGCGAGCCGTGGCAGGTCGAGCAGGTCTGGACCGCGATGTACTTGGCCAGGTCGTCGCGCACCATGTTCGACTCGGTTTCGCGGTAGCGGCGCTGCATGTTGGGCAGCACGCCTTCGAAGGCGTGCTCGCGGGTCACCTTGCGGCCGCGGTCGTTGACGTAGCTGAACGCCACCGGCTCGCTGCCGCTGCCGTTGAGGATGACGTCGCGCTGGCGCTTGGTGAGCTCCTTCCAGGGCGTCTCGAGGGCGAAGTCGTAGTGGCTGGCCAGCGCCTGAAGCTGGCTGAAGTAGTAGATGTTGCGCCGGTCCCAGCCCTTGATCGCGCCTTCGGCGAGCGACAGCTCGTCATGGCTGATCAGTTTTTCCGGGGCGAAGTACTGCTGGATACCCAGGCCATCGCAGGTAGGGCAGGCGCCGGCGGGGTTGTTGAACGAGAACATGCGCGGCTCGAGCTCGGAGAGCGAGTAGCCGCACACCGGGCAGGCGAAGCGCGAGGAGAAGGCGAGATCCTCGCGCTCGCCCTCCATGAAGTGGATCATCGCCGTGCCGTCAGCCAGGTTGAGCGCGGTCTCGAAGGACTCGGCGAGGCGCTGGGCGATGTCGTCGCGCACCTTGAAGCGGTCGACCACCACGCTGATGTCGTGCTTCTTGCGCTTGTCGAGCGGGGCGATGTCGTCGAGCTCGAGCACCTGGCCGTCGATCTGCACGCGCACGAAGCCCTGGGCGCGCAGCTCCGACAGCAGCTGCAGGTGTTCGCCCTTGCGGCCCTTGATCACCGGCGCCAGCAGCATGAGTTTCGTGCCTTCTTCCAGGTTCATCACCTGGTCGACCATCTGCGAGATGGTCTGCGCTTCCAGATCCTCGCCGTGCTCCGGGCAGCGCGGCGTGCCGGCGCGGGCGAACAGCAGGCGCAGGTAGTCGTAGATCTCGGTGATCGTGCCCACCGTCGAGCGGGGGTTGTGGGAGGTGGATTTCTGCTCGATGGAGATCGCCGGCGAGAGTCCCTCGATGTGGTCCACGTCGGGCTTTTCCATCATCGACAGGAACTGGCGGGCGTAGGTCGAGAGCGACTCCACGTAGCGGCGCTGTCCTTCGGCATACAGCGTATCGAACGCCAGCGACGACTTGCCCGAGCCGGAAAGCCCGGTGATCACGATCAGCTTGTCGCGCGGCAGTTCCACATCGATCTGCTTGAGGTTATGAGTGCGGGCACCTCTGACCAGAATGCTGTCCATCAACACCTCGAATCGCGTGGCAAAAGGGTAAGTATATGTTTGACGTCCCGGATACGGCAAAGCGGCAGGGACGCTTTGTCGCAAGGGCGGCGTTTCCAGCGTCAGTGCAAAGCGCTAGAATGGAGGGCTTTCCCGGGCCTTGGCCCTCTACCGTTTCAAAAGGGCACTATGCGCAACGTTTCCACCCTGCTGCTGGCCTCTGAACGCCGTGCAATCAGCGGGCTGGCGGGGCTCTACGCATCCCGCATGCTGGGGCTGTTCATGGTGCTGCCCGTGCTCGCGCTCTATGCCGACGCGCTGCACGGCGCCACGCCCTTGCTGATCGGCGTGGCCCTGGGGGTCTACGGGCTCACCCAGGCCGCGCTGCAGATCCCTTTCGGACTGCTCTCGGATCGCTTCGGGCGCAAGCGCATCATCGCGCTCGGGCTCGTCGTCTTCGCGCTGGGCAGCGTCGTGGCGGCCTTGGCGGACTCCATCGGCGGTATCATCGTCGGCCGCGCGCTTCAGGGGGCCGGCGCCGTCGCCGCCGCCATCATGGCGCTTCTGGCCGACCAGACCCGCGAGCAGGTGCGCACCGCCGCCATGGCGACCATCGGGCTCTCCATCGGCGTGTCCTTCGCCATCGCCATGGTGCTCGGGCCCTGGCTCGCCGGCTGGGCGGGCCTGTCCGGCATCTTCTGGGCCACGGCACTGCTGACGGTGATCGGGCTTCTGGTACTGTGGCGCTGGGTACCGCCGGCGCCGCGCCGGGTCCGACACAAGGATGTGGGGATGGATCGCGCCCAGTTCAAGAGCGTGGCGGCACGCGTGGACCTGTGGCGGCTCAACGGCTCGATCTTCTCGCTGCACCTGGTGCTGATGGCGATCTTCGTGGCGATCCCGTTCCGGCTGGTCGACGCCGGCGTTGCGATGGAGTACCACGGCCTGGTCTATCTCTCGATCATGGCGCTGTCGTTCGTCGCCATGGTGCCGCTGATCATCGTCGGCGAGAAGCGCCAGCGCATGAAGACGGTCTGCCTGCTGGCGATCGGCGCCATCGCCGTGAGCCTGGCCGCGCTCGCCTTGCCGGCGTTTCACGGCAAGGCGCTGCTGGTCGGGCTGTTCGTGTTCTTCACCGGGTTCAACCTGCTGGAGGCCACGCTGCCCTCAATGCTCAGCAAGCTCGCCCCGGCCGGCGCCAAGGGCACTGCCATGGGCATGTACTCCACCAGCCAGTTCCTCGGCGCCTTTCTCGGCGGCACCCTGGGCGGGGCGCTCTCCAGCGCCTTCGGGCTCGACGCGGTGTTCATCGGCTGCGCGCTGCTGGGCGTGGTGTGGTGGCTTTGCATGTGGCACCTGCCGCCGCCACCGCCGCTGTCGAGCGAAGTGGTGGCGCTGGAGGATACCCATCCGGACACCCTGGACATGCTGATGCAGCGTCTGGCCGACGTGGTCGGTGTCGAGGACGTGATGGTCGTGCCCGAAGAGCGGCTGATGTATCTTAAGGTGAATCGCCAGGCGCTCGACCGGGCGGCGCTGGACGAGCTGATTCCCCCCTCCAAGCCGTGACCGGCGAGTTTGCACACGGTGAATCCGTGCCGAGTCAATCGGTGATACCCTAACGAGTAACGGCGGCGCGGCGCAGCTTCGCCGCCCACGACATCGAACGATCCAATCAACGAGGAGCGAGCCATGGCGCGCGGTATCAACAAAGTCATCCTGATCGGCAACCTGGGCCAGGACCCGGAAGTCCGCTTCACGCCGTCCGGCACGGCGGTGGCGAACCTGAACCTGGCGACCTCGGACACCTGGACCGACCGCCAGAGCGGCCAGCGCCAGGAGCGCACCGAGTGGCACCGTATCGTGCTGTTCAACAAGACCGCCGAGATCGCCCAGCAGTACCTGAAGAAGGGCTCCAAGGTGTACATCGAAGGCCGCCTGCAGACGCGCAAGTGGCAGGACCAGAACGGCCAGGACCGCTACAGCACCGAGATCGTCGCCAACGACATGCAGATGCTCGACGGTCGCAGCGGCGATTTCCAGGGCGGCGGTGCCCCGCAGCAGAACTATCAGGGCGGCGGCTACCAGAACGGCGCTCCCCAGAGCGCGCCGCCCCAGAACCAGGGCTATCAGAACGCGCCGGCGCAGGGCAACCAGTACGCCGGTGGCGCAGCCCAGGGCACGCCGTCCGGCCAGTACGGCCAGAACCCGCAGCAGGGCGGCCAGGGCGCGCCCAACCGGGGCGGCCAGCCGCAAGGCGACAACAACCGCTTCGGCGCGCCGGACCCGGGCAACTTCGACGACTTCGACGACGAAATCCCGTTCTGACGACGCATGACCCGGTCGGCCGGGTAACAGGAGGCCTTCCGCCTTGAAGCTTTTGATACTGGATGCCGGGCACTGCCTGAGCCTGGCGCTCGCCCGGGAAGCCAGCCGGCGCGCCGATACCGAACTGGTCATCGAGCAGGGGCTCGGCGTGGGCGCGGACGAGCTCGCGGCGATCGCCCCGGATGCGGTGATCGTGCCGCCCATGGCCCACCCGGGTCGACGCCCACCTGCCGAGGTACAGGCCTACGCCGATGCGGTGGAGGCGTGCATGGAGGCGTGCAAGGCCAACGGCGTGGCGCTGGTGTGGTGCGTCGCCGACGAGCTCTACGAGGAAGGCTTCGAGATTCCCATCGACGAGCACGTGGTGCCCGCCCCGCGAGACGAGTCGCTGCGCCGGCTGGTCGCCACCGGCGATCGCATTCGCGCCGAGTACCACCGCCACCTGATCGTGCGCCTGGGGCCGCTGTTCGCCCTCGAGGGCAGCCACGCCTGGCTCAGCGAGATCATCGATAGCCTGATGATGGGGCAGGGCGTGCGCGCCGCCGAGGACGTGATCTGCTGCCCCACCTCGGTGGATGCGGTCGCCATGGCGCTGATCGGCATGCTCGCCCAGCAGGGGTGCGGTGCCGATGCCTGGGGCGCCTACCACCTGGCGGGCATCGAGCCGGTCAGCGCGTTCACCTTCACCTCGGTGGTGCGCACCCAGCTCGCCACGCATCTCGAAGGGCGCGGCGAAACGGTGGCGCTGGGGACGGTCGAGGCGCTCAACCACCATCACGACGCCAAGCTGCGCCGCGTGCTCAACTGCCGCCGGGTGCTGGACGTGTTCGGCGTGCACCAGAAGCCGTGGCGCCTGGAAGTGGGGCGCATGCTGGATGCGTGGTGCCTGACCCGCGACGAGGCGCGCCCGCCACAAGGAGAGACGGCTTGACCAACGCTTTTCGCAGCCTGGTGTTCTACCTGGGCTACTTCTCGGCGATGCTGGCCTGCGGCGTGCTGTTTCTGCCGCTGGCGCCGTTTCTGCCGCTGGCCGGACGCTACCGGCTTTTGAACCTGTACAACTACTTCCTGATCTTCTGGTTTCGCGTGGCCTGCAACGTGCGCTACGACATCCAGGGCCGCGAGCATATCCCGGCCGGGCCCTGCGTCATCCAGGCCAATCACCAGTGCGAGTGGGAGACGGTGTTCCTGCAGGTGATGAAGCCGCCGGTCTGCACGGTGCTCAAGCAGGAGCTTCTGCGCATTCCCATCTTCGGCTGGGGACTTCGCCTGCTGCGCCCGATCGGCCTCGACCGCTCCAAGCCCGCCCGGGCGATGAAGCAGGTGCTGACCCAGGGCGTGGCACGTCTAGAGAGCGGGCTGTCGGTGCTGATCTTTCCCGAGGGCACCCGGGTCGATCCGGGCCGTCGCAAGCGCTACAACAAGAGCGGTACTGTCGTGGCATGCCGCGCCGGCGTGCCGGTGCTGCCGGTGGCGCACAACGCCGGCGAGCGCTGGCCCGGACGTTACTGGATCAAGCGTCCTGGCGTGCTGCGGGTGCGCATCGGCGCGCCGATCCTGACCGAAGGCCGCACCCCGGACGAGGTGCTGGCCGAGGTCGAACGCTGGATCGAGACGACCCTGGAAGAGATTTCCGACGTGCCCCGCGGCGAAACGCCCACGGTGCTGGAAGCCGCGCCCACGGCAAAGTGAGAAAGCGCAGGCTAGCCCGTAGCGCGGGTAAGCCTTCAGGCGCACCCGCGAGGCCGCGCCCCGAGGCCTGATCCGGCGGCGCCGCCGTCGCGGGTGCCTCGCTGCGCTCGTTACGCCGCGCTACGAGAAGAAGGCGTGAGGAATCAGGAAAGCAGCTGGGGCCTGGCCCCGCGAAACCGAAAAACGGCGCCCCAAGGGCGCCGTTCTCGTTATCGCGGGTCGCTCGGAATCGTCAGTCGGCGTAGCGCTGGAACACCAGGCTCGCGTTGGTGCCGCCGAAGCCGAAGCTGTTGGAGAGCGCGCGCTCGATGGCAACGTTATCGCGGCGCTGGGTGACGATGTCGAAACCGTCCGCCTGCTCGTCGAGGGTAGTGACGTTGGCCGAGGCGGCGACGAAGCCGTGCTGCATCATCAGAAGCGAGTAGATCGCCTCCTGCACGCCGGTCGCGCCGAGCGAGTGGCCGGTCAGCGACTTGGTCGAGCTCATCGCCGGGGTGGAGTCGCCGAACACCGCGCGGATCGCCTTGAGCTCCGCCACGTCGCCCACCGGCGTCGAGGTGCCGTGGGTGTTGATGTAGTCGATGTCGCCTTCGACGGTGGCCAGCGCCTGGCGCATGCAGCGCATCGCACCCTCGCCGGAGGGGGCGACCATGTCGACGCCATCGGAGGTGGCGCCGTAGCCCACGACTTCACCGTAGATCTTGGCGCCGCGCGCCTTGGCGTGCTCGAGCTCCTCGAGCACCACCATGCCGCCGCCGCCGGCGATGACGAAGCCGTCACGCGACTGATCGTAAGGCCGCGAGGCCTTGTCCGGGGTGTCGTTGTAGTGGGTCGAGAGCGCGCCCATGGCGTCGAACAGGCACGACAGCGTCCAGTGCTCCTCCTCGCCGCCGCCGGCGAACACCACGTCCTGCTTGCCGAGCTGGATCTGCTCCATGGCGCTGCCGATGCAGTGCGCCGAGGTGGCGCAGGCCGAGGAGATCGAGTAGTTCACGCCCTTGATCTTGAAGGGCGTGGCCAGGCACGCCGAGACGGTGCTGCCCATGGTGCGGGTGACCCGGTAGGGCCCCACGCGGCGCAGGCCCTTCTCGCGCATCACGTCGGCGGCTTCCACCTGGTTGGCGCTGGAAGCACCGCCGGAGCCGGCGATCAAGCCGGTGCGCTCGTTGGAGACCTGCTCCGGCGCCAGGCCGGAATCCTCGATCGCCTGGGCCATGGAGACGTAGGCGTAGGCCGCGGCGTCGCCCATGAAACGCAGAAGCTTGCGGTCGATCAGTGACTCGAGATCGATATCGACGCTGCCGGCGACCTGGCTTCGAAAGCCGCGCTCGGCGTACTCTTCCTTGAAGCGAATGCCGCTGCGCCCGCTTTTCAGCGCGTCCAAGACTTGATGCTGGTCGTTGCCCAGGCAGGACACGATGCCCAGGCCGGTGACTACCACTCGTCGCATGGAAGCCTCCTGTCAGAAATTCGCGGTGGAGGTGAATAGGCCAACGCGCAGGTCATTGGCCTGGTAGATGTCACGGCCGTCCACGGAGACCGTGCCGTCGGCGATACCGAGAATCAGGCGCCGCGTGATCACGCGCTTGATGTTGATGCGGTAGGTCACCGTCTTGGCATCGGGCATGATCTGGCCACTGAACTTCACTTCGCCACAGCCCAGCGCCCGCCCGCGGCCGGGATGGCCCAGCCAGCCCAGGTGAAAGCCGACCAACTGCCACATGGCGTCCAGGCCCAGGCAGCCCGGCATGACCGGGTCGCCCGGGAAATGGCAGTCGAAGAACCACAGATCCGGGGTGATATCGAGCTCGGCGATCAGCTCGCCCTTGCCGTGCTCGCCGCCTTCTTCGTGAATGCGCGTGATGCGGTCGAGCATCAGCATGTTGGGAGCCGGAAGCTGTGCGTTGCCGGGGCCGAACAGCTCGCCGCGGGAGCAGGCCAGCAGTTCTTCGCGATCAAAGGAGTGTTGCTTGGTCACTGAGTCGTTCCGAGTATCAGGGTGGTCGTTGGCCGCCTGAGGCGCTTGACCTGAAGGATGTCGCTCAGGTCAAACGTCGCAAGCGGCTGGCAAGGCCACGCCTAGTCTACTTCCGGAAACCGCCGAATGCACGCCATCGTGGACTTAACGTCGCCCCGAGCGGCGCTAGAGCGCCTTGAAGGCCTCGAGCGCCCGGGCGCGGGCTGCCTTGTGATCGACGATGGGCTCGGGGTAGTCGAGCTTGGTCAGCATGTCGCGTGGGGGAGCGTGGCGCGCCTTGGCGGGAAGCGCTTCGAGCTCGGGCAGCCAGTGGGCGATGAACTCGCCGTCCGGGTCGAAGCGCGTCGACTGGGTGGTGGGGTTGAAGATACGAAAATAGGGGGCGGCGTCGGTGCCGGTGGACGCTGCCCACTGCCAGCCGCCGTTGTTGGAGCAGAAGTCGCCGTCGATCAGGTGCTCGAGAAAGAAGCGCTCGCCGCGGCGCCAGTCGATCAGCAGGTGCTTGCTCAGAAACATGGCCGTGACCATGCGCAGGCGGTTGTGCATCCAGCCGGTATCGACCAGCTGGCGCATGGCGGCATCCACCAGCGGGTAGCCGGTGCGCCCTTCGCACCACGCCTTGAAGCCCTCGTCGTCGTCGCGCCACTCGAGCGCCCGCGTGTGCTCCTGGAACGGTTCGTGGCGCACCACGCGAGGAAAGCCGAAGGCCACGTGCTGGTAGAACTCGCGCCAGACCAGCTCGTTGACCCAGGTGGTCAGGCCCTTGGCGCCGTCGGCAAGGTGCCCGCCATTGCGGCTCATCACCGCCTGCAGGCACTGGCGGTAGGAG
>NZ_JAMZBC010000080.1 GCF_024158715.1 Halomonas sp. 707D7 | reverse complement strand
ATTGCCAGAAGTACTTCCAGCGAGCGGGCAGCCCGCGCGGGTTCTTCTCGACCACCTTGCGGTAGTCGTCCACCCAGCCGATGGCACCGAACCCCAGCGTCACGCCCAGCACCACCCAGACGTAGTAGTTGGTGAGATCTCCCCACACCAGGGTGCTGAGCGCGATCGAGAGCAGGATCATCGCCCCACCCATGGTGGGCGTGCCGGCCTTGGAGAGGTGCGACTGCGGGCCGTCGTCGCGCACCGCCTGGCCGATCTGGCCTTCTACCAGGCGGCGGATGACCCATGGCCCCAGCCACAGGCAGAGCATCAGCGCGGTGATCGCAGCGAGAATGATACGAAGCGTGAGGTAGTTGAAGACCTGAAAGGCGCTCTGGTACTGCGCCAGAAAATTCGCCAGATGAACTAACATGAACGGCGTTTACCCTGTTTCAACCGAGCAGCGCGGCAATGACGCTTTCCATGCCCGCACTGCGTGACCCCTTGACCAGCAACGTGGCATCGGGCGGCAGCGTATTGATGATATGACGCGCAAGCGTCTCGTGGTCGTCGAAATGCTGCCCGCGACCGTGGGCAGTGCTGATGATGCGAGCCGCGTCACCACAGGTGAGCAGCGTGTCGATGCCAAGCTCACGGGCGATGCGGCCCACCTCGGCGTGCAGCGCCTCGGAGGCCTCGCCAAGTTCCCCCATTGCTCCCAGCGCGCACCAGTGCGGCCCTGGAAACGCTTTCAGGGTCTCGAGAGCGGCCTTCATCGCGCCCGGGTTGGCATTGTACGTATCGTCGAGCAGCGTGGCGCCGCCTTTCGCCTTCAAGACGCTCAAGCGGCCCTTGAGCGGCACGAGCGATCCAAGCCCCGCCAGCACGTTCTCTGGCATGACGCCGAGGACCAGTGCCGCGGCCGCCGCCGCCAGGGCGTTGCTGACGTTGTGCAGGCCCGGCAGCGGCAGGCGCACCTCGCCAAGCGACACCCCGTTTTCGACGAGCGTGAAAGCATACCGCCCTTGCGGGTCGCAGGAAAGGCCCCGGGCGCTGACGCACGCATCGCTCGAAAAACCGTAGCTGATCACCCGATGAGGCGCTGCAAGCGCGGCCCAGGTGGCGAAGTAGCGATCGTCGGCATTGAGCACGGCGACGCCGTCGGCGCCGAGCCCGGCGAGGATCTCGGCCTTGGCCTGGGCGATCTGGCCCATGCCGCCGAACTCACCGACGTGGGCACCGGTCACGTTGGTGATGATCGCCACGTCCGGCGCCGTGAGCCGCGCCGTCCAGGCGATCTCGCCCAGGTGGTTGGCGCCGAGCTCGACCACGCCGGCGCGGTGCTCGTCGTTCAGGCGCAGAAGGGTCAGCGGCGCGCCGAAGTCGTTGTTGAGGTTGGCTTCGGTGGCCAGCACCGGCCCGAGCGGCGCCAGCAGGTGCGCGGTCATCTCCTTGACCGTGGTCTTGCCGCTGTTGCCGGTCACCGCGACGATCGGGTGCTTGAAGCGCGCGCGCCAGGCCCGCCCGAGCAGCCCAAGCGCCAGGCGCGTATCGGCGCAGAGCAACTGGGGAGCATCCACCGCCTGGGGCGTCTCGACCAGCACCGCCGCGGCGCCCTGCTCGCAGGCTTGGGCGACGAAATCGTGGCCATCGAAGCGCGGGCCCTTGAGCGCCACGAACAGGCACCCCGGAACGATTTGCCGGGTATCGGTCACCACGGCCGAGAGCGCAACGCCGGGCGCGGCATCATCGAGCGGCAGATCAAGCGTCTGGGCGGCCTCTTCGAGTGTCCAGTGCATCAGCGTGCGCTCCGCGCAGCAAGGGCCTTTTCCACCTCGACGTCGTCGCGGTAGGGATGACGCACGCCGTCGATCTCCTGGTAGGGCTCGTGGCCCTTGCCGGCGACCAGGATCACGTCCTCGGCGCCGGCCTGCTCGATGGCCCGGGCGATGGCCAGGCGACGATCGCCGATAGCGGTGACCGCGGCGCTTTCGCCGAAACCGGCCAGGATCATCGAACGGATCGCCTCGGCGGACTCGCCGCGCGGGTTGTCGTCGGTCACCACGCACCGGTCGGCGAGGCGTTCGGCGACCCGCGCCATCTCGGCCCGCTTGCCGGTGTCGCGCTCGCCGCCGCAGCCGAACAGGCACCAGAGTTTCCCGGCGCCGCCCAGGTGATCGCGCAGCGCCTTGAGCGCGGAGCCCAGCGCATCCGGGGTGTGGGCGTAGTCGATGACCACGCTCGGCGCATCCGGGGCGCTGACTAGCGCCATGCGCCCAGGCACCGGCGCCAGCCGCGCGGCGGCCTCGAAGAGCGCATCCAGCGATTCGCCGAGCCCGAAGAGCGTGGCGATGGCAAGCAGCACGTTATCCAGGTTGAAGCGCCCCATCAGGCCAAGCTCGAGCGCCTTTTCACCCTCTGGCGTCGCGATCAGCGCCTGCTGGCCCTGGCCATGGGGCTGCCAGTGCAGCACGCGCAGCGTGCAGGCCTCGTCCTCGCCCACCGCCAGCACGCGCACGCCCGGCGAAAGCCCTGCCAGCATCAGCCGCGCCAGGGGATCCTGGGCGTTGACGACGGCTAGCGAAAGCTCCGGCCGGCGAAAGAGCTTCGCCTTGGCCGCGGCGTAGGCCGCCATGCTGCCGTGGTAATCCAGGTGATCGCGACTCAGGTTGGTGAACACGCCGACGCGAATGTCGCAGGCATCCAGCCGATGCTGATCGAGGGCGTGGGAAGAGGCCTCGAGCGCCACGCGCTGCGCGCCCTGCCCGGCGAGATTCGCCAGGGTGGCCTGGGTGAACAGCGCCCCGGGCGTGGTCAAGCCGCTATCGACCAGCGCCTCGAGGCGCCCCACGCCGAGGGTGCCGATCACCGCGGAGGGCGTGCCCAGCGCTTCGCCGAGCGCGGCGATGTAGTGGGA
This sequence comes from Halomonas sp. 707D7, assembly GCF_024158715.1. GTDB lineage: Bacteria > Pseudomonadota > Gammaproteobacteria > Pseudomonadales > Halomonadaceae > Vreelandella. The sequence goes on along the minus strand of NZ_JAMZBC010000080.1, from coordinate 11,303 downwards.
TACCGAGCTCTTGCCGTTGGTGCCGGTCACCGCGACCAGCTCGAGCGTCGAGGGCACCGCGAACAGGCTCCGCCCGAACTCGCCCAGGCGCAGCGCCAGGTGCGGCAGGTAGAGCACGCGTCCGTCGAGCGCTACCCCCGCGGCAGTGCCGTGGGCCAGCACCAGCGCCGCGCCCTGCTCCAGGGCGCGGTCGATGAAATCACGCCCGTCGCGCTGGCTGCCCGGCACCGCCACGAAGACGTCGCCCGCGCCGATGTCGCGGGAGTCGGTGCTCACCTTGAAGGTCTCGGGGAGTTCGACCCGCTCGTCGAAAAGCTCGCCCAGCGGCCACACTTCTTTGAGCGCAGCCCACAGGCGACTGGGATGGGACGTCATTGACTCTCCTTCACGCTATTACCTGTCACGCTACTCCACCTCGTAGTCCGGCGGCACGTCCAGCAGCCGCAGCGCGTTGCCGGTCACGCTGGAGAAGACCGGCGCGGCCACCGCGCCGCCGTAGAACTGTCCCGCACGCGGGTGATCGATCATCACCACGGTGACGATCCGCGGGTCCGAGATCGGCGCGATGCCGGCGAACACGCTGCGGTAGGCGTTCTCGGCGTAGCCCTGGAGCCCGGTCTTGCGCACCGTGCCGGTCTTGCCGCCCACCCGGTAACCCTCCACGCGAGCGCGACGCCCGCCGGAGTTGGGACCGACGGAGGTTTCCAGAATGTCCAGCAGGTCGTCCGCCACGCTCGGGTCGATCGCCGGGATCCCCTGGGGCGGCTCGGAGAGACGCAGCAGCGACGGCGGCATGCGCATGCCGCCGTTGGCAAGCGCCGTGTAGGCGCTGGCGAGCTGGATCGCCGAGACCGAGAGCCCGTAGCCGTAGGAGAGCGCGGCGCGCTCGCTGCGTGACCAGCGCACCGGTGCCGGAAGGCTTCCGGTCGATTCACCAGGAAAGCCGGTGCCCGGGCTCTGGCCGAAGCCGAGCTGGTTGTACTTCTCCCACACCGTGGTGTCGTCGAGCTGCAGGGTGAGCTTGGACATGCCGATGTTGGAGGATTTCTCGAGAATGCCGGGCAGGTCGAGCTCGCCGTAGTTGCGGATGTCGCGGATGGTGAACTGGTCGATGCGCATCCAGCCGGGCGAGGTATCCACCACCACGTTACGATCGACCACGCCGCTTTCGAGGATCGCCGCCATGGCCAGCGGCTTCATGACCGAGCCTGGCTCGAACACGTCGACCAGCGCCTGGTTGCGCAGCCCCCGCGGGTCGAGCCCGGCGCGGTTGTTGGGGTTGTAGGACGGCAGGTTGGCCATCGCCAGCACCTCGCCGGTGCGCGCATCCATGGTGACCAGCACGCCGCCATCGGCCTCGTTCTCGGCGACCGCCGCGCGCAGCTCCCGGTAGGCCATGTACTGGATGCGCTGGTCGATGGCGAGCGACAGCTCGCCGCCGGGCTGGGCATCGCTGATGATGCCGAGCTCGCGCACCAGTCGCCCGCGACGGTCCTTGAGCACCCGGCGCTGGCCCGGGTGGCCGGCCAGAAACGGCTGGTAGGCGAGCTCGAGCCCCTCCTGGCCGATATCGTCGACGTTGGTGACGCCCAGAAGCTGGGCGGCGACTTCGCCGGCCGGGTAGTAGCGCTTGTACTCGCGCTGCTGGTAGACACCGGGCGTGCGCAGATCGAGAATGCGCTGGGCCGCCTCCGGCGTCATCTGACGGCGCAGGTACATGAACTCGCGGTTCTCGTAGCGCGCCACGCGCGACTCCAGGTCGTCCAGGCTCATGCCCAGCGCCTGGGCGAGCATCACCCGCTGGATGCCATCGGTAGGCAGCTCCTGGGGGTTGGCCCAAAGCGTCACCACGGGCGTGGAGATCGCCAGCGGCTCGCCGTTGCGGTCGGTGATCATGCCGCGATGGGAGGGAATCACCTCGTGGCGCAGCGTTCTTGCATCGCCCTGGCTTTGCAAGAACGGCCGGTCGATGACCTGCAAAAGCGTGATGCGCCCGATCAGCACGATGGCGGCCAGCGCCACCAGGATCAGGATGAAGAGAAAGCGCCCGCCCCCGAGGGGCGGCGCGATCGGCAGCTGTCGGGAACTCCCTCCCCGTCGCCGTTGGTTCATGGCCTTATGACCTCGACATCGTTGACATCGGGAATGCGCATGTCGAGCCGGTCGGTGGCGATCTGCTCGATGCGCGCCGGCGTCGACCAGGCGCCCTCTTCAAGGAGCAGTTGCCCCCACTCGGTCTGCAGCTGGCTCTTCTCCTGCTCGAGGCGCTGGAGATGAGCGTACTGGGTGCGGGTCATGTGCGTGGTCGCCACCACCGCGAGCGCCGTGAGCAGGCAGGCCAGAAACAGCAGCGTGATGACCAAAGGCCACAGGCGGGGGCGAAGCTTGAAAGGCCATTCGGCGCGCAGCACCGACCACCAGTAATCGAGTCGCTCGAGCATCACGCGTCTCGCTTTCTGGCCGCGCGCATCACGGCGCTGCGCGCCCGCGGGTTCTCTGCCACCTCGCTCTGTGAGGGGCGCTCGCCCTTGTTGATCGCCTCGAGACGGCGCTCGAGCTGGTCGTCGCGAATCGGCACGCCCTTGGGCAGGTGGGTATCGCCACGCACGTGGTGGCGAATGAAGCGCTTGACCCGGCGATCCTCCAGCGAGTGAAAGCTGATCACCACCAGGTGCCCGCCGGGGGCCAGCGCCTCCAGCGCCGCGTCGAGCGCCGCGTCGAGCTGTTCGAGCTCGCCGTTGAGATAGATGCGCAGCGCCTGGAACGCCTTGGTCGCCGGGTGCTTGCCCTTCTCCCAGGCGGGATGCGCGGTCTTGAGCACCTCGGCCAGGTCCAGCGTGTGGGTGAAGGGCTTCTCGGCGCGCCGCGTCACTACCGCTCGCGCCAGGCGCTTGGCATAGCGCTCCTCGCCGTAGGTCTTGAACACCTGGGCGATGTCCGCTTCGCTGGCGCGGGCGAGAAACTGTGCTGCGCTCTCGCCCTGGGTCGGGTCCATGCGCATGTCGAGCGGGCCGTTGCGCATGAAGCTGAAGCCGCGCTCCGGGTCGTCGAGCTGCGGCGACGAGACGCCGATGTCCAGCAGCACCCCGGCGAGCTTGCCGTGAAGACCGAGCTCTTTGGCGTACTCGCCCAGACGGGCGAACTCGCGACGGGTGATCGAAAAGCGTGGATCAATGATCCCAGTGGAGGCCTCGATGGCCTGGGGATCGCGATCCATGGCCAGCAGCCGGCCCTCGTCGTTCAAGCGCGAGAGAATCAAGCGCGAGTGTCCGCCGCGCCCGAAGGTGCCGTCGAGATAGACGCCGTCCGGCGCATGCACCAGCACGTCGACCGCGCCGTCTAGCAAGACGCTCGTATGGCGAAAGTCGGTAACGGGCTGGCTTGCAGAGGACATGATACGCTCGCAGGATGTCGAAAGCCCCCGCGCGGGGGCCTTTATGGAAATGGGGAGTCGGCCGATAAGCCGGGTTCTGTCGTGGACAGTCATTCCTCTAGGCGCTTTGTCGCCAAAGCGCTCAAGCAACCTACCCGGACCCAGCGCGGGCCACGCCAACGGGTCCCTATTTGGTCTTGCTCCGAGTGGGGTTTACCATGCCACGCACTGTTACCAGGCGCGCGGTGCGCTCTTACCGCACCCTTTCACCCTTACCGGCCACCAGACGAATCTCGTGGCTTAGGCGGTCTACTCTCTGCTGCACTGGCCGTCGGCTCTCGCCGCCCAGGCGTTACCTGGCACTCTGCCCTGTGGAGCCCGGACTTTCCTCCCCTGCGCACGCGCAGCGGCGACTGTCTGGCCAACTCCGGCGGCAAGCATACCAGCGCCCCGCCCGCGTCTCAATGCCCTGTTTTCAGTGCTAAGTTTGCAGTGCCTCGTTCAAGCGGCGCTTTCAACGCCACGCCATGCTCACGCCTCGGGCTTCATCGCCTGCAGCCGCGCGTACCACTCCTTCTTGCGCCCACCGAGAAGGCTCGCGGCGATATTGGCACCCTGCTTCACGCCCACGCCCTCGTCGTGCAGGGCCTTGAGAAGTCGCTCGTCGTCGATGTCGCGGGCCTGGCGCTCGTCCATCGCCGGGGCGCCGGCGATCATCACCACGAACTCGCCCCGCCCCTGATTGGGGTCGTCGGCGAGAACCCCCAGAAGCTCCTGGGCACTTCCCTGCAGGAAGGTCTCGAAGGTCTTGGTCAGCTCGCGAGCCAGCACGATGGCCCGCCCGGGCAGCTGCTCGGCCAAGGCCTGCAGGGTCTGCTCGATACGGTGGGGCGACTCGTAGAACACCAGGGTCTCCTCGCGCGCGGACCACTTCTCCAGTGCTTGGCGCCGGGCAGCGGGCTTGGCAGGCAGAAAGCCTCCGAAGGTGAAGCGGTCGGTGGGCAGACCCGCGGCACTGAGCGCGGTGACCAGTGCACAGGCGCCGGGCAGCGGCACCACGTGGCGCCGCCGGGCGCGCAGCTCGCGCACCAGCACGAAGCCCGGATCGCTGATCAAGGGGGTGCCGGCATCGCTGATCAAGGCGATGTCCTCGCCGGCCTCGAGGTAGGCATCGAGGGTGTCGACCCGGCGCGCCTCGTTGTGCTCGTGAAGCGAGATCAGCGGCTTGTTGATGCCCAGGTGCGCCAGCAGCCGTGCGCTGTGGCGGGTATCCTCGGCGGCGATGCGCGCAACGCCTTCGAGAACCCGGGCGGCACGCGGCGTCAGGTCTTGTAAATTCCCAATGGGCGTGGCGACCACGTACAATGTGCCCGGAGGCTGGTAGGTCATACTGACTCCCGATTTTTTGATAACTTGCACGGATGGTGCGCTATGCTTGTGCAAGGATTGAGGGAACCATCCTCGGCACAGCCTCTGCACCAACGCAAACCTAAGGAAGGATACATGAAACGTTCACTTCGTGGCCTGCTCGCCACCGCCGTCACGGCGCTATTGATCTCCGGGTGCGCCACCCAATCGCCCAGCGTGGTGGACCGCATGGCCGGCGAAGACGCCGGACGACTCCTGGATCAGGCGGAGCAGCAGGCGCCCGGCCAGGCCGCCCAGAGCCGCCTGGAGGCGGCGGACATCCTGGCCCAGCAGGGCCAGCGCGAGGCGGCCTTCGAGGCGGCGAGCGCCGTGGAGGAAGGCGAGCTGTCCGATCGTGACCGGGTACGCTGGGCACTGCTGTTCTCCGAGCTCGGCCGGGCCCTCGACGACCCCCGCGCGGTGCTGCGCGCCACCCAGGTCCTCGACGACGAGCTACCCATGAGCGGCGACGCCCAACAGACGCTGCGCGAGCGCGCCCAGTGGGCTCGCGGCGCGATGGACCAGCCCGGCCGCACCCAGGCGAGCCTGCCGGAACTCGAAGGCCAGAGCATCACGCGCATCATGGTCGCACTGCCCCAGTCCGGCCCGCTCAGCAGCATCGCCGACACCCTCAGCAACGCGATGCACCAGCACGCCTCGATTCGCGGTGGCGATGTCCAGCTGAGCTTCGTCGATGCCTCCCAGTACTCGATGGACGAGCTCTACCGCCGCGCCGAGGAGATGAATGCCCAACTGATCATCGGCCCGCTCGACAAGGAGCAGGTGAGCCGTCTGGAGCAGCAGTCCGACGTGCCGGTACCGACGCTGGCGCTCAACTACGGCAGCAATGCCCAGAACCAGGCGTCGCGCCTGTTCCAGTACGGCCTCTCCGCCGAGGACGAAGCGCGCCAGGCAGCGCGCCGCGCCTATGAAGACGGTCGTCGCCAGATGTCGGTCATGGTGCCGGACAACGACTGGGGCCGCCGGGTCGGCGAAGCCTTCTGGAACGAGTTCCAGGGCCAGGGGGGCGAAGTGACCAACGCGGTGCGCTACAACCCGAGCAACCCCGTTTCCAACGCCGTGCAGACCGCGCTCAACGTCAGCGGCGACCGCGCCCAGCTCGGCAACATCGACGCCCTGTTCCTGCTCGCCTTGCCTGAGTACGCGCGCCAGGTACCGCCGACCATGGACTACTACTACGCGCCGGACCTGCCGATCTACGCCACGTCGCACCTGAACGAAGGCTCCCGCGAGCGGCGCCTCGACCAGGACTTGAACGACGTCATGTTCGTCGATATCCCGTGGCAGATCCCCGATGCCGCCGTTGGCGGCCCGGAAGCTCTGCCCTTCTACCAGAGCTACGAGGCACTGAGTGGCGAAGGCGACGCCTCGCTGTTCCGCCTGCAGGCGATGGGCGTCGACGCCTTCGAACTCGCCACCCGCCTGTCGGATATCTCCTCGATCCAGGGCTTCAACGGCGCCACCGGGGAGCTGTCGGTCGCAGGCGATGGTCGCATCCATCGCGAACTGCCCTGGGCACGCTTCCAGAACGGCCGGCCCGGCCCGATCCTGACCCCGGGACTGTTGGGTGACTGATAGACCCCAGACCGCGCGCAAGCGCGGTCTGGCCATTGAGCGCCTGGCCGCCCGATGGCTGATCGACCGGGGGCTTTCGCTCGTGAGTACCAACTACCAGGTCAAGGGCGGCGAGCTCGACCTGATCATGCGAGACGGTGACACCCTGGTCTTCGTCGAGGTGAAGCATCGCGCCACCTCCGCCTACGGCCACCCCCTGGAAACCATCACCCCCACCAAGCAGCGGCGCCTGATTCGCGCCGCTTCGCTGTATATCGCGCGTCACGCTGTCTCAACCCCGTGCCGTTTTGATATTCTAGCCATCACCGGCCACTCCCCTTCTCTGGAATTCCACTGGGAGAAGGCGGCTTTCGACGCTTACTGACATGACATTAGGAAGCCCTCATGGACTTTCAATCCCGCATTCTCGACCACTTCAACGCCAGCATCGACACCAAGACCTATGCCAGCGAAGTGCTGCCACCGTTCATCGAAGTGGCCAGCCAGATGATGGTGCAATGCCTGGTCAGCGAGGGCAAGATCCTGGCCTGCGGCAATGGCGGAAGCGCCGGCGACAGCCAGCACTTCTCCGCCGAGCTCTTGAACCGCTTCGAGCGTGAGCGCCCGAGCCTGCCGGCGCTGGCACTGACCACCGACACCTCCACGCTCACCTCGATCGCCAACGACTACAGCTACAACGAGGTGTTCTCCAAGCAGATCCGGGCGCTGGGCCAGCCGGGCGACATCCTGCTTGCGATCTCGACCAGCGGCAACTCCGCCAACATCGTCCAGGCGATCCAGGCCGCTCACGACCGTGACATGACGGTGGTGGCGCTCACCGGCCGCGACGGCGGCGACATGGCGTCGCTTCTGGGCCAGGACGACTGCGAGATCCGCGTGCCGGCCACCTCCACCGCTCGCATCCAGGAAGTGCATCTGCTGGTGATCCACTGCCTGTGTGATCTGATCGACGAGCAACTCTTCGGCGGCGCCGCCTGAGCCCGCCCAGGTCAACCCTCTTTCTCAAGGAGTCGACAATGGCCCTTCGTAACGCGTTTCGTACCTTTTGCCTGATGGGCGTTTGCAGCGCGGTGCTGCTGGCAGGCTGCGCCAACAACTCAGCTTCCAATCCCTCCAACTACGGCCAGCGCAGCAACGACGTGCAGGCCGTGGACTCGACCATCGAGCGCCAGGTGGAGCGCGCCCTGGATCGCGCCGATGCGCGCCTGGGCGACGCCCGCATTCGCGCCCACAGTTACAACGGCTCGGTGCTGCTGGTCGGCCAGGTACCCAGCGAGGAGCTGCGCGACAAGGCGGGCCAGGTAGCCTCCAGCCTGCGCGGCGTCAACCAGGTGCACAACGAGCTGGCGATCGCCGCCAACCTGCCCGCCAGCCAGCGCCTGACCGATACCTGGCTCACCACCAACGTGATCAGCCACCTGGCCACCAACGATTCGATCGACTCGTCGAAACTCAAGGTCACCACCGAAAACGCCAGCGTCTACCTGATGGGCATGGTGACCCGCCAGGAATCCGACCGCATCGTCAATGCCGCCTCGGCGGTGGGCGGCATCCAGCGCATCGTCAAGGTCTTCGACTACATCGACTGACGCTCGCCACCCTGCCATGAAAAAGCCTCGCGAATGCGAGGCTTTTTTTCGTGCCGGATCGGAAACTACGCGACGACCAGTTACTTGACGACGCGAAGGGTCGGCTTCTTCTTGGGCTTGCCGCCCTTTGGCGGCTCGTCGTCCGGCCCGTCGGTGGACTCGGTGACGCTGAGCTGGGGCCCTGCATCCTCGTCGCGCGGCGCATCGTCCGCCTCGCCTTCATCCTCTTCGGACTCGAGCTCGGGCTCGTGGCCGAAGACCATGCCTGCGCCGTTTTCGCGGGCGTAGATCGCGATCAGCGCTTCGGTGGGAATCAGAACGTTCATCGGCTGGCCGCCGAAGCGGGCGCTGAAACCGATCGCCTGGTTCTCCATGAACAAGTCGCGCACCGCCGTGGGGGCGACGTTGAGCACGATCTGGCCATTCTGCACGAACTGGCGCGGTACCTCGACCCCGGGCAGCGTGGCATCCACCACCAGGTGCGGCGTCAGGTCGTTGTCGAGAAGCCACTGATACAGGGCTCGGGCAATATAGGGACGGCTCGATTTCATCAGACTTCCCTCTTTCAAAATCGGCAGGGCCCCGCCACCGGCGAGGCCCTGAAGGGTTATGTACGCATCTCTTTCTCGCGCTCGTTCAAGGACTCCTTGAACGCGTCGCGCTCGAAAACCCGCGCCATGTAGCTCAGAAGCGGCTTCACCTGCTTCTCGGGCAGCTCGATGTTGAGCTCCGGCAAGCGCCACAGGATCGGTGCCAGACAGCAGTCGACCAGCGTGAACTCGTCGCTCATGAAGTAAGGCATGTCCTCGAAGATCGGCGAGATGCCGATCAGGCTTTCACGCAGCTCCTTGCGCGCCTTGTCGGCCTCCTTCTTGCCGCCAGTGCGAATCTGGTCGAGCAAGGGGCACCATTCGCGCTCGATACGGTGCATCCAGAGCCGACTCTGGGCACGGGCGACCGGGTAGACCGGCAGCAGCGGCGGGTGCGGGAAGCGCTCGTCCAGGTACTCCATCATCACCTTGGATTCGTAGAGCACCAGATCGCGATCCAGCAGCGTGGGGACGCTGTTGTAGGGGTTGAGATCGGCTAACTCCTGCGGCGGCTGGTCGTCGTTGACATCGACGATGTCCACGGCGACCCCTTTCTCGGCCAGAACAATGCGCACACGATGGCTAAAATGATCGTCGTTTCCGGAGTAGAAGATCATAGAAGACCGCTTGGCCACAACACCCATGAAAGCATCCTCGTTATAGAACAGTAGTCAATGATACCATGCCGGGAGCCTCCGATGTTGGCGACTCCGCGCTCGCTTGCGGCGCTCGACGCACCTTAACATCCCTTTACACGCTTTTGGGCACTTGCTCTCAACGCACGGGGCCGACATGAAAACGCCCAGGCCATGGGCCTGGGCGTTCTCGCAGTACCAGCGCTGAAATTAACGCTTGGAGAACTGCGGACGGCGACGTGCTTTACGCAGGCCGACTTTCTTACGCTCGACCTGACGGGCATCGCGGGTCACGTAACCGGCAGCGCGCAGCGCCGGGCGCAGCTCTTCGTTGTATTCCATCAGAGCGCGGGTGATGCCGTGACGAATGGCGCCGGCCTGGGAAGAACCGCCGCCGCCTTCAACGGTGACGTAGACGTCGAACTGGTTCAGGGTCTCGGTCAGCTCGAGGGGCTGACGAACCACCATGCGACCGGTCACGCGACCGAAGAACTCGTCGAGGGCGCGGTTGTTGACGGTGATCTTGCCGGAGCCCGGCTTGAGGAACACACGAGCGGTGGAAGTCTTGCGGCGCCCGGTACCGTAATATTGCTGTGACATGGCGAAGATTTCCTTAAATGTTCAGTTCAAGCGGCTGCTGAGCGGTATGGGGATGCTCGGCACCAGCGTACACTTTCAACTTGGAGTACATGGCGCGACCCAGCGGGCCCTTCGGCAGCATGCCCTTGACGGCGAACTCGATGATGCGCTCGGGCGCATGGTCGAGCATCTTGTCGAAGGTCATGGAGCGCAGACCGCCCGGGTAACCGGTGTGGCGGTAGTAGGTCTTGGCCTTGGCCTTGTTGCCGGTAACCTGGACCTTCTCGGCGTTGATCACGACGATGTAGTCGCCGGTATCGACGTGAGGCGTGAATTCGGGCTTGTGCTTGCCACGCAGGCGGCGAGCGATTTCGGTGGCCAGACGACCGAGCGTCTTGTCCGTAGCATCGACAACATACCAGTCGCGCTGGACGGACTGCGGCTTAGCACTGAACGTCTTCATGGATGAATTTCACCAGTTTAAGTGTGTTGGGTGAGAAGGCATGACGCCTTTCACCATCCCTATTCTTTTTGGTTACCGACCCGCCGACACGTGCGTCTCGAAAGGCCTGTAACGTACAGCGAGGCGGCATTCTACACGAGCATTGCCGACAAGTTAAGTACCGCGCGGCTTTTTTCACGACTCACGGCTTGTGGGGAAGCGCCAGGTATTCGCGCGACTGCATCTCCTGCAGCCGCGACAGCGTGCGCTCGAACTCGAAGGTCAGCTTGCCGTCGGTGTAGAGCGACTCCACCGCCACCTCGGCGGACATCAGAAGCTTGACGCCGCGATCGTAGAACTCGTCCACCATGTTGATGAAACGCCGCGCCTGGTCGTCCTGTTTCGCGCCCATCTGGGGCACATTGGAGACCAGCACGGTATGGAACTCGCGGGCGATCTCGATATAGTCGTTCTGGCTGCGCGGGCCGTCGCACAGCGCCTTGAAATCGAACCAGGCCACGTTGTCGCCGAGCCTGCGAGTCTTGAGCACGCGATGATTCACCTCGAGCGGCGCCTCGGCCTCACCGGCCTGGCCGGCGATCTCCTTGAAACTGCGGGCAAGCTCGCGCTCGGCCGCCTCGTCGCAAGGGGCATGGAAGATTTCGGCGCGCTCGAGCGCGCGCAGGCGGTAATCGACGCCGGAATCGACGTTCACCACCTCGCAGTGGCGGTTGAGCAGCTCGATCGCGGGCAGAAAACGCGTGCGCTGCAGGCCATCCTTGTAGAGGTCGTCGGGCACGATGTTGGAAGTCGCCACCAGCACCACCCCGCGCTCGAACAGCGCCTCGAGCAGGTTGGCCAGAATCATCGCGTCGGTGATGTCCTTGACGAAGAACTCGTCGAAGCAGATCACCCGCGCCTCAGTGGCGAACTTGCCGGCGATCAGCTCGAGCGGATTCTTCTCGCCCTTGTAGTGGTTGAGCTCGTTGTGCACCCGTTGCATGAAGCGGTGAAAGTGGGTGCGCATCTTGTCGGGAAACGGCAGCGCCTCGAAGAAGGTATCGACGAGATAGGTCTTGCCGCGCCCCACCC
>NZ_JAMZBC010000079.1 GCF_024158715.1 Halomonas sp. 707D7 | reverse complement strand
TAGCGGCAGTGGGCGGCGGCGCCTGCGTCGGGGCCGGGGGTTCTGGCTCCGGCGCGACCTCCACCGCTTCGACCATGCTCATGGTCATGGTCATTTCCGGCTCATCGAGGGGCTGCTCGGGCGGCGTGACCAGCAGCGCCAGACACCAGAAGAGCCCAATGGCGAGCACCGCACCAGCGAGCAGCGAAAGCAGGCGTCGTATCATTGCGCGCCCCGGCTCGCAGCCACCGCGACCTGGTCGACGCCGGCCTGCTGAAGACGATCCATCACCTCGACCAGCAGCCCCGTGGTGGCGTCGCGATCGGCCTGGATGACCACCGAGCCGTCGCTGCTGAGCAGCCCGGCGACCGTCTGGCCGACGCGGTGGACGTCCACCGGGCTGCCATCGACCCAGACTGCGCCTTCCGGCGTGATGGCCACCAGCACCTGGACGTCCGGGCGCGAACTGGCCGCGCTCGACTCGGGGCGGTCGATCTCGATGCCGCTTTCGTTGATGAAGCTGGTGGTGACGATAAAGAAGATCAGCATGATGAAGACGACGTCGAGCATCGGCGTCAGGTTGACTTCGTTGCTCTCTTCGGCTGCATCGATCGAGCGACGTCTACGCATCGTTCTCCTCCAAGGCGCGCGCCAGGCGGTCGTGAAGACGCTGGTCTTCGCGACGAATCACGTGCTCCAGGCGACTAATGAATAAGAGTCCCACCACGGCGATGGCCATTCCCGTCAGGGTCGGCAGGGTCGCGCGGGCCACGCCGTCGGCCATGGCGCGGGCCTGGTGGGTATCGCTGTAGGTCAGGCTGTCGAACACCGTGATCATGCCGGTCACCGTACCCAGAAGCCCCAGCAGCGGACATAGCGCCACGAGCAGCTTCAGCCAGGGCAACGGGCGCCGGAGCTGGCCCACCAGGCGATCGCTCCACACCTGGCGAAGGGTACGCGCGCTCCAGCTGCGGTGATCCTGGCGCCCGGCCCAGCGCTTGATCAAACGCCGCCGGGCGATGCGCCAGGTCACCCGGTAGTACCACCAGCGCTCGATCGCCATGGCGAACACCGCCACGGCCACGACCGCCAGCACCACCAGGACCGCGCCGCCGGCATCGATCAACCGCTCCACGGGGGCGAGCCAAAGGGGAAGCGTGACCATCTAGATCGCCGTCCCGGCGCGAGCGTTCGACTGCGCCTCGAGATGATCCGCAAGCGTGGCGCTGGCCTCGCCTTCGATCACCTGGGTCAGGTAGCGGCTGCGGCTGGCAAGCGCCGTCTGGGCGAACAGCAGCGGCACGGCGGTGACCAGCCCAAGCACCGTGGTGACCAGCGCCTGGCTGATGCCGCCGGCCATCAGCTGCGGGTCGCCGGTACCGAACACGGTGATCGCCTGGAAGGTGACGATCATGCCGGTCACGGTGCCCAGAAGCCCGAGCAGCGGCGCAATGGCGGCCAGCAGCTTGACCATGGGCTGGCCCCGCTCGATACGCGGAAGCTCTGCCAGTACCGCCTCGTCCAGGCGCGCCTCGAGTGCTTCCGGCGTCTGGTGCTTGTCCATGTCCTGGAAGCGATGCAGCACTCGACCCAGCGGATTGTCGTCCGTCAGGGTGTCCAGCGAGCGGCGCTGGCGCTTGACCCGGGCGCTCACCACCCAGAGATAGAGATACTGAGCCAGCGCAACGAGCAGGCCGATGATGCCGAGCACGACCACCACGTAGCCCACGTAGCCGCCCTGCTGGAAGCGCTCCCACAGGCTCGGCTGCTGGGCCAGCGCGGCCAGAACGCTACCTTGGGACGGGTCGATGGCAAACTGGCGACTTTCGCCGTGAAAGTAGTCGTCCAGGGTCGCGCGGATCGCGGCGGGCGTGCGCGGAAGCTCCGACACGGCGTTGCCTTCGGCGCCCGTACGCAGCAGCGAAGAGTCGGTGAAGGCGGCAAAGTCGCCCAGGCGAATCACCTCACGCTCCTCGATCTCACCCTGAGCATCGGCGACCGGCAATCGCAGCCGCTCGGCGCGGCCGGTGCGGGCAGTGAGGGTAGCCAGGGCGTCTACCACGCGCTCGAGCTGGTCGCGCTCGAGCACGTTGACATCGTCGAGGCGCGGCACGCCCTCGCCCTGAAGCGTCAGCCAGCTCTGCTCGCCGAGCTCGTTGCGTACCTCGTCGCCATGACGCTTCAGGGTAGAGAGCAGCCCCGTGAGCTCCTCGCCCTGCTCCCCTTGGCGGCTGGCGAGTTCGGCTGCCAGCTGCGCCTGCCCCTCTTGCAGCGCCTGGAGGGCCTCCTGACGCTCCTCGGCTTCGGCATTGGCGGCGCGCGCCTGGTCGAGCGCCGCCTCAAGCGCCTGTCGATCGTCGAGCAGCCCTTCGAGGCGCGCCTGGTCGCGCGCCTCGGCAGCCTGGCGCGCTTCGCTGAGCGAGCCGACGCCACTGTTCTGGGCCAGCAGCGGAGTGGAAAGCAGGCAGCTTGCCAGCGCCACCAAGACCCAGCGACGCCGACGCGTGAATGAGAATACGTTCATGACTGGCCTTCCTGCTCGGCGGTGATCGATAACGGTAGGTTGAGAAGCTCCGGCGAGCGCTGCTCATCGGCGATGCGCAGACCGTTGCGCACTTCGCGCCGCGCACGCTCGTCGAGTGGCTGCCATTCGCCCTGCTGCTTGTCCCAGACCGCGCCTTCGCGGCCATCCGGCGTCAGGTAATAGAAGCCGATGCGGCCTACGCGCAGGTAGTCCACCTCGCGCGCCGCCCCGCTCTCCCGCGTGAGCCGGCCGCGCCAGTGATCGATATCCCGGCCGTAATCGAGCTCCAGCCGCCACGCCTCGAGCAACTGCTCGATACGCTCGACGCTGCTGTCACCTTGAGGAGCCTGCACGCGTGCAAGACGCTCTTCGCGCTGGAAAGGAAGATCGCTTTCGATGAAGGCCGCCAGCTGGTTCGACATGTCCTGCTCGATGACGGGAAGCGACGCCCGGGTCTCACTGACGGTGGCGAGCGCCGACTCCAGCCGCTCGAGGCGTTCGGCTTCATCGAGCAGGCGCGCATCGAGCGTGGCATTGGTGGTATCGAGCTCGCGATTGGCACGCTCGAGCGCGCGCAGCTCTTCGATATCCGCGCGTGTCTGCTCGTCCGCCTCGTCGATACGCTGCTGGAGAGCCGACTGAGTCTGCTGGGCCTCGACACTCTGCGCTGCCTGATTCACGGTTTCATCACTCGCCACGGCATGAGCGTTTACCAGGAGGCAGGCGCTCATGCATCCCAGCCAACTTGTGAGGGGCCTTTTCAGCACGTTGAATCTCCATCGCTTGCACGCGCCAGTCACACTGACGCGTCCGATCTTGGTTAGATATAAGAACCATTTGCGTTTGACGCGTGACTGCATAGCCTAACACTTATTGCATGAATGACAATATTTATCATTAACATTCAAGAAGCTGAATCAGATCATGAAAGCGCTCGAACGTGACGGCTCGATCCCTGGGGAGGAGAAAATCGGCAGGAGGCCTGGAAGGCTAACACCAAAAAACAAAGCGCCGACACGAGGCCGGCGCTTTATGTGAATCGCGACGACAACCTGGCGGGTCGTGGCGATGAACCGACACGGCCTTGAGCCGCGTCGGTTATTTCAAGAGTGGCTTAGTTCCACTCGTCCAGCTCTACGCGACGGTTCTGTGCGCGGCCTTCGTCAGTTTCGTTGGTCGCGATCGGACGCTCTTCACCGTAACCGATGGAGCGCATGTCGCTAGCCGGTACGCCACGCTGAGCCAGGTAGCTGGCAACAGATTCGGCGCGACGCTGGGACAGGTTGCGGTTGTATTCCGCAGAACCAACGGAGTCGGTGTGACCTTCGATGCTTACGCGAACGTCCGGGTTGTTGACCAGGCGCTCGGCAACGCCGTTGAGAACCTGCTGGGCTCCCGGCGTCAGCTGGGCAGAGTCGAACTCGAAGTTGACGTTCTGCAGCACGACGCTTTCCGGGCAGCCCAGTGCGTTGACTTCAACGCCTGCCGGGGTGTTCGGGCACTGGTCGCGGTAGTCCGGCACGCCGTCACCGTCGGAATCGATCGGGCAGCCTACGGCGTCAACTTCGACACCGGCCGGGGTACCCGGGCACTGGTCGCGGTAGTCCGGCACGCCGTCGTTATCGGAGTCCAGCGGGCAGCCTTGCGCATCGGTGGCAACGCCAGCCGGCACTTCGCCGTAGGTCGGGCACTGCGGAGCTACCGGCTCCGGCGTACGATCGGCGCACAACAGACCGCCGATGGCCGCGCCTGCTACAGCACCAGTGGCCGCGCCGCTTTCTTCATCGGAGCTGCCGCTAGTGGCGTAACCGATACCGCCGCCGATCAGGCCGCCAGCCAGACCACAGATGGCCGGATGCTGGTACCAGCTACGATCGCTGCTGGCGCTTGCCTGACCGGACGATTGAGAAGCAGAGCTGGCACAGCCGGAGAGGCCCACTACCAAAGCCGATCCGATGAGCAAGCCAGTCGTTGATTTTTTCATGCAAGACTCCTTCTTGATCCAATGCTTACGAGGTTAGTCAACCCCGTTTATCCAATGCTTCTTATATAACGAGAGCATCCGTTTTTTCGTTTGACCGGTATCGAGCGGCACTCGCCTCGATCCGGTCGATCTTCCTGTCGTGACCCACCCATCGAGGCGAGCTGAACAGTGTCGATGCCTGGATATCAACTCCTTGCCAATATCGGCATTTCTAGCATAGCAAAACTCTCACAACAGACGCCAAGAAAAGTACGTTAACTTGCTCGATGCGTCCACCAAAGAAGTTGTTGCCATTTCAGTGCAGTGCCGAACCGCCCCTGGCTCGCCACTCGAGAACCGAGCGCGCGGCGCTCAAGACCGCCGGACGCATGTCGTTCTCGACCTCGAGACGCTCCTTGTCCTCCTGCATGCGCGCGCGGGGCGTGAGCTGCTTGCGGGCAGAGTGAGTCTTGAGGTGGCGCGTGCGATTGTAGACGTCGGCAAAGGCCTGGAACTCTTCACGCTCGGTGAGGCTGGGATCGATGATCTCGAGCAGCACCTTGCAACGCCAGGCTCCCTCGGTGATGTCGACCTGCTCCTGGACCAGGGCGCTCGCCACGTAATCGAGGTTCTCGAGGCTGTTCTGCTGGGCGCGGCGATCTTCATCGAGGCGAAAGGCCTCGCGACGCTTGACCTCCTTGCGCAGGGTCAAGGCATAGACGCCCAGTCCCGCCACCACGGCAATGCCCACCACCAGAAGAACCAGCGCCAGAATCGAGTTCATGCAACACCCTTACCGATTGAACGACGCGCCCTCTCGGGCAACATCGTCATGAATAGCTTGACCGGAATTGTACACTCTATATAGCTGATTCGAACAACTTTATCGAGCATGGCCGGCAATCGGCCCTGCGTGTCGCACCGCATTCAAGGCATCGGACTCACGTGACTGGCGCCAGCACCAGCAGGCCCAGCAGAAACTTGCCGACACCAGCACGGCGCCGGCAGTATGCAGAAGCGCCAGCCATAGCGGCAGCCACATCAGTACGTTAGCGGCCCCCAGCCCGACCTGGAGCAGAAAGGCACACAGCGTTGCCGTGAGGGAGGAACGTAGCGAGCGAAGATGACGATAGCGCCACCATATCAGCACGAGTGAAACCCCCAGCAGCAGCGCACCGAAGCGGTGAATGACCTGGATCGCCGTACGCGCCTTGGCGTGCAGCTGGCCATGCAGATAGTTGGGACCGACGGTCTGGGTAAGGTGCAGCGCTTCGCTGAAATCCATCGGCGGCCACCACTGGGCGTTACAGGTCGGTACTCCTTGGCAGGCAAGCCCCGCGTAATTGCTGGTGACCCAGCCGCCGAAGGCGAGCTGGGCGACCAGCAGCGCGCCCGCTAGCCCCCATAGCGGGGTGAAACGGCGCCGCCCGGTCACTTCGCGTCGCTGGCTGCGTCGAACCCGCAGGCTCAACCATAGAAAGAGCATCAGCACGCCGATGCCGCCGAGCAGATGCAGCGTGACCACCTGCGGCCAGAGCTTGAGCGTGACGGTGAAGGCACCGAAGGCGCCCTGCACCAGAATGCACGCCAGCAGCAGCAGGCTCAGCCGCCAGGGGTAGCCCGCCACGCTGCGCAATCGATAGCCGAGCAGCGTGATCGCCACCACCACGATCCCCAAGAGCGTTGCCATGTAGCGATGGATCATCTCCATCCAGGCCTTGGAGGGGTCGAGCGGTGCGTCCGGGTGAATCAGGGCCGCGTGCTCGCTGTCCGGGACCAGCAGGCGCCCGTAGCAGCCAGGCCAGTCGGGGCAGCCAAGCCCGGCATCCACCAGGCGCGTCCACGCCCCCAGCAGTATCACGCAGGCGGTCAGAAGCGTGCCCGCCAGCGTCAAGTATCCAATCGTGTGCAACCGTCTATCCATAGCGTCTTGCATATCCTGTCCTTACTTGCCGTTCATTCCTCGAACCAGCGTGTGGTGCGTCGCGCCCATCTTAGCAGCCCGCATGGCTCAGGGCGCGATATAACGGTCCACTCCTGCAAAACGACGCTGCGAATTGCGTTTTGCTCGCTTCGGGTATCCGCTATAGTGCAAAGGCGGCGCACCTGGCGCCCACCATGGGCAGCCATGCCTGCCCGAAGAACCTGCCGTGGTCGAGGGAGTGATTGATGTTTCTACGCCGTACTTTATTGCCCGTCGCGACGCTTGGCGCCGCGATGCTGCTGGGTCTGACCGGTTGCACTACCTATACCTGGCCGGATGGCTCCCAGAAAACCGTCATCGGCGTGGCGCCGGAGGACGAGAACCAGCGCTACGAAGAGCAGCGTACGGACGGCGTGCGCTACCGGGTGCCCGGCGTCGCTCCGGAGCCTCAGGAGTAGACCGGCCATGGCGCTCCAGGAGATGACGCTCGATATCTTGGCGCGCGAGCGCACCCCCGCCGAGACCTACCGGGTCGAGATCCACGCCCTTGGCGCCGGCTGGTACGTGGTGCGCCTGCACCATGCCGAAGGCGTCAAGGAGCTGGTCGATGACACCGGGCGAACGCGCCGCTTTACCGGCACTCAGTGGGTCAGCCGCGCCCTTCGCCCGCTGGGATTCACGAACGCCGTGCTGACCCATGCCGACACCCAGGACGAAATGATCAATGCACCGATGCGCCCGGTGTCGGCCGAGCAGCGCCTGGCGTCTGGCACGCGCGTCGCCTTTCGCACCTAGCGCACGCCGCACCCTTTCAGGATGACGCGCTCGAGAAAGGCAGTGACGTCATCAATATCCTGCTCGTTCAAGCACTCCTGGCCGAGTATCGCGTTCACCTGGGCGCCGTACTCGACGTAGTGCTGGGTAGAGGACCAGATCAGAAAGATCAGAAAACGCGGATCGACCGGATCCATCCTTCCCTGCTCGATCCAGTGGCGCATGACCTCCACCCGCGACTCTACCCACTGACGCAGCTCGCCTTCGAGATAGTCGGCGAGAAAAGGGGCGCCGGCAAGGATTTCCGCGGCGAAAAGTTTCGAGCCGTCGGGGTAGCGCTGGCCCAGCATCATTTTGGTGCGAATGAAATCGCTCAGCACCTCGCGCGGATCGCTTTGCGGGGTGATATCGTCCAGCACCGCGTTCCAGCGCCGCATCATCCGGTCGAGCAACTTGAGATAGAGCGCCTGCTTGCTGCCCATGTAGTAGAGCACGTTGGCCTTGGGCAGGCCGGCGCGATCCGCAATCGCTTGAAGGCTGGCACCGCGGTAGCCATGGCGGGCGAAAACGCGCTCGGCCGCATTCAGGATGGTGTGCTCCACCGCCTCGCGGCCGCCCGACTCTCTGGACAGTGATTGAGTGGTCTGCATAACGCTCCTTGGTCCTCGAGGGCATTCATTGTTCGACGTCGGAGGCTCTTAAGGCGCCCATTGTGCGCACCCAAACGGTGCATGTTGGCACCAGGTCGGGGCATACCGACAAGTCTTGCACGAGGGCTCATTTTATCCCAAGCTTTACCCGATTGACCGATCGGTCAAAACAAAAAAAGAGGGGTGGCCATGGCGACGGTCGAGTTCATCTTGAATGGAGTGCCGACACGCTGCGAGACAGCGCCGGACACGAGCATATTGACGCTTCTGCGTGACACGCTGGGGTACAAGGGTACCAAGGAGGGCTGCGCCTCCGGCGATTGCGGCGCCTGCACCGTGGCGATTCGCGACACGCCACAGGCAGCATTCGCCACGCTTAACGCCTGCATCACGCCGGCCCACCAGCTTCAGGGCCGGCATCTGGTCACCGTCGAGGGGCTCGAAAGCGAGCAAGACTTGCACCCCGCCCAGCAGGCGATGATCGAGTGCCATGGCAGCCAGTGCGGCTTCTGTACGCCAGGCATCGTGATGAGCTTGTTCACTCTTCATCGAGAAGCGAGTCGCGGCGCCCCCTTTACCAGCGAAACCCTGGAAGAAGCATTGGGGGGCAACCTGTGCCGCTGTACCGGCTATCGCCCGATTCGCGATGCCGCCCTCTCGATGCAGGGAAGCCACTGGTCTTCGCCGCCCTGGTTCGAGACTTCGCTCGAACTCGCCGCGCTCGACGAGCCGCAAGCATTTGACCCGGCGCTGCCTTTCTATGCCCGCCCGACCACCCTCGACGAGCTGATCGCCCTGCGCTCGCGTCATCCCGATGCCAGGCTCGTCGCCGGCGCGACGGATCTCTGGCTCGAGACCACCCAGCAGCTTCGCCCCCTCGAGCAGCTCATCGATGTCACTCGCGTGACCGACCTGCAACGCGTGGAGCCGGCGCATTTTCAATCTCGCCAAGGCTTCTGGGTCGGCAGCGCGGTGACCTACACCGCGCTCGAACCCTTACTCCAGCGCCATTATCCCGGCTTTGCACACCTGCTGACGCGACTGGGCTCACGCCAGATCCGTAACCGGGGAACCCTGGGCGGCAATATCGCCAACGCCTCGCCCATCGGCGATACACCGCCGGTGCTGCTGGCACTGGATGCCTGGGTGGAACTGGCCGGCCCCGACGCCACGCGCACCATGGCGCTGGAGCACTTCTTCCTCGATTATCGCAAGACTGCACTCGCGCGCGACGAGATCATCAGCCGCATCTTTCTACCCGCGCTCGAAGAGCATGCGTCGCTGCGTGTCTGGAAACTCTCCAAGCGCCGCGAGGACGATATCTCGGCGGTACTGGGCGCCTTTCACTACACGCTCGAGAACGGCGTGCTCGCGCAGGTGCGTCTCGGCTTTGGCGGCATGGCAGCCACGCCCAGGCGCGCCGCCGCGGCCGAAGCCGCGCTCGAAGGCCAGCCGCTTTCGAAAGCGAGCTTTCAGGCAGCCCAGCAGGCGCTTTCGGCGGATTTCCAGCCAATGGATGATGTGCGTGGCGGTCGTGCGTATCGCGAGCTGGCGGCGGCCAACCTGCTCGAACGCCTGTACGTCACGCTCACGACCCCGGACCAGGAGGTGATGCTCCATGCGTACGCTCACTAGACTCGATGCCGAAAGCCGCCACGCCCGGCGCGAGCTTGATCGCCAGATCACCGGCGACGGACCTCTGGCGCGCCATACCGTCGATAGCGATGGTCGCCGCCAGGCCGGCGCCTCGAGCCATCACGAAAGTGCGCGCAAGCATGTGACCGGCAAGGCCGCCTACATCGATGATCTCCAGGCGCCGGCGGATGCGCTGCATCTTGCGCTGGGGCTTTCGCCGGTCGCTCACGGGCGCCTTGCGCGCCTGGATCTCGAAGCCGTGCGACGTGCCCCGGGGGTCGTCGATGTCATCACCTTTACCGACGTGCCCGGCCATACCGATATCGGTCCGGTCTTTCCGGGAGACCCGATCTTTGTGGACGAGGCGATCAGCTACGCCGGACAGTGCCTGTTTGCGGTGGCTGCGACTTCCTACACGGCAGCGCGCCAGGCGGTGGAGCTTGCCGAGATCGATATCGACGAGCTTCCTGCACGCCTGGATCCGGTCGCCGCCATCGAGCACGACGAGCGAGTGCGCCCCAGCCACGTCCAGGAGCGTGGCGACTGGCAACAGTGCCTCGAGGAGGCATCGAACGTGATCGAGGGGGCGCTGTTCGTCGGCGGGCAGGAGCACCTTTATCTGGAGGGCCAGGCCTGCCTGGTGCTGCCCACCGAGGACGAAGGCGTCGTCGTCTACACCTCCAACCAGCATCCGAGCGAAACCCAGAAACTGGTCGCCGAGGTGCTGGGTATTCCCTTTCACAGCGTGACCGTGGAGGTTCGCCGGATGGGCGGCGGCTTCGGCGGCAAGGAGACCCAGGCCTCGCCCTGGGCATGCATTGCCGCCATCGTCGCGCGGCGCACGGGACGCGCCGCGCGCCTTCGCCTGCCGCGCAGCGTTGACATGCGCGTGACCGGCAAGCGCCACCCGTTTCACAACCGCTACCGGCTGGCCATCGATGGCGAAGGCGTCATCCAGGGTGGCGAGATCACGCTGATCGGCGACTGCGGTTATTCGCCGGATCTGTCGGATGCCATCGTCGACCGAGCGATGTTCCATGCCGACAACGCGTATTGTCTGAACGCGGCCCGAGTGACAGGCCACCGAGCCCGCACCCATACCGCCTCGAACACTGCTTTTCGCGGCTTTGGCGGCCCGCAGGGCATGATGATCATCGAGGCGGCGATGGACGATATCGCCCGGCGCATCGGCGAGGACCCGCTGACGGTGCGCAAGCGCAACCTCTACCGCCCCGGCTTCGATACCACCCACTACGGGCAGAAGGTGGATCAGACCGCCCTGCTGCACACCTTGATCGATACCCTCGAACGCGATAGCGACTACTGGGCGCGCCGCGACGAGATTCAGCGCTACAACGCCCACAGTCCCATCCTCAGAAAAGGCTTGGCGCTGACGCCGGTGAAGTTCGGCATCTCCTTCACCGCCCAGCACTTGAACCAGGCGGGGGCACTGCTTCACGTCTATACCGATGGCAGCGTGATGATCAATCACGGCGGCACGGAAATGGGCCAGGGGCTGCACACCAAGATCTGCCAGGTCGTGGCGCGCGAGCTGGGGCTCGATCTAGAAGACGTGCGTATCAGCGCCACGCGTACCGACAAGGTGCCCAACACCTCGCCCACGGCCGCCTCGAGCGGAGCCGATCTGAACGGCATGGCGGCGCGTGACGCGGCGATCAGGCTGCGCGAGCGCTTGTTCGATTTCGCCGCTGGCCACTTCGAAGGCGGGCTCGAGCGCGAAGGCATGCGCCTCGAAGATGGCATATTGGTGGCGGGCCTGGGCGAAAGCGAATACCGCCTGCCCTGGGGGGAGCTCGTCCAGACCGCCTACCTGAACCGGATCTCGCTTTCCGAAAAAGGCTTCTACGCCACGCCGCTGATCCACTACGACCGCGCGACTGGCCAGGGTCGGCCCTTCTACTACTACGCCTTCGGTGCGGCGGTGTCGGAAGTCACCGTGGATACCCTGACCGGAGAATACCGGCTGGATCGCGTCGATATCCTCCACGACGTGGGGGATTCGCTCAACCCGGCCATCGACATCGGCCAGATCGAAGGGGGCTTCATCCAGGCGATGGGCTGGCTGACCAGCGAGGAGCTCAAGTGGGACGAACGCGGCGTACTGGTGAGCAACAGCGCCGCTACCTACAAGATTCCGACCTTCGGCGACACGCCGCCGATTTTCAACGTCGCGCTGATGGAGGGGCACCCCAACTCCATGGCGAGCCTGTATCGCTCCAAGGCGGTGGGCGAGCCGCCCTTCATGCTGGGTATCAGCGTCTGGTCGGCGCTGCGCGACGCGCTGGCGAGCCTCGATGACTACCGGACGTCGCCGTCGCTGGATGCGCCGGCGACGCCGGAGCGGGTCATGCTGGCAGCCCAGGCATTGAGGACCAAGGCGCTGTGAACGAGACCCCGTTTGTGACCTGGCACGCCGCGCTGCATCACTGCCAGCAAAACGGCCTGCCCCACGTACTGGCGACCCAGGTCAGCGCCCTGGGCTCGACGCCGCGCGAGCCCGGCGCGCGCATGGTGATCACCCCGAGCTCTGTCATCGATACCCTGGGAGGCGGCACCTTCGAGTGGCAAACCATCGACACGGCGCGCCGCCATCTGGCCGAAGGCAACGCCGGCTTCCACCTGGAGGCCTTTTCACTTGGCGGGCGCAGCGGCCAGTGTTGCGGCGGCTTCGTCAACGTGATGCTGGAAGTATTTCCCGGTGCGCGTACCCACTTGGCGGTGTTCGGCGCCGGCCATGTCGGGCAGGCGATCGTGGCTTTGAGCCATCCCCTGCCTTGGCACCGGCACTGGTTCGACAGCCGCCCGGAGAGCTTCGCGTCGGTCGAGCCCGCGCCAAGACTTGCTACCCATCGCCTGAACGACCCTGCCGCAGCCGTTCGTTCACTACCTTCCGGCTGCCATGTTCTCGTCCTCACCCATAGCCATGACGAGGATTACGCGCTCGTTGACGCGCTCTGCGAACGCGATGACCTGGGTTCGGTCGGCCTGATCGGCTCCCAGAGCAAGTGGAGCAGCTTCAAGCGCCGCCTGCAGCGCACCGGTAAAAGCGAAGCCGCCCTTCGGCGCATGCGTTGCCCTATCGGCACCCTTGGTCAAGGCAAGCTTCAGGACAAGACGCCTTATGCCATCGGGCTATGTACCGTGGCCGAGCTGCTGACACTGACCGATGCGCCCGCTTCCATCGACGACCATCGCGGACTCGAGAGTGCCGCGTTGAAACCGCTTTTCGACGATTTTCAAGAGTTCGACCTACCATGACGAATCACGCAGACGTCTTCATTCGCGGGGAGCTTCTCAGCTTCGCTGCGGACCCCGGCCACAATGATCGCCCTGCTCCGGGCAGCATCGAGCACCACGAGGATGGGCTTCTCTGGCTCAAGGGCGGTCATATCCATGCCGTCGGTCAGTACGAGCACCTGCGCGCCATACTGCCCGCGGGGGCCGATGTACGCGACTATCGCGGCAAGCTCATCATGCCAGGCTTCATCGACAGCCACGTCCACTACGTGCAGCTCGACATCATGGCCTCTTACGGACGTCAGCTACTGGATTGGCTCAACGAGTACACCTTTCCGGAAGAGTGTCGTTTTCAAGACGCCGAACATGCACAGTCGCTTTCCCAGGCGTTTCTCGACGAAATGCTGCGGGCGGGCACCACCACCGCCCAGGTGTTCGGCTCGAGCCACCCGGGGTCCATCGATGCGTTTTTCTCCGAAAGCCGGGCGCGCGGGCTGCGTATGCTGGCCGGCAAGGTGATGATGGATCGCAACGCCCCGGACGCCCTTTTAGACGGTGCTCACGGCGTGGCCGACACCGAACGGCTGATCGCCGATTGGCATGGGTGTGATCGGCTGGGCTACAGCGTCACACCGCGTTTCGCCCCGACCTCCACCGCCGCGCAGATGGATGCGGCCGGCGCGCTGCTTAGAAACGATGAGAGTCTCTGGCTGCAGACGCATCTTGCCGAAAACGAGGGTGAGTTGAAATGGGTGGCCGAGCTCTTTCCAGGTAGCCGCGATTATCTGGCTGTATACGAAAAGGCGGGCCTGGTCGGGCCGAAAAGCACTTTTGCCCACGGCGTGCATCTCGACGACAGCATGCGCAAGCGCCTGGCCGCCAATGGGGCTCATATCGCCTTCTGCCCGAGTTCGAACCTCTTCCTCGGCAGCGGCCTGTTCGACCGTGAAGCGGCTTACCGCGCAGGCATGGCCTTCACTTATGCCAGTGACATCGGTGCAGGTACCGACCTGAGCGGCTTCGGCACGCTGAAAAGCGCTTACCAGGTGGGCCAGCTTTGCCAGCAGCCACTCACGGCGTGGCAAGGGTTCTACGCATTGACTCACGGCAATGCCCGCACACTATCGCTCGATCATGCCATCGGCCAGCTCAAGCCCTGCATGGAAGCGGATTTCATCGTCATCGACCCATGCGCCACGCCGCTTCTGGCTCGGCGTATCGAAAGGTGTACCACGCTTGGTGAAAAGCTTTTTGCCCTGATGATCCTGGCCGACGACCGCGCCATTTTCGAGACGTGGGCCAACGGCGAGTGCCAACATCGCCGAGACGACCGCTAAGCATCAGCGCTGCCGCAACCTGCGGCAGCTCTCCTGCTTTCGAGCATAGATAAATAATTCCAGGCATAAAAAAATCCCCCGCCTCACAGAGACGGGGGATTTTTCAGATAGGTGCCTGACGATGACCTACTCTCGCATGGGGAGGCCCCACACTACCATCGGCGCGTTGCGGTTTCACTTCCGAGTTCGGCATGGGATCGGGTGGT